>NZ_JBFAQR010000006.1:0-209045 GCF_040678815.1 Kitasatospora sp. NPDC049285 | reverse complement strand
ACGCCGAAGGAGCCGCCGATGGTGCGGAACAGGGTGGCGGAGGAGGAGGCGACGCCCATGTCCTTGAGGCCGACGCTGTTCTGCGCGACCAGCATGGTGACCTGCATCAGGAAGCCCATGCCGGCGCCGAGGACCACCATGTAGCAGGCGGAGGCGAAGCTGGAGGTGTCCACGGCGAGGGTGGAGAGCAGCAGCGCGCCGCCGGCCATCACCGCGGTGCCGATGATCGGGTAGATCCGGTACTTGCCGGTCTTGGTGATGGCCTGGCCGACGACCAGGGAGATCACCAGCATGCCGAACATCATCGGCATCAGCAGCAGGCCGGAGTTGGTCGCCGAGGCGCCCTGGACGATTTGCTGGTAGGTGGGCAGGAAGGTGACCGCGCCGAACATGGTGAAACCGACGATGAAGCCGATGATCGAGACCATGGTGAAGTTCAGGTTGCGGAACAGGCCCAGCGGGATGACCGGCTCGGCGACCCGCTGCTCGACGTAGCAGAAGCCGATCAGCGAGGCGACGGCGAGGGCGCCGAGGCCGAGGATCTGCTTGGAGCCCCAGGCGTAATCGTGGCCGCCCCAGGTGGTGATCAGGACCATCGAGACGATGCCGATGGTGAGCAGCGCCGAGCCGAAGTAGTCGATCTTCGCGTTGGAGCGGACCTTGGGCAGCTTCAGCACGATGACGATGAAGGCCAGCGCGATCGCACCCAGCGGCAGGTTGACGTAGAAGGTCCAGCGCCAGCTGAGGTGGTCGGTGATGAAGCCGCCGATCAGCGGGCCGCCGATGGTCGCCAGCGCCATGACGGCGGCGAACATGCCCTGGTACTTGCCGCGGTCGCGGGGGGCCACCAGCGCGCCCATGATCGACATCACGCCGACCATCAGACCGCCGGCGCCCAGGCCCTGGACGGCGCGGAAGGCGATCAGCTGGTCCATCGACTGGGAGAGCCCGGACAGCGCCGAGCCCGCCAGGAAGATCGCGATCGAGATCAGGAACGAGCCCTTGCGGCCGTACAGGTCGCCGATCTTGCCCCAGATCGGGGTGGAGGCGGCGGTGGCCAGGGTGTACGAGGTGACCACCCAGGACATGTGCTCGGAGCCGTGCAGCTCGCCGACGATGGTGGGCATCGCGGTGCCGACGATCAGGTTGTCGAGCATGGCCAGCAGCATGGTGATCACCAGGCCGACCATGACCAGGCGGATCTCCTTGTGCGGCCGCTGCTCGAACTCGTCGGCCTTCCCGGGAGCGACTGCCGGCTCCTCTGGAGCGGCCTCGGACTTGGCGGTTGACATCGTGCTTCTCTCCCGGGGCGTGAGGTAGCCGCGGGGCCCCGCGGCTTCACTTACTTGACGACCGGCTAGTGAATCGTCGACCGGCACGGTAAGTTGTTCCCTAGCCGGTCGTCAAGCCAGTTTCAGGGAAGCCGCCCTGGGCAGGGAGAATGCACCGGAAGCGGGTCGTCGTCGCCCGCGCCCCACCGACCGTCAAGGCAGGCCGTCAGGATGACCAGCACCCAGAGCCCGCGCAGCGACACCCGAGCGCGGATCATCGACGTGGCTCTGGAGTTGTTCGCGGAGCACGGGTACGAGAAGACCTCGCTGCGCGAGATCGCCGACCGGCTCGGCGTCACCAAGGCCGCGCTGTACTACCACTTCAAGACCAAGGACGACATCGTCCGCGGCATCGTGGAGAAGATGGCCGCGCCGATCGACGACGCCATCGCCTTCGGCGAGGACAAGCCCTGGTCGCCCGAGCTGCGTGACGAGCTGCTACGCCGCTTCGCGGTCGGGATGGGGGAGCGGGCGCCGCTGCTGCGGTTCTTCCACGAGAACCAGCCCGCGCTGCGGGAGTCCGCGGCCGGGCTGGCGTTCAAGGACCGGATGCTGCGGATGATCACCCTGCTGCACGGGCCGGAGCCGACCTTCCGCGACAAGCTGCGGGCCACCGTCGCGCTGACCGCGGTGCACTCGGCGATGTTCCTGCTGAAGGCGGACCTCTGCGAGGACGGCGAGCACCCGGCCGGCGCCACCTCGCTGAACGAGGCGATGGACGCCGCGCTGGAGGTCGCCCTCGAGGTCGCGGCACGGATCGAGCCGCCCGCGTAAGGACGCGGACGGCTCGGTCGGGAAGCCCGGGGGCGGATCAGAAGTTGGTCGCGCCGTGCTGCTTCAGGTAGGCGATCGGGTCGATCACCGCGGCGTACTTGTTGGCGGTGCGGATCTCGAAGTGCAGGTGCGGGCCGGTCGAGTTGCCGGTGGTGCCGGACTTGCCGATCTGGTCGCCGGCGCCGACGTGCTGCCCGGCCTTCACGCCCAGCTGGGACAGGTGCGCGTACTGGGCGAACCGGCCGTCGGACAGCTTCAGCACGATCTGGTTGCCGTACGCGCCGGCCCAGCCGGAGGAGACCACGGTGGCGTCGCCGACCGCGACCAGCGGCGTGCCGACGGAGACCGCGAAGTCGGTGCCGGTGTGGTAGCCGGCCGCGTACTCGGCGTTGGTCTTGTGGTACGGGTTGCTGATCGACGCGCCCGGGGCGGGCGAGGACCAGGACGGCTTGGCCGGCTCCGGCGCGGGCTGCGCGGCGACCGGTGCGGCGGCGGCCGGCTGCTCGGCGGCGGGCTGCGGGGCGGCCGGCTGCTCGGCGGCGGGCAGCTCGGTGCGCGCGGAGTCCCGGGCGGCGCGGTCGTCCTGCGGCTGCGCGGCGGGCTGCTCGGCGGCCGGGGCGGTGCGGTCCAGGTTGGCGGCGACCGCGACCTCGGCGTGCGGGTGCGCGCCCTTCACCTGGTAGGCGACCGGCGAGCTCAGCTGGACCTCGCCCGGCTGCAGCTGCACGCCCTGCACGGTGAACGCGGAGGCGCCCGGGGTGGTGGGGTGCACGGTCTGCGCGGCGGCGTGCCCGCCGGGGATCAGCAGCGCGCCGACCGCGACCACGGCGGCGCCGCCGGCCAGTGCCTTGCCGGGCGCCTTGCGGGCCGCGGCGAGCCGGGCGGCGCCGGCGCTGCGGACGGAGTCGACGCGCTCGGCGGTGAGCAGGTCGGTGGAGAGCAGGTCGCGGACGTGGCGGGCACTGATCGCCTGGAGAAGCCGGCGGCCGGTGGCGGGGAGAGAACGCATCGGGAGTCGGAACCTCACGGACGGGGCCAGCCCGGGGCCGAGCCGCGGGGACTCGCCGAACTGGTGGAACGACTCCGGTGTAAACGACCTCGGGCCCGGGGCCCAAGAGTGTGACCTACGACGGCGGGTAGTGCGCGGGCCGGTCCGAAGGTCCCCCCGGAGCATCGGACGAAGCGGTCATTCACGCTTCAAACCTCCTATTGCGGGTCGTATGTCGTTCGGGGCCTGTGACCATCACCACCGGACGGCACCCGGTTTGGCGGCGAACCGGCGGGGGTAGGACCGGTTCCCGTACCAGCTGCACCATCCGATCTCCCCCACCCATCGGAGATGATCAGCTGATGAACGACACCACGGTTCAGGAACGCCGCTTCGCCGCCCGCCGACAGGCCGACCGCCTGCTCTCCGGCGGCCGCCCGCAGACCGTCCGCGAGGCGCTGGCCGCCCTCACCGCCCTGGCCGACGACCCGCTGCCGCTCGACGGCCCCACCGACCTCTACGGCGACGGCCTGGTGCGCACCCTGGAGCGGCGCACCGCCGAGCTCCTCGGCAAGCCCGACGCCGCCTACTTCCCGACCGGCACCATGGCCCAGCAGGCCGCCCTGAAGACCTGGGCGGACACCCACGGCCCGACCGTGGCCATGCACCCGCTCTCCCACCCCGAGGTGCACGAGCGCCGCGCCTACGCCCGCCTCAGCGGTCTGCGGACCGTCCCGCAGACCGCCGCCCCGCGCCAGCCCACCGCCGCCGAGCTGGCCGCCCTGGACGAGCCGGTGGACGTCCTGATGCTGGAGCTGCCGCTGCGCGACGCGGGCTTCCTGCTGCCCTCCTGGGAGGAGCTGTCCGCCCTCTACGACGTCGCCGAGGAGCGCGGCTGGCCGGTCCACCTGGACGGCGCCCGGCTGTGGGAGTCCACCGCGCACCTGGGCCGCGGCCTGCCGGAGATCTGCGCCCGGGCCGGCTCGGTCTACGTCTCCTGCTACAAGTCGCTGGGCGGCCACAGCGGCGCCCTGGTGGCCGGCGAGGAGGGGTTCGTCCGCCGGATCAAGGTCTGGCGGCACCGCTACGGCGGCAAGCTGTGGCAGCAGTGGCCCGCCGTGCTGAGCGCGCTGGCCGGGCTGGAGCACGAGCTGCCGCGGCTGGACTCGTACGTGGCGCACGCCAAGGTGGTGGCCGAGGCGCTGGCCGCCGTCCCCGGCGCCCGGGTCAACCCGGAGCCGCCGCACACCCACCAGTTCCAGTTCTGGCTGCCGTACCCGGCCGCGCAGCTGGTCGAGGCCGGGCTGCGGCAGGCCGAGGAGCAGGGCGTGGCGCTGTTCTCCGGCTGGCTGGAGCCGGGCCTGGCGCCCGGCTGGGCGATGACCGAGGTGACGGTGGCCTCCGAGGCCCTCGGGTGGAGCGGCAAGGAGGTCGCCGAGGCGATGGAGGCCTTCCTCTCATTGCTCTGATGCCACGTCAGCATGCCGAAGACCCCCGGAGGTTGGGATACCTCCGGGGGTCTTCGGCGTTCAGTGACGGTGCGTCACCTCACGGTGCGTCACTTCACGGGCTTGACCCGGACCAGCGCCTCGAGCTTGTTCCAGGACTGCCACCAGATCTCGATCTGGGTGTGGGTGTCCGGGACCTGGACGCTGCTGTACGGGTTGGCCGCGTCCCAGTACTTCTGGGTGTGGTCGTTGAAGACCGTCACGCCGCGCTCGCTCGGGATCTTGGTGAGCACGTCGGCCTTGTGCAGCTGCAGGCCGTCGGTGCGCTCGAACCCGAAGGTGGAGTCGTAGCCCTGGAGGCGCGGACGCATCAGGGTGCCGTCGGACCACTTGAGCGCGGTCGGGTGGGCGTCGACCGGGAGGATCAGGCCCTGGCCCGGGTGGTTGGCCACGTTGTTGTCCGTCTGCGAGCCGTCCCACAGCCAGATCAGGACGCCGTTCTGGTTGGCGTAGTGGTCCACCCAGTTCGGCTTGGCGGTCGACCCGAAGACGTACGGACCGCTCTTCAGCATGGCGTCGTACGAGACGTACTGGCGGTTCTCGACCAGGTAGTGCTGGTCGTAGTCCTTGGAGAACTTGCCCGAGATCCGGGAGAAGCCGTCCGCGGTCCAGCCGTTGTCGCCGTTCTCGGCGCCGTCGGTGAACACGGTCGCGCCGTCGGCGGTGATCGCGATCTCGTCCAGGGCCAGGCCCTTGAGGTGGACGCCGCCGTCGGTGGTGTTGTGGAAGCGGAGCTTGACCGCCTTGCCGGCGTAGGCGTCCAGCGAGAAGGACAGGTCGCCCCAGGCGCCGTTGGACGAGCCGTTGATGGCGTTGTCCGGCAGCGCGGTGCCGTTGAAGGTGCCGGCCAGCGCGGTCCAGTTCTTGCCGCCGTCGACGGAGACCTCGGCGTACGCGTAGTCGTAGTCCGTCTCCAGCTCGTACCAGGCCTTCGCGGTCAGCTTGGCCGAGGTCTTGCCGGTCAGGTCCAGGTCACGGGTCACCGAGACGTTCAGGTTGTCGGCGCTGCCGCTCCACCACTCGTTGCCGCCCGCGAACGGGGTGTTGATCTCGGTGGTGACGGTCTTCTTCGGCAGGTCGACCAGCAGGCCCTGCTTGCGCTTGCTGTTGTACTCGGCCGGGCCGAGCAGGTGCAGCGAGTCCTTGCCCGCGGTGGCCTTGTCGAAGTCCAGCCAGCCGAGCTGCAGCTTCGACCAGACGTCGAAGTCGGCGGGCATGTCGCCGATCGAGTCCTTGCCCTCGCCGAGCCAGGAACCCGAGGACATCAGCGACCAGAAGCCGACCGAGTTGTCGATGCCCTGGCCGGAGGTGTCGTACAGGTCCGGCAGGCCCAGGTCGTGGCCGTACTCGTGGGCGAACACGCCCAGGCCGCCGTTCTCCGGCTGCATGGTGTAGTCGCCGACCCACAGGCCGGTGGTGCCGACCGGGGTGCCGCCGAGCTTGTTGTTGTCCGGGCCGGACTTGCCGGCCTGGTTGGCGTACACGTAGGAGCGGTGCGCCCACAGCGCGTCGGTGCCCTGGACACCGCCGCCCGCCGACTGGTCCTCACCGGCGTGGACGATCTGGAAGTGGTCCAGGTAGCCGTCCGGCTCGTTGAAGTTGCCGTCGTGGTTGTAGTCGTACCGGTCCCACTGGTCGTACTGCGCCAGGTCGGCCTTGATGTCCGCGTCGCTGCGGCCCTTGGCCTTCTGGTCGGCGACCCAGGCGTTGATGCCGTCGCGGATCAGGTCCTGCGCGTTGGCGCAGACGTGCTGGCCGCAGTAGTCCGAGCCGTAGCGGGCCTCGTTCCACGGCACCCGCACCCAGTCGGTGACCAGGCCGTCGACCGAGTACCGGCCCGAGGACTGGCGCTCGTAGAAGGTCTTCAGCGAAGGCTTGTCCTTCGCGAAGTACAGGTCCTGGTAGTGCTGCTGGTTGTAGTCGGCCTGCCAGGCGGTGGAGTTGTTGGTGGCGCGGTCCGGTGCGGCGATCTGGTTGCGCGCCGGGCCGGGGGTGCCGCCGTACTTCACCTTGCCGTCAGCGGTCTTGGTGGTGGAGTCCACCTGGTCGCTGAAGTCCACCAGGATGGTGAAGATCTTGTCGGTGCGCTCACGCGAGAGCTCGACGAACTTGTCGCGGCCCAGCTTCACGGCCGTGCTGTCGCCGTGCTTCTCGACCTTGGCGGTGCCGTTGACGACCTGCTCGACGGCGGCCTTCTGCTCGGCCTCCACCTTGTCGGTCAGCGGGCTCAGCAGCTCGCGGGGCACGCTGTCGTTCTGAACAGAGTCGGCCGGGTCCTTCACGACCGGAGTCACCGGCGCGGCGGTGGCCGTACCCGGCAGCAGGCCGGCGCCGAGCGCGGCGGTCACCGCGATGGCAGCCGTGGCTGCGGCAGCCTTCTTGGTTATCTTCAACGTGGTGACGTCCTCCCCTAACCGGCCGGGCTGGTGACCGAACCGGTGAACCAATGCAAGACAGGTGGACGACATTTGACCCAAGGTCCGGTAAAAAAGAAAGACCTTGACCATGGCATGGTCACGCCGCTATGCTCCGGCAACTCAGATCATCTGACGGTACGTCAATCTACCTAATGCGCAAGGGGTTAGCGGCTCGATCGCACCCCAACTCGAGGCGAACCCACCCGTTCGGCCGCCCCAAGGGCCGGATTTCACACCACACGGAAACCTAAACAGTTTTTCAACTGAAGAACCGCCCGTGAAAAAGCCCCGGGCCCCGACCGGTTACGGTCGGGGCCCGGGGCTTGGGCCGTGCTTTGCGGCGCTATTACTTCGTCAGGTCCGGACCGGCCGCCGACACCGCCGCGGGAGTGTCCGCCACCGGGGACTTCTCCTCACCGCGGAAGGTGAACTTGGCTTCCTTGCCCTCGCCCTCCACACCGACCACCACGATGTGGCCGGCCCGCAGCTCACCGAACAGGATCTTCTCGGACAGGTGGTCCTCGATCTCCCGCTGGATCGTGCGGCGCAGCGGACGGGCGCCCAGGATCGGGTCGTAGCCGCGCTTGGCCAGCAGCTTCTTCGCCTCGACGCTGAGCTCCAGGCCCATGTCGCGGTCCTTCAGCCGCTGGTCCACCTTCGCGATCATCAGGTCGACGATCTCGATGATGTTGTCCTCGGACAGCTGGTGGAAGACCACGATGTCGTCGACACGGTTCAGGAACTCCGGGCGGAAGTGCTGCTTCAGCTCGTCGCCGACCTTGGCCTTCATCCGCTCGTAGCCGGTGGCGCTGTCGCCGGTGGCCGCGAAGCCCAGGTTGAAGCCCTTGGAGATGTCCCGGGTGCCGAGGTTGGTGGTCATGATGATGACCGTGTTCTTGAAGTCCACGACCCGGCCCTGGGAGTCGGTCAGGCGACCGTCCTCCAGGATCTGCAGCAGCGAGTTGAAGATGTCCGGGTGGGCCTTCTCGACCTCGTCGAACAGGACCACCGAGAACGGCTTGCGGCGCACCTTCTCGGTGAGCTGGCCGCCCTCCTCGTAGCCCACGTAGCCGGGCGGGGAGCCGAACAGCCGGGAGACGGTGTGCTTCTCCGAGAACTCGGACATGTCCAGCGCGATCAGCGCGTCCTCGTCGCCGAACAGGAACTCCGCCAGCGTCTTGGACAGCTCGGTCTTACCGACGCCGGACGGGCCGGCGAAGATGAACGAACCGCCGGGGCGCTTCGGGTCCTTCAGGCCGGCACGGGTACGGCGGATCGCCTGGGAGAGCGCCTTGATGGCGTCCTCCTGGCCGATGACCCGCTTGTGGAGCTCGTCCTCCATGCGCAGCAGGCGCGAGGACTCCTCCTCGGTCAGCTTGAAGACCGGGATGCCGGTGGCGGTGGCCAGGACCTCGGCGATGAGCTCCTCGTCCACCTCGGCCACGACGTCCATGTCGCCGGCCTTCCACTCCTTCTCCCGCTTGGCCTTCGCCTGCAGCAGCTGCTTCTCGCTGTCGCGCAGGCCGGCGGCCTTCTCGAAGTCCTGCGCGTCGATCGCGGACTCCTTCTCCCGACGCACCTCGGCGATCTTCTCGTCGAACTCGCGCAGGTCCGGCGGCGCGGTCATCCGGCGGATGCGCATCCGGGAACCGGCCTCGTCGATCAGGTCGATCGCCTTGTCCGGCAGGAAGCGGTCCGAGATGTACCGGTCGGCCAGGGTGGCGGCGGCGACCAGGGCGGCGTCCGTGATGGAGACCCGGTGGTGGGCCTCGTAGCGGTCGCGCAGACCCTTCAGGATCTCGATGGTGTGCGGCAGCGACGGCTCGGCGACCTGGATCGGCTGGAAGCGGCGCTCCAGCGCGGCGTCCTTCTCCAGGTGCTTGCGGTACTCGTCCAGCGTGGTGGCACCGATGGTCTGCAGCTCGCCGCGGGCCAGCATCGGCTTCAGGATGCTGGCGGCGTCGATCGCGCCCTCGGCGGCGCCCGCGCCGACCAGGGTGTGCAGCTCGTCGATGAACAGGATGATGTCGCCGCGGGTGCGGATCTCCTTGAGCACCTTCTTCAGGCGCTCCTCGAAGTCACCGCGGTAGCGGGAGCCGGCCACCAGGGCGCCGAGGTCCAGCGTGTAGAGCTGCTTGTCCTTCAGCGTCTCCGGGACCTCGCCCTTGACGATCGCCTGGGCCAGGCCCTCGACGACCGCGGTCTTGCCGACGCCGGGCTCACCGATCAGCACCGGGTTGTTCTTGGTGCGGCGGGACAGCACCTGCATGACCCGCTCGATCTCCTTCTCGCGCCCGATCACCGGGTCGAGCTTGGCCTCGCGGGCGGCCTGGGTCAGGTTGCGGCCGAACTGGTCGAGGACCAGCGAGGTCGACGGGGTGCCCTCGGCGGGGCCGCCGGCGGTCGCCGACTCCTTGCCGCCGCTGGTCTGGTAGCCCGACAGCAGCTGGATCACCTGCTGGCGCACCCGGTTCAGGTCGGCGCCGAGCTTCACCAGGACCTGGGCGGCGACGCCCTCGCCCTCGCGGATCAAGCCGAGCAGGATGTGCTCGGTGCCGATGTAGTTGTGGCCGAGCTGAAGGGCCTCGCGGAGCGACAGCTCCAGCACCTTCTTCGCCCGGGGGGTGAAGGGGATGTGACCGGACGGGGCCTGCTGGCCCTGGCCGATGATCTCCTCGACCTGCTGGCGGACCGCCTCGAGCGAGATGCCGAGGCTCTCCAGCGCCTTTGCGGCGACACCCTCGCCCTCGTGGATCAGGCCCAGGAGGATGTGCTCGGTGCCGATGTAGTTGTGGTTGAGCATCCGGGCTTCTTCCTGTGCCAGGACGACAACCCGCCGCGCGCGGTCGGTGAACCTCTCGAACATCGTTAATCGCTCCTCAGAGCGGTCGGTCAGTTCGGGGGCCGTCCCCGCCCTGTCCTTCCGCATGCTAGTCCCGCTCAGCAGCGCGGCTACGGAACTCCCACGGAGCGGGAGCAACATGCTGCGCGACCAGCCGACACCTTTCCCAACCTGATGCTGGGAGACGGTGTTCCCAGCGGCGGGCCCGATGCACCGGATACCGCTACGCCAACGGCGAACACGTCTCCGGTGGTACCGGGGACCGGTCCCGCCCGGTGCTGCGGCAGGGCTCCATCGACCCCGTCCACCTGCATTCATACCCGGTAATCCGGCGGGTTTCGCGTGGTTTCCGCGGTGGTCCTGTTCGCCTGGCGAGAAGTTCGCCGACCGGGCCCCCGGGGTGACGGATCATCAGGCCGGTCGCGGTTGACGTACCGCCATCCCGGTGGCGGCCGCGTGACCGCCCCGGCCCCTCCAGCGTTGCACAGGTCGTGACCCTGCCGACCACCCCGGCAGTCCGCACCGGCGCGGCGGCCCCCTGGCGCGGATCGGACCGGGTGACCGCGCCGCTACGGCCGGCGCTCGCCGCGCTGGGACGGCTGGACCGGCTCGGCCGACCCACCGGCCCGGTGCTGCGGCACCGCGGCCGGGCCGTCTTCCTGCTCGCCCCCGGCACCGCGGAGGCGGTGCCCGCCCTGCTCTGCTGGCTCGGCTGGGGAGCCGAGCTGCGGCTGCCCATCGAGGCCCGGTGGCCCGCCCCCCACGACGGACGGCCGACGGCGGCGCACCCGGAAACCCCCCGGGTGCCCGCGCCGAGGACGACCGCCGACTGGCTGCGGGTCGGCGCCGTCAGGCCCGTGCTGGACCTGCGCTCGCCCGACCTGCTGCGCCTGCTGGACGCCCTCGCGGACGCCTGCGCGCGGGAGCGGCTGGGCCTGCCGCCCGCGCCCTGAGCCGCGCCCGGATCAGGAGGCGTTGGCCTTCTCGTACGCCTCGCGCACGTTGCTCGGGACCCGGCCGCGGTCGTTGACCTGGTAGCCGTTCTCCTTCGCCCAGTTGCGGATCTTGGCGGTGTCCGGCTGGCCCGCCGCGGCCGCCCGGCCGGTGCTGCGGGTGGTGCCGCCGCGCCGCGGCGCGGTCAGCCGGCCGCTCTGCTTGCGGCCCTTCTCCACGTACGGCGCCAGCAGGTCGCGCAGCTTGTCCGCGTTGTCGCTCTTGAGGTCGATCTCGTAGGCCACGCCGTCGAGGGCGAACGTCACGGTCTCGTCCGCGGAACCACCGTCGAGATCGTCTTCCAGAATGACCTGAACCCTCTGTGCCACGGGCTTCCCTTTCCGCGATAACGATCCATTGCCTGAGGAAAGGAAACCGCCTTTTCCCGGAAAACACAAACCCCCGGTGCGTCCGTGCTGCCCCGGGCAGAGCGTCAGAGCCGGAGCAGCATGCGCGAGTTGCCCAGCGTGTTCGGCTTCACCCGCTCCAGGTCCAGGAACTCGGCGACGCCTTCGTCGTACGAGCGCAGGAGTTCTTCATAGACTTCTGTGGCGACGGCAGCCGGGTCTGCCGTACGATCGTCGTTTTCGCCGATCTCCACGAAGCCGTGTTTCGAGAAGAACGGCACCTCGAACGTCAGGCAGAAAATCCGACGGACGCCGAGCCAGCGCGCGGTCTCCAGCAGCTTCTCCAGCAGGAGATGGCCGATACCGATCCCCGTGCAGACCGGATCGACCGCGAGGGTGCGCACCTCGGCGAGGTCCTCCCACATCACGTGCAGCGCGCCGCAGGCCACCACGCGGCCGTCCTCGTCGCGTTCCGCGACCCAGAACTCCTGGACGGACTCGAACAGTGTGACGGTCGGCTTGTCGAGCAGAATGCCGTCCCGTGAGTAGGCGTCGATGAGCCGCCGGACGGCTCGCACGTCGGTGGTCCGCGCGCGGCGGATGGTGACCTCCATGGCGGGGAACGTTATCGTGCATCGGGCGGCCGGGTCTCCTCGGTATCGACGCCCGCCACCCGCAGGGCGTCCCGAAGGGACTCGCGCTGTTCCGGCGACATCATCCCGAAGAAGTGCACCAGTGCCGCGGCCGGATTGTCACTGGTGGCCCACGCGTCGTTCATCAACGCCGCGGTGTATGCCTCCCGGGAGGAGACCGGCTCATATCTATAGGCGCGCCCGGCGCGCTCCCGGCGCACCCAGCCCTTTCGATAGAGCTTGTCCAGCACCGTCATCACGGTGGTGTACGCGATTTCGCGTTCCGACCGCAGATCCTGCAGAACCTCCCGAACCGTGACCGGGCGGTTCCACTGCCACACCCGGGTCATGATGTCGTTCTCGAGTTCTCCGAGTTGCCGCGCCATAGTGCCGCCCAGGATAGGACCGAAGCGGACAAAAGACGGCAACGGCAAACAAAACGGCGCGCCGTTCCGCCCGGACGGGGGGAACGGCGCGCCGTCGGAAGAGCGCTTATTCGGCCTGCGAACGGGACGCCATCGCCTCTGCGGCGGCGTCCTCCTTGGCCTTCTGCGCGCCGCCCTGGCTACGGATGATGGCCCGCACCAGGAAGGCGAAGCCGACCGCCATGACCAGCGGCGGCACGATCGCGCTGACGTACTCCATCAGTTCACTCCTCGGACTTGTCGTCGGCCGCCGCGGTGGCCTTGGCTTCGGGCTTCACCAGCGGGAAGAGCACCGTCTCGCGGATGTTCTTGCCGGTCAGCAGCATGATCAGGCGGTCCACGCCGAGGCCGAGGCCGCCGGTGGGCGGCATCGCGTACTCCAGGGCGCGCAGGAAGTCCTCGTCCAGCTGCATCGCCTCGACGTCGCCGCCGGCGGCCAGCAGGGACTGCGCGGTGAGCCGGGCGCGCTGCTCGACCGGGTCGACCAGCTCGGAGTAGGCGGTGCCGATCTCGGTGCCGAAGATCACCAGGTCCCACTTCTCCGCGACGCCCGGGATCGAGCGGTGCTGGCGGGTGAGCGGGGAGACCTCGGTCGGGTAGTCCTTGATGAAGGTCGGCTTGATCGCGTTGTGCTCCAGCAGCCGCTCGATCATCTCCAGCACGATCTGGCCGTGGCCCCACTCCTTCTCCCACGGCACGCCCGCGGCGTCGGCGAGCTTGCGCAGCTCCTCGACGGTGGTCTCCGGGGTGACCTCGGTGCCCAGGTGGGCGGAGATGCCCGGGTAGACCGAGACCTCCTGCCACGGCTCGGCCAGGTCGATCTCGTGCTCGGCGCCGTCCGGCCCGACGCCGGTGACCACGGTGGTGCCCAGCGCGTCCCGCGCGGCGTTGACGATGATCGCCCGGATCAGCTCGGCCTGGGTGTCGTAGTCGCCGTACGCCTCGTACGACTCCAGGGCGGTGAACTCCGGGTTGTGGGTGGCGTCCGCGCCCTCGTTGCGGAAGTTGCGGTTGATCTCGAAGACCTTCTCCGCGCCGCCGACCACCAGGCGCTTGAGGTACAGCTCGGTGGCGATGCGCAGGTACAGCTCGATGTCGTACGCGTTGATGTGGGTCTTGAACGGCCGCGCGTTGGCCCCGCCGTGGATCGGCTGGAGCATCGGGGTCTCGACCTCGAGGTAGCCGCGGTCCTCGTAGGTGCGGCGGATCGAGCGGATCACCCGGGTGCGCAGCTGGAGCATCTCGCGCGCCTCGGGGTTGACGATCAGGTCGACGTAGCGCTGGCGGACCCGGGCCTCCGGGTCGGTCAGGCCCTTGTGCTTGTCCGGCAGCGGGCGCAGGCACTTGGCGGTGAGCTCCCAGCGGTCCACCATCACCGACAGCTCGCCGCGCCGGGAGGTGATCACCTCGCCCTCGACGCCGACCTGGTCGCCGAGGTCGATGTCGGTCTTCCAGGCGGCCAGCCGCTCCTCGCCCAGCTTGTCCAGGGAGAGCATCACCTGGAGGTCGCCGGAGCCGTCCCGCAGGGTGGCGAAGCAGAGCTTGCCGCCGGTGCGGGCCAGCATCACCCGGCCGGTGATGCCCGCGCGCTCGCCGGTGGCGGTGTCCGGCTCCAGGTCGGGGTGGGCGGCCCGCAGGTCGGCGATGGTCGAGGTGCGGGGGAAACCGACCGGGTACGGGTCGATGCCGGCCGCCCGGAGCCGGTCCAGCTTCTCGCGCCGGACGCGCATCTGCTCGGGAAGGTCGTCGGTCGCGGGGAGAGTGCTCTGATCGGTCACCCCACCAGGGTAGCCAGGCTGACGGCGCGCTCCGCCACGGGATTACCGGTGCCGCGCCCCGCGGTGCGCGCCGCGCCGGCGCCGCTGGGTGAGGAAGAGGATGACGCCCGAGCCGACGGCGACGGCACCGAGGCCGCCGGCCAGCATCGGGGCGATGCCGGTGGCGCCGGTGGACGCGAGGTCGGAGCCGGGGACGGTGCCGCTCGGGGTGGTCGCGCGGGTGGTGGGCGCCGCGCTGCTCGGGGCGGTGGCGGTGGGGGAGTGCGCCGCGGCGGTGCCCGGCGGGGAGGCCGCTCCGGTCGGCGTGGCGCCGGAGGTCCGGCCGTCGAGGGCGACGGTGGCGGTGTCGTTCGCCTTGTCCGGGTCCCAGGGCTTGCCGCCGTCCCGGCCGTCCTGGCCGATGGACGGCAGGGTCACCACGGCGGAGCCGCCCGCGGCCGGGTCGGCCTCGACGGTGAAGTCGAACAGGACGAAGTAGCCGGACGGGATGACGGAGCCGGTCGCGCAGTCGTAGCGGTCGAGCGAGGCGCTCGGAGCGGGGTCGGCGAGCCGGCAGGCGTCGGGTGCGGCGACCACCCTGGCGGTCTTCGGCAGCTCCACCCGGACGTGGGCGGGCTCGCCGCCGCCGCGCCACCGGATGGCGGCCGGGCCGCTGCTGGTCATGCCGACGGAGAGCTTGCCCTGGCGCTTGGCGGTGTCCGGGGCCCAGGCGCCGAACGCGGCGAAGTCCGCGGAGTTCGCCACCTGCGCGGTGAGCCCGGTGCCGTTGCCCCGGTGGAGGTCGAGCGCGCCGCCCGGCGCGGTCGGGGTCTCGGGCTTGCCGACGGTCAGCCGCGGGCTGCCGGCCGGGCCGGGGGTGAAGTGGTAGCGGCTCAGCGGGCCGGTCCGGTCGGGGGCGGTGGTGTCGACGGCGACGTCCTCGTAGGCGGTGTACGCGGTGGTGTCGACGTGCAGCGCGATCGGGTCGAGGTGGACGCTCTCGCCCGGCGCGACCGTGGAGCCGACGGTGCAGATCACCACCTGGCCGCCGTCGCCGTCGGTGCCGTACTCGCAGTTCGAGAAGCGCGGGGCGAAGGTCAGGTCCATCCCGCCGGTGAAGGTGAAGTACAGCCGGGAGGCCGGGAGTTGGCCCTTGTTGGTGAGGGTGAGGTCGGGCGTCCAGGAGTCGCCGGGCCGCAGGCCGGTGCCGGTCGGGACGGCTGTGAAGGCCAGCCTGCTCCCGCCGAGGGTCACCTTGGTGTCGGAGGCCGTGGTGCCGCTGCCGGCCGCCGCGGTGACGTGCAGGACCGCGGTGGCACCCGCGGTGCCGCCGCCGGCGGGCGCGTACAGCGCGAGCTGCTGGGTGGACGTGCCGTCGACGAGCCAGTGCTGACCGCAGGTCAGCACCTGCATGGCGAGCGTGCAGCCGTCGGGGGTCCGCACCGAGGCGACGCCGGCCAGCGGGGTCAGGTCGACCCTGAACACCGCGCGGGTCGGATGCGTGGTGCCGGGCAGGGTCAGCTTCAGGTCGACGGTGGTGAAGCCGCTGCCGTGGTCCACCGAGGTGGCGGCCGGGTCGACGGCGACCGCGGCGGGGGCGGTGAGGGTCGGGGCCGGGTCGGCCGCGCGGGCCGGTACGGCGGCGCCGCCCAGGGCGAGCGCCGCCAGGGCCGCGGCCGGCCCCAGGGTGCGGGAGCGCGGGATGCACATGGTCTCCCCATGGTGGTCTGTGCGCACAGCTGCGCGCGGCCGACCATAGAGGGAGAAACCGACCGGCGGGAGAACGGGAATCGGACAGTTCGGGGCATGGTCGTTCGTATCGCGGGTGATCTTTACCCAAACGTTGGAAAGCCCCCTCGGGGAGGGGGCTTGGGGGCGGTGACGGTGCGTCAGCCGTCGGTTCCGGTGGCGAGTTCGGGGTGCTCGTCACCGGTGGGCGGTTCGGGGTGCGGAGCGGCCTTCGGGCGGCGGCCGAAGAGTTCCGCCGGGGTCGGCATCCGGCGCGGGCGGGGGCGCTCGGCGGGGGGTTCGGCCTGCGGTTGGGGCTTGGGCTGGTCGCTCATCGGGATCCGTCCTCCAACAGGGGTGGCGGGCTGGGGTTCGGAGGCCGGGCTGGGCACCGCCGTCAGGTGCCGCTGCCCGGAGCCGAGGGAGAGCCGTTCCCGCACCTCCGCCTCGGCGAGCGCGTGGCAGCGCCCGGCGAGCCGCGAGCGGCGGGAGCGCTCCTGCGGGCCGCACGGCTGGCGGGAGAGCGAGCGCAGTGCCGAGAGGTCCTCGGCGGTGGGCAGGTAGCCGTCGGTGACGGCCTCCTCCAGGCGCTCCAGGTAGCCGCCCGCGCTGCCCGGCAGGGCGCCGCGGTAGCGTGCCAGGTCGGCGAGGAGGAAGGCGCGCAGCCGCCCGCCCTCCTGTACGGCCTCGTCGATGGCCTCGGTGAGGCGAAGCGCGTCCTGGACGTCCTCGGCCCACAACTCCCCGGCGGTGGCCGCCGGGAGCCGGTCGGGGAGGGCCGGATGGAGGGCTTGGGCGAGGACACGGCGCAGCACCCGGACTTCGTCGGCGCTGAAGGCCATGCCGCCGCGCGATCCGTGTGGCGTTGGCATGGATCGACAGTACGTGGCGTACGTCCGACTTATGGCGATTGATGACGTGTTTGTCCCGATTGGCCTATGAGAGGCTCATTCGATCCGGAACGCGCCGGGGCCGCACACCCCTGTAACGACACGCCGGGCCATCCGGTCATCCAGGTGTAGGGGAGAACACCGGAACAGGGGAGTCGGACGCGATGGTGACGGACGGTCAGGCGCGATCGGGGCACAACGGCCCGGACGAGGAGTTCAGGGCGTTCGCCGCCGCCCGCGCCGCGGCGCTCTACCGCACCGCCTGCCTGCTCACCGGCGGCGACACCCACCTCGCCGAGGACCTGGTGCAGGACGCGCTCGGCCGGGTCTACCTGCAGTGGCACCGCACCGGCTGGTTCGGCCGCCGCAACCGGATCGACAACCCGGCCGGCTACGCGCACACCGTGCTGGTCCGCGCCTTCCTCACCCACCGCGGCCGGCGCCGCTCGGACGAGCAGCCGACCGCCGAACTCCCCGACACCGCCGCCCCCGACGCCGACCCGGCGCTGCGCCTCACCCTGGTCGACGCGCTCGCCCGGCTCGCCCCGACCGACCGGACGGTGCTGGTGCTCCGCTACTGGGAGGACCGCAGCGTCGAGGAGACCGCGGCGATCCTGAACGCCACGCCCGGCGCGGTGCGCACCCGGGCCTCCCGGGCGCTGACCCGGATCCGCGCCGTCCTCGGCGACGGGCTCGGCACCCTCGCCGACCGCTGATCCGACCGATCGTCAGTTCGCTTTCCACTCCGTTCAGTTCACCGAGAGGATGATCCCGCATGTCCGCAGAAACCCCCGAGCCCGGGCACGAGCAGGCCTTCGCCGACGCGATCGGCCTGGCCGCCGAGTCCTACCGGATCGACCCCCAGCCGCTCGCCGACCTCGGCTGGTCCCGCGGCCGCCGGTTGCGCGCCCGGCGACGCGTCTCGCTGCTGGGCGGCGTCGCCGCGCTCGCCCTGATCGGCGTCGCCGGGGCCGGGGCCATCAGCCTGCCCGGCGGCGGCGGCGGCGCGGTCGGGCCGGGCGCTTCCGGTTCGGCCGCGGCCGCGGTCAGCGGGCCGGAGTTCCAGTCCATGCTGACCGAACTCCTGCCCGCAGGGCAGCTGGTGGAGGTCGGCGAGGCACGCGGGACGGAGAACCCGATCCCGCAGCTGCGGCTGGTCTGGGACGACGGGCACGGCCGCGTGCAGTACCTGTTCTGGATCATGAAGGGCGACGGCGGCCCGACCGCCTGCGATCCCACCGTGATCGCCGGGGACGCCTGCACCGACCGGACCCTGGCCGACGGCACCAAGGTCGTGGTCTACCAGGCCGGCACCCGCCCCGGCGAACCCGCCGGGGCGAAGACCTGGTCGGTGAGCGCCAGCACCGCGGACGGCTACCGGCTGATGCTGCAGGAGTGGAACCGGGTGCCGCTCGCCAACGGCACCCCGGTCACCCGCACCGACCCGCCGCTCGACCAGGAGCGGCTGGTCGCGCTGATCAGCGACCCGCGGTGGAAGCAGGTCGAGCGGTCGGTCCGGGAGGACCGCCCCGAGGACGGACCCGCCGGGATGGTCGGCTCGCCGTCCGCCAAGCCGTGACCCGCCGTCAGGCGGTGGCCGGGCGGTTGCGCTCGAAGATCAGGCGCAGGCCGATCAGGGTCAGCCAGGGCTCGTGGACGTCGATCGAGTCGGCCTCGCCGAGCACCAGCGGGGCCAGTCCGCCGGTGGCGATCACCTGGACGTCGTTGGGGTCGGTGGCCAGTTCCTTGGCCATCCGGTTGACCAGGCCGTCGACCTGGCCGGCGAAGCCGTACAGGATGCCGGACTGCATGCCCTCGACGGTGTTCTTGCCGATCACGTTGCGCGGGCGGGCCAGCTCGATCTTGCGCAGCATCGCGGTGCGGCCGCCGAGCGCGTCCACCGAGATCTCGATGCCGGGGGCGATCGCGCCGCCCACGTAGTCGCCGCGCGCGTTGATCGCGTCGAAGGTGGTGGCGGTGCCGAAGTCCACCACGATGCACGGACCGCCGTACAGGTGGTTGGCGGCCAGCGCGTTCACGATCCGGTCCGCGCCGACCTCCTTCGGGTTGTCCATCAGCACGTGCACCCCGGTCTTCACACCGGGCTCCACGATCACCGCGGGGACGTCGCCGTAGTAACGGCGGGTCACCTCGCGCAGTTCGTGCAGGACGGCCGGCACCGACGAACAGATCGCCAGGCCGGCCACCCGGTCGTCCGCCGAGACGATCGGGTGCGCCCCCATCAAACCCTGGAGCAGTACCGCGAGTTCGTCCGCGGTGCGGCGGGGATCGGTGGAGATCCGCCAGTGCTCGACGATCTCCTCGCCGTCGAACAGGCCGAGCGTGGTCTGGGTGTTGCCGACGTCGATGGTGAGGAGCATGGGGCGCTTTCTGCTTCGAGGGGTCAGGAACTGCGGAGATCCAGGCCGATGTCGAGGATCGGCGAGGAGTGGGTCAGCGCCCCGACTGCGAGGTAGTCGACACCAGTGTCCGCGACCTCGCGCGCCGTGGCCAGGGTCAGTCCGCCGGAGGCCTCCAGCCGGGCCCGGCCCGCCACCAGCTCCACCGCCGCGCGCAGTTGCTCGGTGGTGAAGTTGTCCAGCAGGATCAGGTCCGCGCCGGCGTCCAGCACCGGCGGGATCTGCTCCAGGGTGTCCACCTCGATCTCGATCGGCAGCTCCGGGTACGCGGCGCGGACGGCGGTGAACGCCTCGGCGACACCGCCGGCCGCGACCACGTGGTTGTCCTTCACCAGTGCCGCGTCCGACAGCGCCATCCGGTGGTTGGCGCCGCCGCCGGCCCGCACCGCGAACTTCTCCAGCGCGCGCAGGCCCGGCGTGGTCTTGCGGGTGTCGCGGACCACGGCCTTGGTGCCCGCCAGCGCGTCCGTCCAGGCGCGGGTCGCGGTGGCGATGCCGGACAGGTGGCAGAGCAGGTTCAGCGCGGAACGCTCGGCGGTCAGCAGGTCGCGGGTGCGGCTGCGCACCGAGAGCAGCACCTGGCCGGGCTCGACCAGGTCGCCGTCCTCGACGTGCCGCTCGACCTCGAACTCCTCCTCGCAGACCAGCGAGACGACCGCCTCGGCGACCCGCAGGCCCGCCACGACGCCCTTCTGACGGGCCGTGAAGTCCGCGGTGGCGACGGCCTCGGCGGGCACGGTGGCCACCGAGGTGACGTCCTCGCCGCCGGCCAGGTCCTCGGACAGGGCCATCATCGCCACGTCCTCGACCTCGACGGGGTCCAGCCCGGCCGCCTCCAGCAGCTCCGCCAGCGCGGGGTCGAGACCGGTCTCGTACACCTCGCCGTCGCCGCAGGCACACCCGTCGCCGCAACCGTCGGACTCGGCGGACAGGAGGGGGAGTTCGGAGTGGGACATGAGGGCTGGGCTCCTAGCGGGGAATCGGGGCGCGGGCGGTGACGGGAGGTCAGGCGGGGGTGGAGCGGGTGATGTGGTGCTGCCAGTGGGCGTCGTCGCGGTCCGGGAAGTCCTCGCGCCAGTGGCAGCCGCGGGTCTCCTCGCGGAGGGTCGCGGCGGCGACCAGGGCGGAGGCGACCTGGTGGAGGTTGGTGGACTCCCAGGTCTCGACGGCGGGGTCGGCGGAGTGCCGGGCGTCGGCGAGCGCCGCCAGGCCCTTGGCGGTGGCGGTGAGCGAGTCGGCGGAGCGGATCACGCCCGCGCCGGTCGACATCAGCTGCTGGATCTCGCCACGGGCCTCGGCGGGCAGCAGCGGGACCGGGGTGGCGGCGCTCGCGGCGTCGGTGACCACGGTGCGGGCCGGCAGGTCGCCGGCCGCGTCCCGGGCGGCCAGGTCGGCGGCGATCCGCTCGGCGAACACCAGACCCTCCAGCAGCGAGTTGGAGGCCAGCCGGTTGGCGCCGTGCACACCGGTGCAGGCGACCTCGCCGCAGGCGTACAGGCCCGGGACGGTGGTGCGCCCGTGCAGGTGGTCGGTGCGGACGCCGCCGGAGGCGTGGTGGGCGGCCGGGTAGACCGGGATCGGCTCGGTGACCGGGTCGATGCCGTGCGCCCGGCAGGCGGCCAGGATGGTCGGGAAGCGGTGCTCCCACATCTCGGCGCCGAAGTGCCGCCCGTCCAGGTACACGTGCTGGGTGCCCTGCTCCTGCATCCGGCGGATGATCGCCTTGGCGACGATGTCGCGCGGGGCGAGTTCGGCCAGCTCGTGCTGCCCGACCATGAAGCGCACCCCGTCGGCGTCGACCAGGTGCGCGCCCTCGCCGCGGACCGCCTCGGAGACCAGCGGCTGCTGGCCCTGCGCGTCCGCGCCGAGGAACAGCACGGTCGGGTGGAACTGGACGAACTCCAGGTCGGTGATCTCGGCGCCGGCCCGCAGCGCGAGTGCCACGCCGTCGCCGGTGGAGACCGCCGGGTTGGTGGTGGCGGCGAAGACCTGGCCCATGCCGCCGGTGGCCAGCACCACGGCGCGGGCCAGGATCGCGCCGACGCCGTCGCGCTGGCCCTCGCCCATCACGTGCAGGGTGACGCCGGCGGCGTGGCCGCCGGCGTCGGTGAGCAGGTCCAGCACCAGCGCGTGCTCGATGAGTTCGAGGCCCGGGTCGGCCTCCACCGCGGCGACCAGGGCGCGCTCTATCTCGGCGCCGGTGGCGTCGCCGCCGGCGTGCGCGATCCGGCGGCGGTGGTGGCCGCCCTCGCGGGTCAGGACGATCTCGCCGTCCTCGTCGAGGTCGAACTCGGCGCCGGTCTCGATGAGCCGGCGCACCGCGTCCGGGCCCTCGGTGACCAGCGTCCGGACGGCCTCCTCGTCGCACAGGCCGGCGCCCGCGACCAGGGTGTCCTGCAGGTGCTGCTCGGGGGTGTCGCCCTCGCCCAGGGCGGCGGCGATGCCGCCCTGGGCCCAGCGGGTGGAGCCGTCGTCCAGCACCGCCTTGGTGACCACCATGGCCCGCAGGCCGGCCTTGCGGGCGTTGAGCGCCACGGTGAGTCCGGCCACGCCGGAGCCGACCACGACCACGTCGGTGGTCGTGGTCCAGCCGGGGGCGGGGGCGGTCAGACGGTAGGACATGACTTCAGTCGCTCCTTCAGCGCGCGGCGGCGGTGGCCGTGCCGTTCGAACCACCGTACGCGGCGTCCCCGCGCAGCAGTCCGCTGCCCTCGGGGGCCTCGGCGGCGTCCCCGCCCATGCCGGTGATCCGGTTGTGCTCGTCGACGAAGACGACCTTGGGCAGGTAGCCCTTGGCCTCGGCGGTCTCCATCTGGCCGTAGGCGATCAGGATCACCAGGTCGCCGGGGTGGACCAGGCGGGCGGCGGCGCCGTTGATGCCTATGACGCCGGTGCCGCGCGGACCCGCGATGGTGTAGGTCTCCAGCCGGGCGCCGTTGTTGATGTCGACGATGTGGACCAGCTCGCCGGGGAGCAGGTCCGCGGCGTCGAGCAGGTCCTCGTCGACCGTCACCGACCCGACGTAGTGCAGGTCGGCCTGGGTGACGGTGGCACGGTGGATCTTGGACTTGAGCATGGTGCGGAGCATGGGTCACGCCTCTCTGAGTGCATGCCTGGGGCTACTGCGGGCTGTGCTTACCGGACGATGATGCCGACGTTGTCGATCAGCCGGGTCGAACCGACCCTGGCCGCGACCGCGAGCACCGCCTCGCCCTGGAAGTCGTCCGGCGCCTCCGTGAAGGAGAGCGGGTCGATCAGGGCGAGGTAGTCGAGGGAGATGCCGTCCGCGTCGTCCAGCACGGCGGCGGCCGCCTCGCGGACGGCCTGCGGGCCCTTCGCGCCGGCGTCGCGGCCGGCGAACAGGGCGCGGGAGAGGGCGAGCGCCCGGGAGCGCTCCTCCTCGGAGAGGAAGCGGTTGCGGGAGGACAGCGCCAGGCCGTCCTCCTCGCGGACGGTCGGGACGCCGACGACCTCCACGTCGAAGTCCAGGTCGGCGACCATCCGGCGGATGATCGCCAACTGCTGGGCGTCCTTCTCGCCGAAGACCGCGAAGTCCGGGTCGGTGATGTGCAGCAGCTTGGCGACGACGGTCAGCATGCCGTCGAAGTGGCCCGGGCGGGCCGCGCCCTCGAAGCCCTCGCCCATCGGGCCCGCGGACAGCCGCACCAGCGGCTCGCCGTTCGGGTACATCTCGTCCACCGAGGGGGCGAACACCACGTCCGCGCCCATCTCCTCGGCCAGCGCCAGGTCCGCCTCCAGGGTGCGCGGGTAGCGGTCCAGGTCCTCGCCCGCGCCGAACTGCAGCGGGTTGACGAAGACCGTCACCGCGACCCGGCCGTCCTTGCCGACCTGGCGGCGGGCCGCCTGGACCAGCGCCGCGTGCCCGGCGTGCAGCGCGCCCATGGTCATCACCACGGCGTTGTCCACCGGCTGCTCGTCCGGCCAGAACGCCGCCTCGAACTCGTCCACGGTGCGGGTCAGCACCGCCGTGCGGACCTTGGCGGCCTTCGGGGCCTTCGCCGGGCGCCTGTCGCGTGCCATCAGTGGTTCTCCTCGTTCAGTACGTCCAGCAGCGCCGCCGCCGGTTCGGGCTTGAGCGTGCCGCTCGCCACCGCCCGCTGCGCGGTGGCCTTCGCCATCGCCCGGTAGGCCTGGCCGATGTCCGGGGTCACGGTAGCGAGTTGGGCCAGGTGCTTGCGCACGGTCCCCACGTCGCCGCGGGCCACCGGGCCGGTCAGCGCCAGGTCGCCGGAGCGCAGCGCGTTGTCCAGCGCCGCGCCGAGCAGCGGGCCGAGCATCTGCCCCGGCTCGCCGACGCCCGCGGTGCGCAGCAGCTCCATCGCCTGCGCGACCAGCGTGACCAGGTGGTTCGCGCCGTGCGCCAGGGCCGTGTGGTAGAGCGCCCGGACCTCCTCGGGCACCCAGGCCGGCTCGCCGCCCATCTCCACCACCAGCGCCTCGGCGACCGGGCGCAGTTCCTCGGGCGCCGTCACCCCGAACGGGCAGCCGGCCAGCCGGGCCACGTCCACCGAGGTGCCGGTGAAGGTCATCGCCGGGTGCAGCGCCAGCGGCAGCGCGCCCTTGCGGGTCGCGGGCTCCAGCACGGCCACGCCGTGCGCGCCCGAGGTGTGCACCAGGAGCTGGCCCGGGCGCACCGCGTCGGTGGCGGCCAGGCCGGCCACCAGATCCGGCAGCGCGTCGTCCGGGACGGTCAGCAGCACCAGGTCGGACGCCGCCATCACCTGAGGCGGCGTCACCAGCCGCACGCCGGGCAGCAGCGCCTCGGCCCGCCGCCGGGAGGCGGCGGACACGCCGGAGGCGGCGACCACCCGGTGCCCGGCCAACTGCAGGGCCGCGCCCAGCGCGGGTCCGACCCTTCCGGTACCGACCACCCCGACGGCCAGCCGGGCAGGGCGGTTACCGGGGTCGGAGGGGTCTCCGAAGTCGTGCAGCACAGTTCGCGTTCCAGTCCTCGGCGGGTACCAGACGTACCGGTCCATGGTACGGGGACGGGAAAGGCGGGTGGGACCTCAGAGCACCTCGCCCGCGCGGACCAGGCCGTTCTCGTAGGCCAGCACGACCGCCTGGACCCGGTCGCGGAGGCCGAGCTTGGCCAGGATCCGGCCGACGTGGGTCTTCACGGTGGCCTCGGAGAGGGTGAGCCGGGCGGCGATCTCGCTGTTCGACAGGCCCTGGGCGACCAGCAGGAAGACCTCGCGCTCGCGCTCGGTGAGCGGGCCCAGGACGGGCGAGCCGGGGGTGCTGGACGGGGTCGGGAGCACCTCGGCGAAGCGGTCGATCATCCGGCGGGTGGTGGTCGGGGCGACCACCGCGTCGCCGTTGTGGACGGCGCGGATCGCGGCGACCAGCTCGGTCGGCGGGACGTCCTTGAGCAGGAACCCGGAGGCGCCCGCCTTGAGCGCGGCGAAGGCGTACTCGTCCAGGTCGAAGGTGGTGAGGATGAGCACGTGCGGGGCGCCCACGACCGGGGTGCCGTGCTCGTCCAGGCAGATCCGGCGGGTCGCCTGGACGCCGTCCAGCCGGGGCATCCGGACGTCCATCAGGATCACGTCGACCTCGGCGGTGCGCAGCACGTCGAGGGCCTGCTGGCCGTCGCCGGCCTCGGCGGCGATCTCGATGTCGCCCTGCGACTGCAGGACCATCCGGAAGCCGGTGCGCAGCAGTTCCTGGTCGTCCACCAGCATCACGCGGATGGGCATCGGTGGGGCTCCTTACTTGGACACTTTGAGGGGGAGGACGGCCCTGATCCGGAAGCCGCCGCCGGGGCGGGGCCCGACGTCCAGGCTGCCACTGACCATGCCGACCCGTTCGCGCATGCCGATCAGGCCGTGGCCGAGGCCGTCGGTGCCGCCGCCGACCAGCTGCTCGGAGGTGCTGCCGCGGCCGTCGTCCTCGACCAGCACCTCCAGGTCGCGCTCGCGGAAGTCCACGGCCACCTTGGCCCGGGCCGCCGGGCCGCCGTGCTTGCGGACGTTGGTGAGCGCCTCCTGGACGATCCGGTACACCGTCAGCTCCAGGCCGCGGGGCAGCTCGCGGACCTCGCCGGTGGCGGCGAACTCCACCGGCAGCCCGGCCGTGCGGACCTGCTCCAGCAGGTCGGGCAGCTCCTCGACGCCCGGCTGCGGCACGTACTCCTCGCCGACGGTGTCCGCCGTGCGCAGCACGCCCAGCAGCCGGCGCATCTCCACCAGCGCCTGCCGGCCGGTGGAGGCGATGGTGCCCAGCGCCTCCTTCGCCTGCTGCGGGGAGGAGTCCAGCACGTACGCGGCGCCGTCCGCCTGGACGATCATCACCGAGACGTTGTGCGCCACCACGTCGTGCAGCTCGCGGGCGATCCGGGCCCGCTCGGCGGCGACCGCGACCTTCGCCCGGGCGTCGCGTTCGCGCTCCAGCCGGGCGGCCCGGTCCTCCAGCTCGACCAGGTACGCGCGGCGCACCCGGGTCAGCCGGCCCCAGGCCCAGCACAGCACGAACGGCGTGGTCATCAGCCCGGCCAGGAACAGCTGCCGGCCGAAGTCGCCGCGCTCCGGGGCGTTCATCAGCCGCCACACCGTCAGCGGACCGGCCGCCAGCGACGCGGCCAGCGCCAGCCGGGAGGTCCAGGGCCGGCCGAACGCGGCGCCGGTGTACGCGAAGACCAGGTAGGCGATGCTCGACCCGTTCGGCGCGATCGCCGCCGCGACCTGGCCGAGGCCGACCGCGGTGGCCACCACGGTCATGACGTCCGGCCAGCGGCGGCGGACCACCATCATCGCGGGCAGCACCACCGCCAGCACGATCTCGACCGTGTGCTTGGTCGGGTCCAGCGGCGGACCGTCCGCCGGCGCGGTCTGCTCGACCGCCGACAGCAAGCTGAGGCCCATCAGCAACAGCGCCCAGGCGGAGTCGACCACCATGGGATGTCGGCGGAGCCAGGCGTTGAGTCGATGCACGCCTCCAGCCTAGGGAACCGCAGACCCCGATCAGGTCCGCCGGGAGAGCGATCCGCTGCTACTCCCCAGGGTGGAGACCCGACCGCCGGGGTAACGTCGTCCGCCATGACCTGGATGCGGTGGCGCCCCGCGATCGAGCACGCCCTCTACCGGCCCGACGGCGGCTTCTACCGCCGGCCGGAGGGCCCCGCCGGGCACTTCCGCACCTCCGTGCACGCCTCCCCGCTGTTCGCCGCCGCCGTCGCCCGGCTGCTGGCGGGGGTCGACGCCGCCCTCGGCTCGCCGGCCGAGCTCGCCTTCGTCGACGTCGGCGCCGGCCGCGGCGAACTCACCCTCGCCGTCCGGGCCGCCCTGCCCGCGCACCTGCGCGACCGGGTCCGCCTCACCGCCGTCGAGCTGGCCGACCGGCCCGCCGCCCTGCCCGCCGACATCGCCTGGCAGCCCGAGCCGCCGGCCGGCGTCACCGGGCTGCTGTTCGCCAACGAGTGGCTGGACAACGTGCCGCTGGACGTCGCCGAACCCGGCCCGGACGGTCGGCTGCGGTACGTCGAGGTCGCCGCGGACGGCGCCGAGCGCGCGGGGGAGCCGCTGGCGGCGCCCGACGAGGCGTGGGCCCGGCGCTGGTGGCCGGACGGCACGGGCGTACCTCGGGGCTGGGGGAGGGTCGAACTCGGCGGTCCCCGGGACGCAGCCTGGGCGCGGGCCGTCGGGTCGCTGGAGCGCGGTCTCGCGGTCGCCGTCGACTACGCGCACACGCGCGACGCCCGGCCCCCGTTCGGCACCCTGACCGGGTTCCGGGACGGCCGCGAGGTGGCGCCCGTCCCCGACGGCAGCTGCGACCTCACCGCGCACGTCGCCCTCGACGCCGCCGCCGTCCCCGGCCATCCCACCCTGCTCACCACGCAGCGGGCCGCCCTGCACGCCCTCGGCGTCAGCGGCGGCCGCCCCCCGCTCGCCCTGGCGAGCACCGACCCGGCCGGCTACCTGCGGGCGCTGAGCGGGGCCGGCGAGGCCGCGGAGCTGACCGATCCCGCCGGACTCGGCGCCTTCGGCTGGCTCGCCCAGACCGTCCGCATGCCGGTACCGGACGACCTCGCCGGCCTCCCGGGATGGCAGACTCTCCCCTCATGAAGGACGCGACGGGCATGCGGGAGACCACGGTCGGCATCGGCGCGGGCGCGCAGACGCTCCCGGGCGGGCCGGACAGCACCGACATGGTGCTCAACATCGGTCCCCAGCACCCGTCCACGCACGGCGTGCTGCGCCTCAAGCTGGTCCTCGACGGCGAACGCATCAGCGCCGCCGAACCGGTCATCGGCTACATGCACCGCGGCGCCGAGAAGCTCTTCGAGGCCCGCGACTACCGGCAGATCATCATGCTGGCCAACCGGCACGACTGGCTCTCCGCCTTCGCCAACGAACTGGGCGTGGTGCTCGCCGTCGAGCGGATGCTCGGCATGGAGGTCCCCGAGCGGGCGGTCTGGCTGCGCACCCTGCTCGCCGAGCTCAACCGGGTGCTCAACCACCTGATGTTCCTCGGCTCGTACCCCCTGGAGCTGGGCGGGATCACCCCGATCTTCCACTCCTTCAACGGCCGCGAGGAACTCCAGCACGTCCTGGAGGAGGCCTCCGGCGGCCGCATGCACTACATGTTCAACCGGGTCGGCGGCCTCAAGGAGGACCTCCCCGCGGGCTGGCTGGGCCGGGTGCGCCGCGCCGTCGGCGTGGTCCGCTCGCAGCTGCCGGTCTTCGAGGACCTGGTGCTCGGCAACGAGATCTTCCGCGGCCGGACGGCCGGCGTCGGCGTGCTCTCCCGCGAGCAGGTCCACGCTTACGGTGTAAGTGGGCCGATCGCGCGCGGCAGCGGCGTCGACTTCGACCTGCGTCGGGACGAGCCCTACCTCGCGTACGGCGAACTGCAGGACGTGTTGAAGGTGGCGGTCCGTCAGGACGGCGACTGCCTGGCCCGGTTCGAGTGCCTGCTGGAACAGACCGGCAACGCGCTGGCGCTGGCCGACGCGTGCCTCGACCGGCTGGCGGAGCTCCCCGCCGGCCCGATCAACCTGCGCCTGCCCAAGGTCCTGAAGGCCCCCGAGGGCGAGACCTACGCCTGGACCGAGAACCCGCTCGGCCTGAACGGGTACTACCTGGTGTCGCGCGGCGAGAAGACGCCGTGGCGGCTCAAGCTGCGCTCCGCGTCCTTCAACAACATCCAGGCCCTGACCGAACTCCTGCCGGGCACGCTGGTGGCGGACATGGTGGCGATCCTGGGGTCGATGTTCTTCGTGGTCGGGGACATCGACAAGTAGGGCAACAACAGGGGCTCGGGGAACCGCGAGGCGAGTGGCTCGCGGTCTCAGTCCGGCTGTGGGTCTTGGAGACCTCTATGCGCCGAGACCTTGCAGCGCCCCGGCACCCTTGGCGCCACGCACTCCCGCCGTTCCCCGGGCCCCTAGATGTCCGCTGGGTGTGGGGCGAGGCGGGGGTCGTGGGTCTTGCAGAGTCGGGTGAGGAGCTCGTAGGCCTCGGGGCCCATGAGTTCGGTGAGTTCGGCGCGGTAGGAGACGTAGACCGGGTCGGGGGCGGTGTGGGCTTCGGGGGAGCCGGTGCACCACCAGTGGAGGTCGTGGCCGCCGGGGCCCCAGCCGCGGCGGTCGTACTCGCCGATGGAGACCTGGAGGTAGCGGGTGTCGTCGGGGCGGTCGATCCAGTCGTAGGTGCGGCGGATCGGGAGCTGCCAGCAGACGTCGGGCTTGGTCTCGAGGGGTTCGAGGCCCTCGCGCAGGGCGAGGATGTGCAGGGAGCAGCCGGCGCCGCCGGGGAAGCCGGGGCTGTTGAGGAAGAGGCAGGCGCCGTTGACGCGGCGGGTCTGGCGGTCGCCGTCCTCGTCGAGCATGGTGATGCCGCCGTCGCGGCGGATCCGGCCCTTGGCGTCGGTGCCCTCGGCGTGGTGTTCCCAGATGTCGGGGGTGAGCCGGGCGGCGTGCTCGGTGACGCGCTGCTCGTCGTCCTCGTCGGAGTAGTGGGCGCCGAGGGTGCAGCAGCCGTCGGAGGCGCCGCGGCCGGGCTGGATGCCGTGGCAGCCCTTGCCGAAGATGCAGCCCCAGCGGGAGGTGAGCCAGGTGAGGTCGCACCGGAACACCTGGTCGTCGTCGGCGGGGTCGGTGAACTCGATCCAGGCGCGCGGGAAGTCCAGGGCGACCTCGCGCACGGTGGGCATCGCCAGGTCGACGGTGCCGGCCTTGGCGGTCTTGGCGGACTTCTTGCTCTTCTTGCTCTTCGCGGTCTCTGCTGGTGCCACCCGGCAAGGGTATGGCCTGAGCGGGGTCGAACGGCGTGCGGCGGTGTGCCTTTTGTGCGGGTTTCGGGGTGTTGGTCGGGGATCTGGCGGTCGGTGAAGGTGAAACGGCTGTGAAAAGGACCGGCGGTCTGGGGGCGGGCGGGTCGGGCGGCCCTAGGATGACCCAGCCGGGGGAAGGATGGACGCATCGGGCGTCCGGGCACGGGGGAGTGCGCACCATGGGCGACAAGTTCGTCATCCGGTCGTGGGAAGTCCACGGCGAGGGACGGGAGTTCGAGGCCATCTCGACTGAGTTCGCGGGCGCCGCGAAGCAGTTGGAGAGCGGCCTCGCGGGGCTGGGCAGCCCGTGGGGGCAGGACGCCCCGGGGCAGCCGTTCGGCTCCGCGTACGGCGAGGCCAGGGAGGGTGTGCTGGCCGGGCTGCAGGGGCTGGCGGAGCGGCTGGGCCGGATCGGCCAGGGCCTGCACACCATGGCGGACAATGCCGAGCGCACCGAGTCCGACATCAGCGCCGACTTCAACGCGCCCTCGCTGAACCACCCGGGCGCAACCGGCCACGGCCGCAACGGAGTCTGAGCACACGACCGCCGGGTCCGCCCGCGCCGCACCGACCGCCGAACCGCACCATCCGAAGGGGGAGCACGTGTCCAGGAAGCTGCCGGAGGAACTGGCCCCCGCGCTGGCCCGGACCGGCCACGCGTGGCCGCAGGCCGACGAGGACGGGCTGCGCCAGGCAGCCGGCCTGTGGCGGGAGTTCGGGACCGAGGCGGACCGGCTGGTGCGCCGCGGCGGGGACTCCGCGCAGCGGGTGGCCGGGGAGAACTCGGGCGCCGCGGTGGAGGCGTTCGCCGAGCACTGGCGGCAGTTCAGCGGCGGCGGGCGGGGGCAGTTGGACGACGCCTCGGCGGCGGCCGGGCTGCTGGCCGGGGCGCTGGACAAGGCGGCCGGGGCGGTGGACCACGGCAAGGCCGAGATCATCGCGGTGCTGACCGAGCTGACCGAGAAGATCAAGGCCGCCGACGCGGCGGAGGCCACGGCCAAGGCGCAGATCAAGGAGGCCGGGCAGCAGGCCACCTCGGGCATCGGCGGACTGATCAGCGGAGCGGTCGGGGCGACCGTGGGCGCGGTCAAGGAGGTGGTCGCCGAGGTCGAGGAGGCGGCCGCCGTGGAGAGCGCCAAGCTGAAGATCGGTCAGCTGCTGGAGCAGCTGGGCCGCGACATGGCACAGGCGGTGAAGGCGGTCGCGTCCGATCCGGCCGTCACCGCGCTGGAGCGGATCGCGGCCGCCGACGGCCGCGGGCTGCACGGCGAGCGCCGGGAGGCCAGCGTGGCGGGCCGGGCCGGGCAGATCACCGGGGTACTGGCCAGGTCCGGGGTGTCCCGCTCGGTGGAGGTCGCCGGGGTGGAGAGCGTGCGCCCCGAGCTGAAGGCGGACGGCACCGTCCGCACCGACCACCACGGAAACCCGGTGCTGGTCGGCACCGACGGCCTGGAGATCAAGGGCGTCAAGGGTCTGACGATCACTCAGGGGGCCGACGGCCAGCAGACGGTGGTCGGCGCCGACGGCAGCCCGGTCACCGGCATCGCGCTCGGCACCGACGGCAAGCCGCTGCTCACCTCCGAGGGCAAGCCGCTGCTGGTGGGCCTGGGCGGCGCGCTGCTCGGCACCGGCGTGGTGATGGCGCTCGGCGCCGACGGCCACCCCAAGCTCGGCTCGGACGGCCACCCGGTGCTGCTCGGCGCCGACGGCAGCCAGGTGTCGGGCCTGGTCACCGACCCGAAGGGCCACCTGCTGTCGGGCGGCGACGGCCACGCCGTCACCGTGAACGCGGCCGGCCAGGCGCTCACCCCGGACGGCCGGACCGTGGTGTTCGGCGCGGACGGCAGCCCGATCGCGCTCTCCGGCACCGCCAACGGCATGCCGGTCCCCGGCCTGGACGGCGCCGGCCCCAGCCCGGACGGCACCCAGCCCGGTCTCCACGACCCGCACGGCAAGCAGGACATCCACGGCGGCAAGCACGACCCGCTGGGCGATCTGCTCCCCGGTGGGAAGCCCGACAACGGGAAGCCCGTGCTCGGCAACGCGGCGGAGACCCTCACCAACACCACCAGCCAGCTGCTCAACCCGGACCCCGGTCAGCAGCAGTCCGCACCCGCCGGGTCCGGTGGCCGCGGCCACTGGGACCAGAGTGACCACCGCGGCGCGGGCAACGGCAACAACTCCCCCGTCTCGTACGGCGGTTCGGGCGGCGGCTCGTACGGCGGCCCGTCCGGCGGCGGCTCCGGTCCGTCCGGCGGTTCGTCGGGCCCGGACTACGACCTGCCGATTCCGCCGCGGATCCCCGGTTCGCTCCAGGTCGACGGGGTGCACGCGCCGCCCGCGCCGAGCGCCCCGCCGGTCTTCGACAACGGCGACGTCTGGGGCGGTGGCGGCGGCGGGAGCCACCGCGGCGCGGACCCGGTGTCGGGTGGCTTCGGCGGCTCGGCCGGCTCGTCCGGTGGCGGTTCGTTCCAGCTCGGCCCGGTGGGCAGCGGTCCGGCCGGTCCGGTGGGCGGCGTGCTGCCCGGGGCCGGTGCGGGCCTGCCGATGGGCGGCGGTCCGGTCGGCGGCGGCCCGGTGGCGGGTGCGCCGGTCGCCGGTGCGGCGGGCGGTGGCGCGGCCGGACCGGTCGGCGCTCCCGGCGCTGCGGCCGGTGCCCCCGGGGCGGGCGCGGGTGCGCCCGGTGCGGCGGGCGGCGGTGCGGCCGGTCCGGTCGGTGTGCCGGCGGCGGGGGCGGGAGCCGGTGCGCACGGTCAGGGCGGTGGCAGTGCCGCCGCGGTGATCGGCGTCGGCCAGCAGCCGGTGGGCGGACGGCCGGTGGGCGGCGTCGTGCCGCCCGCGGGCGGCGGCGGGATCGGCCAGCAGGCCCCCGGCGGCCCGGTCCGCTACGACCCGCTGGTGGACGGGCGCCGCCGCGACCTGCTCGACGACTCCGGGCTCCCCGTGCACCCCGGCCAGACCGCCGCGGCCTGGCTGGTGATCGCCGGCCGCGCCCCCGGCCAGGCGCCGCTGCCGGCCGCCCCGGTCCGCGAGCGGACCCTCGCCGACGGCCGCCCGTACGGGCTGCCCGGCGGGCTCGGCCCGGTCGACCCCGCGCACCAGGCCGAGGTGGTGCGCCGCACCCCGGTGCCCGCACCGGACCCGATGGTCGGCGAGTGGATCGAGGTGCTCAACGGCGGCGGCCCCGCCGAGAGCGGACGGTCCAACAACTGCGTGGACGTGGCGCTGTCCGCCGTCGACACCCTCGGCGGCACCCCGACCTGCGCCGCCCCCCGGCTGCCCGACGGCCCGGCGGGCGAGCGCGGCGGCCGGGACCGCGCCGAACGCGAGCTCGGCACCCGCTTCCTCGACCTCGGCGACGGGTCGGACGCGCACGCCAAGCTCGGCCAGGCCCTGCTGGCGCACGGCACCGGCACCCGCGCCGTGCTGCTCACCGTCGACGGGTTCGGCCGCTCGCACACCTGGAACGCCGTCAACCGCGAGGGCGTGCTCAGCTACCTCGACCACCAGACCGGCTACGCCGCGCCCACCCCGCTCTACCCGGCCGACCACGGCCTGTGGGCGATCGCGGTGGACGCCGCCGACCGGCCGATCGACCTGACGCTGCCGCTGCCCGCCACCGTCGCCGTGCCCGCGCAGGCGGCCGAGGCCGTGCCGGCGGCGCCCGAGCCGGTCGGGGTGGCCGCTGCGCCCGCCGGCCCCACGACCGAAGCCGCACCGCCGCGTTCCCGGCTCACCGTCCACCGCACCGCCGGGAGCACCCGCTGATGATCACCCGAGAGCAGGCCCTCGCCACCGCCCACCGCTGGGTCAACGGCGATCTCCCGCAGGAGAGTTCACGGCCTGTCAGGTGCCACGAGTTCGACCTCGGCTGGGTGCTCTGGCCGGAGCCCGCGCCGGTGCTCACCGACCCGCTCACCGGGGTGCGGCGCGCCCCGGAGGAGATCGGCACGGCCTGCGCCGTGGTCGACCGGCACAGCGGTGAGCTCACCGTCTACCCGTCCGTCCCGGTGCCCGAGGTGGAGCGGCTGTACCGGGACCGGCTCGGCGCCGGCAGCCACCGGCCCGGGCAGCCCCCGGTCACCGGCCCCGGCACCCGGGCCACCGTCGGCTACCGCGACAAGCAGGGCGAGCCGCAGAGCCTCACCGTCCGCTCCGCACACGGCCGCCCGCACCCCGCGCTGCGCGCCTGGCAGCAGCTGCGCGGGCAGGGCGTCACCGCCGAGGACGTCCTCGCGGTGCGCACCGACCTGCGGCTGTCGATGCTGCCCGGCGGCTACTGGGCGTACGCACTGGAATCCCAACTGCCAGGCGTCCGCGTGGAGTTCGAGCAGCCGTACGGGCCGCGCCACGACCACCGGGCGGCCGCCGTCCGGGCCCTGGCGGCCCGGGCCGGCACCCCGTACAACCGGGTGCCGCTGCCGCGCGACGTGCCGCCCGCGCAGCCGGAGACCGAGGACGGCCTGGCCAAGCGGCTGGCCGCGCAGTTCGGCGAGGACGGCGTACGGCGCTTCGAGCAGGCCGCCACGCTCGCCGCCGACCTGCCCGAGCCGGTGGCCCGCCCGCTGCAGCACACCGGGCTGCCGCGGGCCGTCGCCGGGTTCTTCGCCCTGCACCACCCCACCGCGGACGGCATCGCCGAGCAGGCCGCGCCGGTCCTGCCCGACCTCGCCGAGCACCTCGCCGCGCTCGGCCGCGGCCGGCGGGCCACCGCCGCCGCCCGCGCCGGACTGCTCGGCCAGCGGGTGCTCGGCAGCGACGGCTGGGCGCTGCTCACCGTCGACGCCGCCCAGGGCCGGATCCGCGCCGTCGACCCGGACACCTGCGAGGCCCGGTACTGCAACGCCGACCTCACGTCCTTCGTCCGCAGCCTGGCACTGCTCGCCGACCGCCACCCCCGGCTGCGCGACCTCACCCCCGAGCAGGCCGGACCGGCCGTCGCCGAGTTCCAGCACGCCCTCGCCGCCCTCGACCGGACCGCGCTGCGCGACCCCGAGAACTGGTGGGCCGTGATCGTCGAACAGCTCTGGGACGGCCTCCTGTGACCCACCCGGTCACCGGCTTGGACTAGGTTGGACGGTTATGCGACTCGGTGTGCTCGACGTAGGTTCCAACACCGTCCACTTCCTCGTGGTGGACGCCCACCCCGGTGCTGCCCCGCTGCCCGCGTACTCGCACAAGGCCGAGCTGCGCCTCGCCGAACTGCTCGACGAGCACGGTGCGATCAGCGAGACCGGCATCGAGCGGCTGATCTCCATGGTCGCCTCCTCGCTGCGCGTCGCCGAGGACAAGGGCGTCGTCGACCTGCTGCCGTTCGCCACCTCCGCGGTCCGCGAGGCCGCCAACGGCGAGGAGGTGCTGCGCCGGGTCGAGCAGGAGACCGGCATCGCGCTGACCGTGCTCTCCGGCCAGGACGAGGCCAAGCTGACCTTCCTCGCCGTCCGCCGCTGGTTCGGCTGGTCCTCCGGCCGGCTGCTCGACCTCGACATCGGCGGCGGCTCGCTGGAGATCGCCTGCGGCATCGACGAGCAGCCCGACGTCGCCACCTCCCTCCCGCTCGGCGCCGGCCGGCTGACCGCCCGGCTGCCCGGCGACGTCGCCGACCCCGGCGACATCCGCGAGCTGCGCCGGCACATCCGCGCCGAGATCGCGGGCGTGGTCGGCGACATCACCCGCCTCGGCCCGCCCGACCACGCCGTCGCCACCTCCAAGACCTTCAAGCAGCTCGCCCGGATGACCGGCGCCGCCCCCGAGGGCGCGGGCTCGCGCGTCCCGCGCAAGCTCACCCGCGCCGGCCTGTCCGCCTGGCTGCCGCGCCTCGCCGCGATGACCCCCGCCGAACGCGCCCAGATCCCCGGCGTCTCCCTCGGCCGCGCCCGCCAACTGCTGGCCGGCGCCCTGGTCGCCGACGCCGCCATGGACCTGTTCGGCCTGGAGGAGCTCGACATCTGCCCCTGGGCCCTGCGCGAGGGCATCATCCTGCGCCGACTCGACACCATGGACGGCAACGAGCACCGGATCGCCATCGAGGCGTAGCCCCGAGGTTCCTGATGGGTAATCCGGTGGCGGTGGTCCGTATGCGCCCCGCTAGACTCCGGCTGCCCTGGACCCGGTGACGGATGCCGGCGTCGGGCATTCCCACAGGGGGGGACGATGAGAGTGCTGCCGTCCGGAAGACCCAAACGCCTCGTGGGCCTGGTGGCCACCGGGGCGTTGCTGCTCGGCGCGCTGGTCGCGCAGAGCAGCAACGCCTTCGCCGCGGCTCCGGCGCCCGCCGCCGCGCAGCCCGCCGCCGCACAGCCCGCCGCGGGCCCGCAGGCCGCGCCGAAGGCGGACCCGGCGGCCGAGCACGCCGCCGCGGTGAAGCAGCTCCAGCTGAGCGACCCGGCGGGCGCCTGCCCGGCCGCGCTCGACCCGCAGACCGTCGTCACCTGCACGGTGCCGGCGTACGGCAGCGCCCAGCTCACGCTGACGCTGCCGCAGCAGAACGACCTGGTGATCCTCCAGGTGGTGTCCACCCAGTCCTCCGTCTACCCGACGCTCACCGCGCCCGACGGGTCCGCGGTCTCCTGCGAGAACGCGCTCGGCGGCGGCTTCGGCTACGGCACGGTCCGGTGCGCCACCGGCCAGGCCGGCACCTACACGCTGAAGGTGTCGTCCAACTACTACACGGACAACCCCGTCGCGCTGTCCTACCTGCCGCTGCTCTCCGCCACCGGCTGCAAGACCGTGGCCCCCGCGGACCGTAAGCTCGGCGCGCCGACGGCCTTCCACGGCTCGCTCGCGGCCGGCAGCGCCGGCGACTGCTACACCACCGACCTGGCCACCGGCGACGTGCTGCGCACCTCCGGGCCGGACTACCGGCTGACCTGGTTCGTCTACGACGGCGCGGGCAAGCAGATCTGCAACTCCTACGCCGTCAGCGACTCCTACACCGGCCTGAACTGCGGCCTCACCGGCCCCGCGCCGTACCGGGTGACGGTCCAACAGAACTCCGGCTCCGCCCAGGAGTACGACCTGCGGATCGCCCGGCTGTCCAAGCCGGAGGGCTGCGCGGTCGTCGACCCGCAGGCCTACGGCGCCGCCCCGGACCTGACCTCCACCGCGCTCTGCCGCACCCTGCGGGTGGCCGCGGCGGGCCGCCACACCTACGCCTCGCTCTCCACCGGGCAGAGCGTCAACGGGCGGCTGTTCGAGGCCGACGGCTCCCTGGCGAGCTGCCAGAGCGGCGACTGCGACCTGGCCCTCGGCGACCACACCTGGGTGCCGGACGCCAACAACCAGAACCTCGGCGCGTACGGGATGGCCTTCCACTCCGGCAAGGAGACCCGCGGCTGCACCGCCGGCGCCGACGACGGCCTGGTCTCCGGACCGGTCACCGGCACCTACGGCGCGCTCGGCCAGCAGCGCTGCCTGACCCTGCCGACCGCGAGCGGGAACGGCCTCTACCTCCTCAACCGCCCGCCCGCGGACGGCGGTCCGGTCGCGGTCGAGGTCGACGACGCCAAGGGCGTCAAGCAGTGCGACAACGGCGGCTCCGGCTACGGCTCGTGCAAGCTGACCGGCACCGCGCCGTTCCGCGCCGTGCTGACCGGCACCCCCGCCCAGCCGTACCAGCTGGTGATCCACCGCACCGGGAACGCGAACGGCTGCGCCGCGTGGCCGCAGTCCGGCTACAACGGCTCCTGGGGCGCGGAGGTCGCGCTGACCGCGAGCGTCCAGAACGCCTGCCTGAGCGTCCCGGCCGGTCAGCACTCGCCCGCCGAGATGCTCGACTACGCGAACAACCTGAACCGGGTGAACGCCGCCGTGTACGTGGTGGACGCCGCGGGCAACACCGCCTGCTCCACCCTCGGCTCGTCCACCACCACCTGCCAGCTGACCGCGGGCACGGCGTACACCGCCATGCTGGTGGGCGTCGGCCAGGCCGACACCTACCACCTGGTGCGCCGGGACATCTCGCCCAGCGCGCCGTGCACCCCGGTCTCCTCCACGCAGGTGGGCGGCCCGTCCACCGCGTTCGACTTCACCTCGGCGCTGGACGCCCGCTGTGTGCGGGTCAGCGGTGCGGCGACCGACAAGTTCTGGCTGAGCGGCCGGACCCTCGGCAGCCGCTACGACCCGTCCACGCTGCTGATGGCGGTGGACGCCGACGGCAAGATCCAGTGCCGCCAGTGGGGCATCTCCTGCAAGGTGACCGGCTCCACCTCGTACGTGGCGGTCGTGGTGGCCTCCGGCTACCAGGACAAGCCGATCCACGCCGACGTCGACGCCTGGAAGGTCGGCGGAGCCGGCGGCTGGGCACCCGAGTGCGCGGCCAACAAGCTGTCGGTGAACGGCTTCCCGCAGCGCAGCGGGGTGCTGACCGAGTCCGCGACCGCGTTCTGCGGCGTGGTGGACATGAAGCCCAACGACGGTTTCACCATCGGCGGTTCCTCCAGCTCCACCACCGTGGAGAACCCGTTCCTGTCGGTCGTCGGGTCCGCGGACTGGGTCGACCCCAACCTGACCTACCAGTGCATGCAGAGCTACGGGAAGTTCGGCGGCTCCTGCTCCGCGCTGTGGAACGCCGTCGGCGGCCAGGCCGTGCTGATCCTCAGCGCCAACAAGGCGGCCACGCCGGTCGAGTACACCCTGCAGGGCGTGCCCGGCGTCGGTGCGGTCAACTCCGGCACGCCGGACTCGATCAGCCCGTCGACCGGCCAGGCCGACACGCTGGTGCCGGCGGTGATCCACGGCGCCGGGCTCAGCATGGCCGGCAAGCTGCAGATCGTCCCGAACAGCTACACCGGCCTGCAGCAGATCAAGCCGGTGTCCCTCAGTGACGACGGCACCACGCTGAACGTGCTGGTCGACACCACCGGTCTCGCGCCGGGCAGCTACGGCCTGAGCAACGGCGGCGGCTACACCTCCGGGGTGCCGTCCCCGGGCTACGTGCCGAACGCGTTCACGGTGACCGCCCCCGCCGCGCCGGCGAAGGCGCGGTTCGTCCCGGTCACCCCGGCGCGGTTCCTGGACACCCGGGACGGCACCGGTGCGCCGAAGGCGCGGGTCGGTGGCGGTGGTGTGGTGAAGCTGCAGGTGACGGGCGTGAAGGGCGTTCCGGCGACCGGTGTCACGGCCGTGGTGATGAACGTGACCGCCGTCGACCCGTCCGAGGACGGGCACGTGACGGTGTATCCGGACGGACGGCCGCTGCCGAACGTGTCGAACCTCAACTTCGCCGCGCACCGGACCGTGCCGAACCTGGTGACGGTGCCGGTGGTGAACGGCAAGGTGGACCTGCGGAACAACTCCGGTGCGGTCGACCTGATCGCCGACGTGACGGGGTACTACACCGACGCGGCCGGGCAGGGCTCGGCGCTGACGCCGATCACCCCGGCGCGGTTCCTGGACACCCGGGACGGCACCGGTGCGCCGAAGGCGCGGGTCGGTGGCGGTGGTGTGGTGCAGCTGCAGGTCGCGGGTGTGAAGGGCGTTCCGGCGAGCGGGGTGACCGCGGTGGTGATGAACGTGACCGCCGTCGACCCGTCGGAGGAGGGGCACGTCACCGTGTACCCGGACGGCCAGTCGCTGCCCAACGTGTCGAACCTGAACTTCACGCCCCATCAGATCGTCCCGAACCTGGTGACGGTGCCGGTGGTCAACGGCAAGGTGGACCTGCGGAACAACTCCGGCTCGGTGGACCTGATCGCCGACGTCACCGGCTACTACGCGGCGACCGGCTCGACCTTCTCGGCGGTCGACCCGCTGCGGCTGCTGGACACCCGCTACGGGACCGGCGCGCGCGCCGGGAAGATCGGCCCGGACGGGATCGTCAGCTTCCAGGTCGGCGGCGTGGACGGGGTTCCGGCCGGTGCCACCGCGGTGGTGCTGAACGTCACGGTGACCGACCCGACGGTCGACAGCCACCTGATCGTCTACCCGCACGGGACGGACCGCCCGGGGGTGTCGAACCTCAACTTCACGCCCGGTGCCACCGTCGCCAACCTGGTGGTGGTCCCGGTCGTCGACGGGCGGGTGACGCTGTACCTGCACGCCGGTGAGACCCACGCCATCGCGGACCTCAGCGGCTACTTCGCGGCCTAGCCTCGGCGGTGAAAGGGCGGCACCCCCGGGTGCCGCCCTTTTCCGTGCCCAAGCGCACACCATTTGTCCGCTCCGTCTCGCTTAACCTGGTCGGCGTGGCGCTTTCCGAGGACGACGACCCGGTGAACGCCGCTGCCCCGGCCCGGCAGCGGCGCGAGCGTCGTGCCGCGCTGCCGCTGAAGGCGGCGCGGGCGGCCCGGGCGGCGCGCCGGAAGCTGGACGAGCGGGCGCCGCTGCTGCGCACCACGGACCGGCTGGTGCTGCCGCCGCATCCGGCGCTGCACGTGCCGGACACCAAGGTGGCGCTGTCGACGGCGTCGGTGTACCCGTCGACCACCGAGACGGCGTTCGACCTGGCGGCGCGGCTCGGGTACGACGGCGTCGAGGTGATGGTCTGGAACGACCCGGTCAGCCAGGACGTGGAGGCGCTGCGGCGGCTCTCCGAGGGGTACGCGGTGCCGATCCTCGCGGTGCACGCGCCGTGCCTGCTGATCACCCAGCGGGTGTGGACCTCCGACCCGTGGACCAAGCTGGTGCGGGCCCGGCGGGCGGCCGAACGGCTGGGCGCGGACACCGTGGTGGTGCACCCGCCGTTCCGCTGGCAGCGGCAGTACGCCAAGGACTTCGTGGCCGGGATCAACCGGATGGCGGGGGAGACCCACGTCCGGTTCGCGGTGGAGAACATGTACCCGTGGCGCTACCGGGACCGCGAGATGCTGGCGTACGCGCCGGGCTGGGACGTCACCGACGAGGAGTACCGGCACTTCACCGTCGACCTGTCGCACGCGGCGACCTCCCGGATCGACGCGCTGGAGATGGTCGACCGGATGGGCGACCGGCTGGCGCACGTGCACCTGGCGGACGGTTCGGGGTCGGGCAAGGACGAGCACCTGATCCCCGGGCGCGGCAAGCAGCCCTGCGCCGAACTGCTGGAGCGCCTGGCCCGGACCTCCTTCGACGGGCACGTGGTGCTCGAGGTCAACACCCGCCGCTCGGCCACGCCGGCGGAGCGGGAGGCGGACCTGGCGGAGGCGCTGGCCTTCACCCGGCTGCACCTGGCCGCGGCCCGGCCCACCGCCTGACGGACCGTCAGGCGGTAATTCGCCGGACAGCGTTGCGGACCCCGCCTAGAGTCAGGTCCATGATCAACGACAAGCCGGTCGAGCCGGTGCGCGCCCACGAGGCGGAGACCAGCGCGGACCCCAGCAGCGTGATGACCCTGCTCGCCGAGAACGCCGACCACACCACGTACCGCTCCAGCTTCGCCACGGGCGCGGTCGGAGCCCCCGCGCACTTCCACACCCGCGCCACCGAACTGTTCTTCGTCCTCGACGGCGCGCTGCGGGTGCTGCTCGACGACCGGGTCGTGGTGCTGGAGCAGGGCGACTTCCTCGCCGTGCCGCCGCGCACCCCGCACGCCTTCGCCGCCGCCCAGGGCCGCACGGCGGACGTGCTCTTCACCTTCACCCCCGGCATCGGCCGCTTCGACTACCTGCGCCTGCTCGGCCGGGTGATGCGCGGCGAGGCCGACCCGGCCGAGATCGCCGCCTCCGCGGAGAAGTACGACAACCACTACGTGGACAGCCCGGTCTGGCGCGCCGAACTGGACGCCACCGCGTGATCGGCCCCACCACGCACGTCCGGCTGGCCCGCCCGTCCCGGGACCTCGCGGCCGCGGAGCGCTTCCACACCGAGGGCCTCGGCCTGACCGTACTGTGGCGCACCACCGAGCGGGTCCCCGGCGAGCACGACCTGGTGATGGTCGGCTTCCCCGGCGGCGGCTGGCACTTCGAGCTGACCCACGACCCCGAGCACCCGCTGGCCCCGACGCCGACGGTGGACGACCTGTTCGTGCTGTACCTCGGTGAGCCGGTCGACGACGCGCTGGTCGAGCGGCTGGTGGCCGCCGGCGGGCGTCGGGTCGCCGCGCACAACCCCTACTGGGACGAGCACGGCGTCACCGTCGAGGACCCCGACGGGTACCGGCTGGTGCTGTGCTCCCGCAGCTGGCAATAGTCGAGAGGACGATCTGATGACCGACGAACTCCGGGCCCACGCGATGTCCTTCGGACCGGTGGCCGCCCAGTACGACGCGGCGCGGCCGTCCTACCCGGACGCGCTGTTCGACGAGTTGGAGCGCCTGTCCGGCCGGTCGCTGCGCGGCGCCGACGTGCTGGACGTCGGCGCGGGCACCGGCATCGCCACCCGCCTGCTGGTCGGCCGCGGCGCCCGGGTGGTGGCGGTGGAGCCCAGCGACGGGATGGCCGCGGTGCTCCGCCAGGCCAGCCCCGAACTCCCGGTGGTGAAGGCCGGCGGCGACGAACTGCCGTTCCACGACGCCTCGGTGGACTTCGTCACCTACGCCCAGGCGTTCCACTGGACCGACCCGAAGCGCTCCGTCCCGGAGGCGCTGCGGGTGCTCCGCCCGGGCGGCACGCTGGCGCTGTGGTGGAACGTGAAGGACCGTCAGGCCCCGTGGGTGCACGCCCAGGAGCAGCGGCTCGCGGCCGCGCTGCCGAGCTACCACTACTACGGCGGAGTGATCGCCGGGTCCGAGGAGTTGACGGCGGCGGGCCTGGAGACCGGGCACGTCCAACTGCGCTGGGAGCGGCAGGTGACCATCGACAGCCACCTCGCCGACCTCACCTCCCGCTCGTACTTCGCGGTGCTGGACGAGCAGCGCAGGGCCCCGGTGCTGGCCGCCGAACGGGAGGCGCTGCTCGCCGAGTTCCCGGACGGCCTGATCCCGGAGCCGTACACCCTGGACCTGTTCGCCGCGAAGCGGCCGTAGCGGTCGCAGCGGAGCCCCGGGGCAGGGGCGCGCCCGTGCTGCCCGCATCGCGGACAGCCGGTCCGGACGCGGGCGGTACGGGCGTAGGCTCGATGGGATACCACGAGTCTGTCGAAGGAGCGGCTCCGATGCCCCAGCTGAGGTCTGACACGGTCACCCAAGGTCGCAACATGGCGGGCGCGCGCGCCCTTCTGCGCGCCGCTGGCGTAGCCCGCGAGGACTTCGGCAAGCCGATCATCGCGGTCGCCAACTCGTTCACCGAGTTCGTCCCCGGCCACACCCACCTGCAGCCGGTCGGCCGGATCGTCTCCGAGGCGATCAAGCAGGCGGGCGGCATCCCGCGCGAGTTCAACACCATCGCGGTCGACGACGGCATCGCGATGGGCCACAACGGCATGCTCTACTCGCTGCCCTCGCGCGACCTGATCGCCGACTCGGTCGAGTACATGGTGAACGCGCACTGCGCGGACGCGCTGATCTGCATCTCCAACTGCGACAAGATCACCCCCGGCATGCTGATGGCCGCGCTGCGCCTGAACATCCCGACGGTCTTCGTCTCCGGCGGCCCGATGGAGGCCGGCAAGGCCACCCTGGTGGACGGCACCGTCCGCAAGCTGGACCTGGTCGACGCGATCTCCCAGGCGGTGAACGAGAACGTCTCCGACGCGGACATCTCGATCATCGAGGAGAACGCCTGCCCGACCTGCGGCTCCTGTTCCGGCATGTTCACCGCCAACTCGATGAACTGCCTGACCGAGGCGATCGGCCTGTCGCTGCCCGGCAACGGCTCGGTGCTGGCCACCCACACCGCCCGCAAGGCGCTGTACGAGCAGGCCGGCCGCACCGTCGTGGACATCACCAAGCGGTACTACCACGGGGACGACGACTCGGTGCTGCCCCGCAACATCGCCACCTACGCCGCGTTCGAGAACGCCATGGCGCTGGACATCGCGATGGGCGGCTCCACCAACACGATCCTGCACCTGCTCGCCGCCGCCCAGGAGGCCGGCGTCGAGTTCGACATGCGGGCCATCGACGCGATCTCCCGCAAGGTGCCGTGCCTGTCCAAGGTCGCCCCGAACGGCAACTACTACATGGAGGACGTGCACCGGGCCGGCGGCATCCCCGCCATCCTCGGCGAGCTGTACCGCGGCGGGTTGCTCAACGAGGAGGTGCACACCGTGCACTCCGACTCGATCGCCGAGTGGCTCAAGACCTGGGACGTGCGCGGCGGTTCGCCCTCCGAGGAAGCCGTCGAGCTGTGGCACGCCGCGCCCGGCTGCGTCCGCTCCGCCGAGGCGTTCAGCCAGTCCGAGCGCTGGGAGACGCTGGACACCGACGACGCCAAGGGCTGCATCCGCAGCGTCGAGCACGCCTACTCGGTCGAGGGCGGCCTGGCCGTGCTGTACGGCAACATCGCCGAGGACGGCTGCGTGGTGAAGACCGCGGGCGTCGACGAGTCGATCTGGCGCTTCCAGGGCACCGCCGTGGTCTGCGAGTCCCAGGACGAGGCGGTGGAGAAGATCCTCGCCAAGCAGGTCAAGGAGGGCGACGTGGTGGTCATCCGCTACGAGGGCCCCAAGGGCGGCCCCGGCATGCAGGAGATGCTCTACCCGACCTCCTTCCTCAAGGGCCGCGGCCTGGGCAAGGCCTGCGCGCTGATCACCGACGGCCGGTTCTCCGGCGGCACCTCGGGCCTGTCGATCGGCCACGTCTCCCCGGAGGCGGCCTCCGGCGGCGCGATCGCCCTGGTCGAGGACGGCGACTCGATCACCATCGACATCCCCGCCCGCACCATCAGCCTGGACGTCTCCTTCGAGGAGCTGCACGAGCGCCGGCTCAAGCTGGAGGCCGCGGGCGGCTACCGGCCGAAGAACCGCGACCGCCAGGTCAGCGCCGCGCTCAAGGCGTACGCGGCGATGGCCACCTCGGCGGACAAGGGCGCCGTCCGGGACGTCTCCAAGCTCGGCTGAGGCGCGTCGCTCCGGGGCAGGCCGCCGGCCGCGGTGATAATCGGACCGTGACCGCGCCCAGTACCGCCCCCGCCCCGGAGCCGATCCGCTTCTTCGGCACCACCTGGGTCGACCGCGGCGCCGCCTACTGGCTGCGCCGCGTCCTGGTGTCGCTCGGCGCGCTGGCCGCCACCCTCACCGGGGCCCTGCTGCTGCGCCTGAGCGTCTCCGGCGTCCGGCTCTCCGACGCCCGGGCCGTCACCCTGCTGCTGATCCTCGCCCTCGGCGTGTGCACCGCGCTGGCCGCCATGCGCACCTGGAAGATCCTCACCGAGGGCCGCGGCGCGCTCAGCGGCTGGATGGCCGAGGAGAAGTCGCTGGGCGGCGTCTGGCTGGTCGGCTTCACCGGCGCCCTCGCCGCCTACTTCTGCCGCAGCCTGGTCGAAGCCCCCGGCGAGGGCCTCAAGCGTGCCGTCTACGACCAGGAGAGCGCCGTCTGGCACCGCCGCCGCGCCGCCCGCGAAGCCCGCGGGGCGACCCGGCGACGGGCCTGACGCTCCGTCAACTGCGGCTGATCGAGCCGCACTCGCCGCTCTCGGTGAGCGGCCGGCTCCAGTCGTACGGGTCGGTGGTCGGCCCGGCGGAGGGCCCGTCGCTCGGCCGGGCGCTCACGGTGGCCCAGTCGGCGTCGAAGGACGGCCGCAGGTAGCCGCCGTGGAAGCCGCACAGGTTGTTGCCGAGATCGCTGTAGGAGTGCGCCACCGAGAGCTTGCCCTTCTTCACCTGGAAGCGGGCCGGGTCGGCGAACCGGAAGTCGAACTTGCGCCGGACGATCTCCCGCTCGACGTCGACCGCGCCCGGCGTGTCCTGCACCCAGCCCACCGGCTTGGCCGCGCCCGTACCGCCGCCGGTCGGCGCCGGCTGCGAGGGCTGCGAGGGCTGCTTCGACGGCGCGGCCTTGCCGACCTCCGGACCCGGCCGCGCCGCGTACACGAAGGTGACGTCGGTGTGCACCAGCAGGCCCTGCTCGCCGTCGCCCTCGAAGCTGATCAGCCCCTGCACCTTGACCTGGTCGGTCACCGGTACCGCCCACGCGGGGTCGAAGCGGCTCAGCCAGTTCGACGGGTCGTGCTCCTCGCTCGGGTGGGCCAGGTCCTCCGCCAGCGCGTCGGCGGTCGAACGGTTCGTCAGATCCAGTGCCGCCTGCGGGTACCCGCCCGCGAGCACCTTCGGATCCATGTTGGCCGCGACCAGGAACTGCTTCACCACGTCCAGGTCCGCGGCGACCTGCTCCGGACCGAACACCCCCACCGCGGTGGCCGCCGGCAGCGCCAGCCCGTCCGGGCCGGACGGCCACGCCTCGGCCGGCGAACCCGCCCACGGGTGCTCCACCGTGGCGGTCTGGGGCGCGACGCTCGGCGGCGCACTGCTCGGTGTCGCCGTCGCCGCGCCGAGGGTCGGCAGCGCGGACGACTTCACGGCGTCGGACTTCGCGAAGTCCGACTTCACCGTCCGCGCGTACGCCACCGCGACCAGCAGCAGCGCCGGTATCAGCAGGAGCAGCAGCGCGTTGCGCAGGCCCCTGCGCCACCTGCGGCCGCCATCCACCCGGCGGGCCCGCCGGCCGAACCACGACCGCCGGATCTCGGCCACCGGCAGGTTCGGCCCGCTGTCCGGCGGCGGCTCGTTCTGCCACCGCGCACTCAACATCCGGGCCCGCCCGGACGCCTCCTTCACCCGCGCGGCCCGGACGAACTCGTCGTCCAACACCAGCCCGGCGAACGGATCGTCGGACTCCCGCCCAGGTCCCGGTTCAGGATCATCAATCGTTGGCACGAGCCGGAAGTATGCCGACCGTCGCCGACACGCCCGACACCGGGGGGCGAAATGCCGGGGGCCGGACCGGCACCGTGCCGACCCGGCCCCCGAACGGCCCGCTCAGCTCCGGCGCGCCGCCTTCACCGAGCCGACCACGCCCGCCACCACCAGCAGCAGCCCGGCCGGCAGCAGGGAGAAGAACAGCGCCCCGAACAGGCCCCAGCTGCCCAGCAGCCACAACGCGACCGTGTTCAGCACCAGCAGCGCCCCGGCGGCCGGCAGCACCGACTGCCACGGGTGCGCGTCGGACCACCGCCGCAGCCGCCGGTCGCCGTCCTTGCGCAGCCGGCCGCCCACCGTGCCGACCAGGAAGAAGAAGAACAGGGCCAGCCCGACCGGGCCCGCCAGGATGTCCATCGACCAGTGCCCGGTCACCACATCCACCACCAGCGCGGCCCCGCCGACCACCGCGCCCACCGCCGTGGCCGTCCGCCACGGCCCGAGGGTCGAGGCCGCGACGGCGACCTGGCGGCTCTCACGTCCAGTCAAGTCTCCGTGTCCCATGTCTCCACGGTGCTCCTCGCGGACGGGCAAATCCAGAGGGCCCGGCCCTGACTTTCCCCCTACGGGCCCCTACTCCCAGACGACGACGTCCAGGGTCAGCACCCCGCCGCTGCCGCCCGGGGTGGCGGTGTTCGACACCACGGTCACCAGCGCGTCGAAGCCGCCCGGGAAGACGCAGAACCGCTTGCCCGCGCCCAGCCCGCCGGCGGAGGGGTCACCGTTGGCGCGCGGCGAGTTCCGGCACGCCTGGTGGCTGGAGTCCGCCCCCGGCGCGAGCAGGGTCACCGAATCGGGGAAGCCCTTGATGCCGAGGTAGTCCTCGCCGTTCGCGTCCTTGCCGCTCCAGGCGAAGTTCTGGGTGGTCCACTCCCCGGTGGTGCGCTGGTGGTCGGGGTCGTGCGCACCCAGGTTGATCGCGTAGCCCTCGGCCAGCGCGTACGTGTAGCGGTAGCCGCCGTCCGCCGCGGTGGCGGTCGGGCTGGGCGGGAGGCCGCCGGCGGCCTGTCCGCCGGTGCCGGTGGTTCCGCCGGTCACGGCTCCGGTGGCTCCGCCCGCCGTGCCGCCGGTCGTGCCTCCCGTGGTCCCGCCGCCCGTGGTGCGCCCGGTGGTGCCGCCGGTGGTGCCCCCCGTAGTGCCTCCGGTCGTGCCTCCCGTGGAACGACGATCTTGGTGAGCTGGACGGCTGCGGTCTGGTTCGTCTGGTTCTTCTCCTCGGACGGGTCGTGCTTCGCCATGTCCACCCCCCCAGGCGGACAGCGCGCGGTGGCCGATTTTCGTCGGGAGTGTTCCAGCCGGGTGCCGCCCCAACCCCCGGGCGGGAGACGGATACCGGGATGTGACGGTTCGTCGGGGAACCGCCGACCGCAGGGTGGACACCTGCGGCGTCGGCGGGGGGATCGGGTGCAAGATGGCGGGCAGGAAACCGCAGCAAGGAGGGCCCGATGGGCAGCATCGCTACCGGACAGAAGATCGCCTTCCTGGGCACCGGCAAGATCGGTGAGGCGCTGCTCTCCGGACTGCTGCGGGCCGGGACGGATCCGGCGGACGTGCTGGTGACCGCGCGGCGAGCGGATCGCGCCACCGAACTCGCCGACCGCTACGGCGTGTTCGCCGTCACCAACGCGGAGGCGGCCAAGCTCGCCGACACCCTGATCCTGGCCGTCAAGCCGCAGGACATGGGCAGCCTGCTGGACGAGCTCGCCCCGCACGTGGCCGCCGACAAGCTGGTGGTCTCCGCCGCGGCGGGCATCCCGACCGGCTGGTTCGAGGAGCGGCTCGCCCCGGGCACCCCGGTGGTCCGGGTGATGCCCAACACGCCGGTGCTGGTGGACGAGGGCATGAGCGTGCTCTCCGGCGGCTCGCACGCCACCGAGGCGCACCTGGCCCGCGCCGAGGCGATCTTCCGCTCGGTCGGCAAGGCGCTGCGCGTCCCGGAGAGCCAGCAGGACGCCGCCACCGCGCTGTCCGGCTCCGGACCGGCGTACTTCTACTTCCTGGTCGAGGCGATGATCGACGCGGGCATCCTGCTCGGCCTGCCCCGGCAGGTCGCGCACGAGCTGATCGTGCAGTCCGCGATCGGCGCCTCGGTGATGCTGCGGGACTCCGGCGAGCACCCGGTCAAGCTCCGCGAGGCGGTCACCTCCCCGGCGGGCACCACCATCGCCGCCATCCGCGAACTGGAGAACCACGGCGTGCGGGCCGCCCTGCTGGGCGCCCTGGAGGCCGCCCGGGACCGCTCCCGCGAGCTCGCCAGCGGCGGCAAGTAGGCTCGGACCGGTGAGCTACGACCTGCTGATCCTGGACAACGACGGCGTGCTGGTGGACAGCGAGCCGATCTCCAACCGGGTGCTCGCCGAGTACCTGACCGAACTCGGCTACCCCACCACCGTCGAGGACTCCTACCGCGACTTCATGGGCTGCGCCGCGCACACCGTCCACGACGTGATCGGCGAACGGTACGGCGCGACGCTGCCCGAGGGCTTCGACGACCTGTTCCACGACCGGGTCTTCGCCGCCTTCGCGACCGAACTCACCCCCGTCCGGGGCGCCGAGCAGCTCCTCAAGCACCTCCAGCAGCACGGCATCCGCTACTGCGTGGCGTCCTCCGCCCACCACTCCTGGATCCGCACCGCGCACCGGCTCACCGGCCTGGACGGCTACTTCACCGACGAACTGCTGTTCAGCGCCCAGGACGTCGGCGTCGGCAAGCCCGCCCCGGACCTGTTCCTGCACGCCGCCCGCACCATGGGCGCCGACCCCGCCCGCTGCCTGGTGCTGGAGGACAGCCGCAACGGCGTCCTGGCCGCCCGCGCCGCGGGCATGGACGTGTACGGCTACGCCGCGCTCACCGACCCGGCCAAGCTGACCGGCGCCGGCGCCACCGGACTGCTCGCCGGACTCGAATCCGCGATCGCACTGCTGCCGAACTGATCCCGTCGCCCCCCTCCCGCCGACGCCGCCGACCGCCTACGCTCTGCCCAACATCTCCGTACCGGCCGGTAGCGTCGGTGGTCAGCGAGGTCCCGATGCAGGTCACGGCAGAGGCCGAACCCAGCCCCCGGCTCCGACAGGCCCGGGCCGCGCTGGCCGTCTCCTTCCTGCTGCAGGGCACCACCTTCGCCCTGCTGGTCACCTGCATCCCCGAACTCCAGCACCGCTACGGCCTCAGCGACTCGCTGCTGCCGCTGTTCCTCGCCGCGGTGCCGATCCTGGCCGGCGTCGGCTCTATCACCTCCGAGAGCCTGGTCAAGCGGACCACCGCCCGCGGCGTGCTGCGGATCGTCCAGCCCGCCGTCTGCGTCTCCCTGGCACTGGCCGGCCTCGGCAGCCAACTGTGGCAACTCGCCATCGCTCTCGGCCTGTTCGGCCTCCTGGTCGGCGCTCTCGACGCCTCGATGAACATGCTCGGCGTCGGCCTGCAGCACCGCTACGGCCGCAGCATCATGATCGGCTTCCACGCCGCGTTCAGCCTCGGCGGCATCGCCGGCGCCGCGATCGCCGGCCTCGGCGCCCACTACGACACCGGCCTGCCGGTGCTGTTCGGCGTCTCCGCGGCGGTGTTGATCCCCGCCGCGATCATCACCGGCCGCTGGTTCGCCGGACCGGCCGAACTCGGCGACGCCGTCCGGGAGGCCGCCGCACTGGCCGCCCGTCGCATCCCCTGGAAGCCGCTGCTCCCGCTGTGCGCCGCGATGGCCTTCGCCTACATCGCCGACGCCTCGGTCTCCAACTACAGCGTCAAGTACCTCACCGACGGGCTCGGCAGCCGCGAGGACCTCGCCAAGCTCTCCTACCTCGGCTACATGGTCGCCATGCTGCTCGGCCGTACCGTCGGCGACCGCGCCGTCCAGCGCTTCGGCGCGATCCCGGTGGTCCGCACCGGCGCGACCGTGGCCGGCGCCGGCTTCCTGGTCGCCGCGCTGGCCCCCGCCCCGTGGGCCGCGATCCTCGGCTTCACCGTCCTCGGCTTCGGCATCTGCGCGATCATCCCGCAGGTCTTCGCCGCCGGCGGCCGGCTCTTCCCCGCCGCGAGCGACGCCGCGGTCGCCCGCCTCAACCTCTTCAACTACGTCGGCTTCCTGGTCGGCTCCCCCCTGGTCGGCACCCTCGCCGACCTCTCCTCCTACCGGCTGGCCTTCTGCGCCCCGATGCTGCTGATCCTCGCGATCCTCCCGCTCGCCCCGCAATTCGCTCCGCGATCGGTGGAGCTGACGAAGGAGGAACGCGAACCCGTGCCCAGCTAGGGGCGCGAGGAACTGCGCGAGCAACCGATCACGCACGGCAAGATCGCGCCGCGGTCCAAGCCGCCGCCCTCGGCGCGATCCCGGCGGTGCCGCTCTCCGCTCCGCGCGGTTCCCCGCACCGCACCCGATAGCGTGTGACCCATGTCGGAAACCACCTGTGGGCTGCACCTGTTCTGGGACGAGGCCGCGACCAGCTACGACTTCGGGCCGGGCCACCCCATGGACCCGACCCGGCTGGCACTGACCATGCGCCTGGTCGAAGCCCTCGGCCTGACCGAGCTGCCCACCGTACGGCTGCGCTCCGCGCCGCCGGCCGGCGACTCCACGCTGCGCCTCGTCCACACCGCCGACTACCTGGCCGCGGTCAAGCAGGCCGCCGCCGACCCGGCCGCCGCCGACCCGGCGTACGGCCTCGGCACCGACGACAACTGGGCCTTCCCCGGCCTGCACTCGGCGTCCGCGCTGATCGCCGGGCAGTCGGTCGCCGCTGCCGAGGCGGTCTGGCGCGGCGAGAGCCCGCACGCAGTCAACTTCGCCGGCGGCCTGCACCACGCGATGCCCGGCCAGGCGTCCGGGTTCTGCGTCTACAACGACCCGGCGCTGGCCATCGCCCGCCTGCTGGAGCTCGGCGCCGAACGGGTCGCCTACCTGGACGTCGACGTCCACCACGGCGACGGCGTCCAGCAGGTGTTCTGGAACGACCCCCGGGTGCTCACCGTCTCCCTGCACGAGAGCCCCAGCACGCTCTTCCCGCAGACCGGCTGGCCCACCGAGACCGGCGGCCCCGACGCCGAGGGCACCGCCGCCAACCTGGCCCTCCCGGCCGGCACCGGCGACGCCGGCTGGCTGCGCGCCTTCCACGCGGTGGTCCCCGAGCTGCTGGCCGCGTTCCGCCCGCAGGTGATCGTCAGCCAGCACGGCGCCGACACCCACGTCGAGGACCCGCTGGCCCACCTCGCGGTCACCGTCGACGCCCAGCGGCTGATCGCCGAGGCGGTCCACGACCTCGCGCACCGGCACGCCGAGGGCCGCTGGGTGGCCACCGGCGGCGGCGGGTACGCGGTGGTCGACGTGGTCCCGCGCAGCTGGACCCACCTGGTGGCCACCGCCGCCGGACACCCCGTCGACCCGCTCACCGAGACGCCCGAGGCGTGGCGCGCCGAGGTCTACCGGCTCACCCGCAGGCCCGCGCCGCCCCGGATGACCGACGGCGCCACCCCGCGCTGGCAGGACTTCGACGGCGGCTACGACCCGGCCGACCGCCTCGACCAGGCCGTGCTGGCCACCCGCCGCGCCGTCCTCCCGCACCACGGACTGATCCCGTGACCGCCCGCGACCGCCTGCGCGCCCACCTGCTGCGCCACCGGCTGGCCGGCCCCGAGGTGCCGACGCCCCGTCAGAACAACCTGCGCCACTACCGGTTGTTCGCCCAGGGCGACCCCAAGGCGCTGATGGGACTCGACCCGGAACACCGCTACGACCAGGACCAGGTGCTGGCGCTGATGGTCGAACGGGTCGGCGTCGACCCCGACCCCGGCTACACCGACGGCCCCGACGGCATCGACCCCGAGCGCACCCTCGACGCCCTCGACCGGCTCGCCGCCCTGCTGCGCCGCACCGCCGACCGCCGCGGCAGTGTGCTGGCCGGCACCGGCCACCCCACCAAGCTGCCCGGCTTCCACGGGGCGCTCACCCGGGCGCTCGCGGCGGCCGGCTGCCCCGTGCTCACCCCCGCGCGGGGAACGCGCTTCCGCGAGCCCACCCCCGACGGCGACCGCGGCCGGGTGCTCGACCTGGTCGGACACGTCCTGGTGGTCCGGGCCCTTGACGGCACCGGGCGGACCGGAAACCCTGGCACCGGCGAACTGGCGCACACCCACTCGCCGTTGCCCGTCCGGCTGGCCCTCACCGCCCTCGCCGACGCCGGCCACCGCCCGCCCGACCTGGTACTGGGCGACCACGGCTGGATCTGCGGAGCAGGCCGGCTCGGCATCCCGGCCGGCGGCCTGGCCGACTGCAACGACGTCGCCCCGTTCGCCGCCGAGGCGGCCGGCACGGTCGAGGTGGTCGTCCCGCTCGACGACGGCTCTGCGCCCGCCTGCTACAGACCACTGAGCGACTACGTACTGCAACAGGCGGATCTCGCACCGTACAACAGCTGAGGGCCCCCCTCTTCCCACCCGTACCACCCATAACTACTCTGGGGATACACGTGTGCCGGTGGAGTCACCGGAGGGGAAGCCGGTGCCTTGCACACGGGTAAGGGTCGGTGAGGGTCATGAGTTCCGGCGAGCGTCCCCTGCAGGATGTCGTCTTCCTGACCGTGGCCGAGGTCGCCTCGGTCATGCGGGTGTCGAAGATGACGGTCTACCGCTTGGTGCACAGCGGCGAGCTTCCGGCCATCAGGGTCGGACGCTCGTTCCGGGTGCCCGAGCAGAAGGTCCACGAGTACCTCCAGGAGTCCTACGTGCGGCTGCAGAGCGCGTAGGCGAAAGCATCAAGGGGCACCGATTACGGCAAACGCGACGTGGACGGTAGGCTAGGCCCTCCGTCAGTCGTATGGACTCCCGTCTCTCACGGGCGCGGGTCCGAGTGAGCGAGGAATGTTCCGTGGGCTCTGTCATCAAGAAGCGTCGCAAGCGTATGGCCAAGAAGAAGCACCGCAAGCTTCTGAAGCGCACTCGCGTGCAGCGTCGCAACAAGAAGTAACACCGCCTGCGGTCGCCTCGCGTCGCCAGGTTTCCGTCCTGCCCGTCCCGGATTGATTTCCCGGGGCGGGCAGTGGCGTTTCCGTCACCGTGACGTCGGCGCGGTACGGTGCATGGCAGGAGCGCAGGGAGCCAGGGAGGTCGCGGCAACGTGGGCAAGGTCGTGCTCGTCACCGGCGTGGCGCGCCGACTCGGCGCGCGGTTCGCCGGACAGATCGCCGAACAGCCCGACGTGGAGCGGGTGGTCGGAGTGGACATCGGCCTGCCGTCGCGGGAACTGCCGCTCGGCGTGCACTTCGCGCCGGTCGACCTGCGCCGCCCCGCGATCGCCCGGGTGATCGCCGAGCACGAGGTCGACACCGTCGTGCACCTGAACGTCACCGCGCTCGGCCAGGGCGGCCGCGCCACGGTGAAGGAGACCAACGTCATCGGCACCATGCAACTGCTCGGGGCCTGCCAGAAGGCACCCGGCCTGCGCCGACTGGTCGTCAAGTCCACCACCGCCGTCTACGGGTCCGCGCCCCGCGACCCCGCCGTCTTCGGTGAGCGGATGCAGCCCAAGGCGCTACCCGACGGCGGCTTCGCCCGGGACGCCGCCGAGGTCGAGGGCTACGTGCGCGGCTTCGCCCGCCGCCGCCCCGACGTCGCGGTCACCGTGCTGCGCTTCGCCAACATCCTCGGCCAGGGCGGCGACACCCCGCTGGCCGCGTACTTCCGCCTGCCGCTGCTGCCCACCGCGCTCGGCCACGACCCGCGGCTCCAGTTCGTCCACGAGGACGACGCCGTCGAGGTCCTGTGCCGGGCCGCGCTCACCGCCACCCCCGGCACCTACAACGTGGCCGGCGAGGGCGTGCTGCTGCTCTCCCAGTGCGCCCGCCGGCTCGGCCGGCCGACCGTCCCGCTGCTGAAGCCCGCGCTCGGCGCGGTCGCCCAGCTGGCCCGCCGGCTGACCGCCCCCGCGGACCGCGCCTTCTCCCCGGAGCAGCTCCAACTGCTCACCCACGGACGGGTGGTGGACACCACCCAGCTGCGCGAGACGTTCGGCTACACCCCCCGGTACACCACCTCCGAGACCTTCGCCGACTTCGCCGCCCACCAGTCACCCGGCCTGCTGCCGCCCGACCGGCTGGCCGCCGCCACCGACCGGCTCGCCGCGTTGCTCGACGACCGCCCCACCGACACCGAGGAGTTGAGGCCGCGATGACAGCCGTCCGGGAGCCCGCCGACCCGGCGGCCAAGGTCATCCCGATCGAGTCCGCGCCCAGCTGGACCGGTCCCGACCCCCGCCCGGCCCTCGCCGACCAACTCGCCGACGCCGTCGGCCACGCCCTCTCCGGCCAACTCGGCGCCACCGCCACCCGGCTGCTCGGCAAGGGCTGGGAACAGCGCGCCGCACACGGCCTCGGCTTCCTGCGCCGCCGCCTCACCGGCGACTACGAGGTCGACGACTTCGGCTTCGACAAGGAGCTCACCGAGGAGGTCTTCCTCTCCCTGCTGCGCCCGCTCGCCGAGAAGTACTTCCGGGTCGAGGTCCGCGGCACCGAGCACATCCCCGCCGAGGGCGGCGTGCTGATCGTCGCCAACCACTCCGGCACCGTCCCGCTCGACGCCCTGATGACCCAGGTCGCCGTGCACGACCACCACCCGGCCCGCCGCCACCTGCGGATGCTCGCCGCCGACCTGGTCTTCGTCCTCCCCGTGGTCAACGAACTGGCCCGCAAGGCCGGGCACACCCTCGCCTGCAACGAGGACGCCCAGGCCCTGCTGGAACGCGGCGAGGTGGTCGGGGTCTGGCCCGAGGGCTTCAAGGGCATCGGCAAGCCCTTCGCCGACCGGTACAAGCTGCAGCGCTTCGGCCGCGGCGGCTTCGTCGCCTCCGCGCTGCGGGCCGGCGTCCCGATCGTCCCCTGCTCCATCGTCGGAGCCGAGGAGACCTACCCCATGATCGGCAACTTCAAGACGCTGGCCCGCCTGCTCGGCCTGCCCTACGTCCCGATCACGCCCACCTTCCCCTGGCTCGGTCCGCTCGGCGCGATCCCCCTCCCCACCAAGTGGACCATCCAGTTCGGCGAGCCCATCCCCACCGACAGCTACCCGAAGGACGCGGCGGACGACCCGATGCTGGTCTTCAACCTGACCGACCAGGTCCGGGAGACCATCCAGCACACGCTGTACAAGCTGCTGGTCCAGCGCCGCTCGGTCTTCTTCTGACCGGACGACAACAGGGGCGCCGGGCGGTGACCCAGCGCCCCTGCCGCGGATGTCAGCCCAGGGTGATCCCCGGCAGCAGCCCCGGAATGAGCGGCGGAATGGTGATCCCCTGCCCGTCCGGCGCGGCCGGCGAGCCCGAGGGGGCCGGGCTGCCCGCCGGGCTGGTGGAGGGCGCGGGCGTGTTGCCGGTCAGCGTCCCGAGGAGGTCGCCGAGGCCGGACTGGGTGGACGTGCTGGGCGACGGCGTGGACCGGGCGGACGGCGCGGTGCCCGGGTTGCGGCCGCTGGTGCCGCCGCTCGCCGGAGCGTTGCCCACCCCCGGGACCTGCTGGCCGGTGCCGGTGCCGCCGGTGCTGGTGCCACCGGTCGAGGACGGTCCGCCGCTGCCCGGCCCGGAGGGCTGCTCCAGGCGCAGGGGCGCGACGTCTTCGCTTATGTCGCTGAAGAGTTGGTCCACCTTGTCGGCCTGGGTGGTGAGCCCGGACGGCAGCTTGGACTGCAGCGCGGACCAGCGCTGGTCCTCCCCGGCGAAGTCGGCGAGCTGCCGCATCGGGGTCAGCGAGCCGTTGGACCGGTAGACGGCCCGCAGCAGGTCGCGCCCGCGCAGCGCCTCGGCGTGCATGTCGTCCAGGGCGCGGCGGACCTGGTCCACCGTGGCGGGGCTGAGCGCGCCGGGCGAGTCGGAGCGGCCGAGCAGGGACTGGGCCTCGTCCAGCCGGGTGGACGCCTGCTGGAGCAGCAGGGCGCCGCGCTCGCTGTCCGAGTCCGCCCAGTCGAGCTGGAGGCCTTCGAGTCCGCGCTTCATGCCGTACAGGGCGTCGCCCGGCAGAGCGTCGGTGGAGGCGGCGGCGGCTCCCGCGAAGGAGCCGACCGCGACGCCGGCGACCAGCCCGCCGATCGCCAGCCGGCGGCCCCAGCGGGTGCGGCGGGCCCGCCGGCCCGGCTGGGCGGGGATCACCGCCGTGGGGGCGCCGCCGGCCCACTGCTGCTCGAACGCGGCCATCAGCTGGGCGCGTTGGACCGTCCGCGTCTCGGCGGCGAGCTCGGGGGCGGGGAGCGCACCGAGCGTGTCGGCCATGGCGAGCAACTCGGTCATGGCGGCGGAGCCGGCCCGGTGCGAGCCGCTGCTCCGGTGATCACTCTGGTGGGCCTCCAGCGCCTCGGCGAAGGACTTCGCCCGCCGGTGCTCCAGCACGTTTGCCGTCACGGGCCACACCTCCCTTCGTCGTTTTCGACACCGTGGCCCGCCGGTTGGTTGTCTCCGCAGGCCGAAACCACACCATCGGGTGACAGTTCCAAGCCCCACTTGACTGCGGGCCCGATGGCGGACTTCACGCTGGCCAACGAGCGGCGTCGGGAGTCGGTTACGCACGACCCCCCTGGCGTATTAAGCAGAGCAGATGACCGGCCCGTCACCCGGACGTGGCAACGCCCGGGCGGGACTGACGGTCCAGGGTCTATCGGATCCACGAGGCGCGGGTCACCGGGCGTCCGGCGGCAGCAGGCGGGCCAGCGTGCGCACCGCCCGGTACTGCAGGGTCTTGATGGCGCCCTCGTTCTTGCCCATGATCCGGGCCGTCTCGGCGACCGAGAGCCCCTGTAGGAACCGGAGCGTGACGCACTCCTGCTGCTGCGGGTTGAGTCGGTGCACCGCGTCCAGCAGGGCGGCGTTGGAGAGCGACTCCAGCACCGACTCCTCCGGGCTGCGCTCGCACTCGTTGGAGTCGAGCATCTCGCCGGTGGTGACCTCCAGCCGGAAGCGGCTGGACTTGAAGTGGTCGGCGACCAGGTTGCGGGCGATGGTGACCAGCCAGGCGCCGAAGTCGCGGCCCTGCCAGGTGAAGGTGCCGATCCGGCGCAGCGCGCGCAGGAAGGTCTCGCTGGTGAGGTCCTCGGCCGTGGCCCGGCTGCCGACCCGGTAGTAGATGTACCGGTAGACGGTGTCCGCGTAGTGGTCGTAGAGCCGGCCGAAGGCCTCGCTCTCGCCGTTCTGGGCCCGCTCGACCAGTTCCACGACCGGGTTCTGCTCGGTGTCGTAGCCGGGTCCGGCGGGCGCGCTGCGGGAGCGGCCGCGGGTGCCGGGGGATGGGACGGTCCGGCTGCGCGGGGTGGCGGCGGTGTTGCCCGCCGCGGTGGAGCGCAGCAGCGGCGCGGGGAAGGCCGGGGCGGTGAACGCGGCGCCGGCCACCGCGGGCTGGGGGACGAGCAGGTCGAAATCGCGGATCGCGGCCCACAGCAGGTCCAGGCGCACACCGCGGCGCAGAGTGGCGGTCGACGGGCGGGAGGTGGCTGGCGCGTCGTTCCGGACGGGTGGGTACACGGGACTCCCAGAGGCAGAACTGTGGACGGATCACCTCCGCCTGTGCGGAGAGCACGCCGCACTGACCACCCGTCACGGGACGCTCGGGTGGCGTGCATCCAGGAGAGAATAACGCTTTGTGCAATGACAGCTACACCGCGTGGTCGAAGTGGTCGGATGAGGTCCACTTCTTGCGCATATTCACCTGTCGCTGACCGGAGTTGTCGCCATCCATCCGGCCCAATGTGACCGATTGTGCACCGGGGGTGACCGGTTGTCCGGCCGGCACCCCGGTTTCCCCGGTACCGGCGCTTCCAACCCCCGACTTTGCCGGGCTGCCGAACGATCAGTTCCAGTCACCACCGGACGGAAGCGAAGTACCGTGCTCCGTACCGCCGTTCGCTCGTTGGTGTGAGCCGGAACCACCCCTGGGGTGGGCGGGCGAACACCGAGTTGACGTCGGGTCAGGACGCCCGGCCGGGCGGGGCGTCAGGCGCGGTGCCGGCGGCGCAGCGAGACGGCCGCGGCGGTGGCGCCGGCCAGCACACCGAGGCCGGCCGCGGCGGGCAGGCCGATCCGAGCGGCCTTGCGTCCGGTGCGGAAGTCGCGCACCCGCCAGCCCATCGCCCGGGCGTGCCGGCGCAGCGCGCCGTCCGGGTTGATCACGTACGGGTGGCCGACCAGGGTGAGCATCGGGATGTCGTTGGCGGAGTCGCTGAACGCGGCGCAGCGGGCCAGGTCCAGCTGCTCGCGGCGGGCCAGCGCCTGGACGGCGGCGGCCTTGGCCGGGCCGTGCAGCATCCCGCCGACCAGCTTGCCGGTGTACTCGCCGTGCCGGATCTCCGAGACGGTGCCCAGCGCGCCGGTCATGCCGAGCCGGCGGGCGATGATCCGGGCCACCTCCTGCGGGGCGGCGGTGACCAGCCAGACCCGCTGGCCGGCGTCCAGGTGCATCTGCACCAGGGCGCGGGTGCCGGGCCAGATCTTCTCGGCCAGCACCGGTTCGAAGATCTCCTCGCAGATCTTCTCCAGGTCGGCGGTGCGCTTGCCGGCGACCAGGCCGAGCGCGCTGTCCCGGGCGTCGGCGATGTGCTCGGGGTTCTCCGAGCCGCGCAGCCGGAACACGGCCTGCTGCCAGGCGAACCGGGCCACGTCGCGGCGGGAGAGGAAGCGGCGGCGGTACAGGCCGACGCCGAGGTAGAAGATCGCGGCGCCGCGCAGGATGGTGTTGTCGCAGTCGAAGAAGGCGGCGGCGCGGGCGTCCCCGGGCACCGGCGTGTGGTCGCCCTCGGGGGCCTTGGGCTTCCCGCCGGCCGGCGGCTCGGACGCGGCGTCGGCGGGCGCGGATCCGGCGTCGGTCCCGGACTCGGCGGCGAGCGCGGACTCGGCGGCGTCGGCCGCGGCCTCGCCCGCCAGGGCGGTCCGTTCGTCGGGGGAACGCCTTGCCTGGGTGAGCCTTCTCAGCGCGGCCATGCAACGAGCATAGTCAGCCGGGCCCCCCGGCCCCGTGACGTCGGGATGCCGCACCGGTGAACGCGGGGCGACCGGCCCACCCCGTACGGGCGGAGCGGGCCGCGGCGGGCGGCACAATGAACCGGTGAGCCTGCTGCGACGTGACACCAAGAAGAAGAACCCCGCCGACTCCACCGTCACCCTGATCGGCAAGCCCGGCTGCCACCTGTGCGACGAGGCCCGGGCCGTGATCGTCAGGGTGACCGGGGAGCTCGGCGCCGCCTTCGAGGAGAAGGACATCCTGCAGGATGCCGAGCTGTACGAGAAGTACTGGGAGCAGATCCCGGTCACCTTGATCGACGGCCGCCAGCACGACTTCTGGCGGGTCGACGAGACCCGGCTGCGCACCGCACTGGGCTGACCCGCCCGGGCCCGTTCTCCGCCCTTGCGTTATCCTCCCGCCCCGCCCCCGGGCCCGGCCCCGAACGCGCAGATCAGCCGCATGATCGCGGGCAGCCCGGCATTCCTTCGTGAGCGTCCGATGAAGATCGGCCTAGGAATTCATCAACTGATCGGCTTACGATCGAGCGCGTTTCCGAGTCCGCCGGGGGCTGATGCAGAGGAGGGCGCGATGGACGGCTACGCCGTCGTCGACGTCGAGGCCACCGGCCGTAGTCCTTGGCGCCATCGGATGGTGGAGGTCGCGGTGGTGCTGCTGGACGACGGGCTGCGGACCGAGGGCGAGTTCGCGACCCTGCTCGACCCCGTGGGCCCGGTCGGGCCGACCCACGTGCACCGGATCACCCAGGACGAGGTGGCCGGCGCGCCGCGGTTCCGGGAGATCGCGCCCAGGCTGCTGGAACTGCTCGCCGGACGGGTGCTGGTCGGCCACCACGTGGCCTGTGACCGGGCCTTCCTGGAGCGGGAGTTCGCCCGGATCGGGGTGGTGCTGCCGACCGTCCCGCAGCTGTGCACCATGCGCCTGGCCCGGCACCGGCTGTCGGACGCCGGGAGCTACGGCCTGGCCGCGTGCGCGGCGGCGGCCGGGCTCGGCTGGTTCCCCGCGCACACCGCGCTCGGCGACGCCCGGGCCACCGCCGGACTGCTGCGGCACTGCCTGCGCGACGAGCCCGCGCCCCGGCGCCCGGAGCAGCCGTCCGCGGCGGAGGTGCCCTGGCCCCGGCTGGCCCCCGCGCGGTCGGGCCGGGCCGCCGGCGGGGTGGCGCTGCGCCGCCGGTCGCTGCCGCACGGGCCGCGTCCGGCGGGGGCCGAGGGCCCGTGGCAGCTCATCGGCGCGCCGGGGGGCGAGTGATGCGTGTCACTGTGCAGGGACAAATCGGACACCATCTTTGTGCACACGTTCACAAACGCATAGCCTGGCGTTCCAAGCCCAGCTTCACCCACAGGAGCACCGTGGCAATCGGCCGACCCTCACCCAGCAGTTCGCAGACGCCCGACCAGGGCGCCGGGCGCCGCCCGTCGCGTGCCCGGGGCATCCCGGAGGCGACGGTGGCCCGCCTCCCGCTCTACCTGCGGGCGCTCACCGCGCTGTCCGAGCGGTCCGTGCCGACCGTCTCCTCCGAGGAGCTCGCGGCCGCGGCCGGCGTCAACTCGGCCAAGCTGCGCAAGGACTTCTCCTACCTCGGCTCCTACGGGACCCGCGGCGTCGGCTACGACGTCGAGTACCTCGTCTACCAGATCTCCCGCGAGCTGGGCCTCACCCAGGACTGGCCGGTCGTCATCGTCGGCATCGGAAACCTCGGGCACGCCCTCGCCAACTACGGCGGCTTCGCCTCCCGCGGGTTCCGGGTGGCCGCGCTGCTGGACGCCGACCCCAACGTGGTCGGCAGCACCGCGGCCGGACTGCCGGTGCGGCACATGGACGAGCTCGAGGAGATCGTGGCCGGCCAGCAGGTCTCGATCGGCGTGATCACCACCCCGCCCGGCGCCGCCCAGCAGGTCTGCGACCGCCTGGTCGAGGCCGGTGTGACCAGCATCCTGAACTTCGCCCCCACCGTGCTGACCGTCCCGGACGGCGTGGACGTGCGCAAGGTCGACCTGTCGATAGAGCTGCAGATCCTCGCCTTCCACGAGCAGCGCAAGGCCGGCGACGAGCCCTCCGCCGGGGACTCGGTGCTCGACCGCGCCCCCGGGCCGGTCCGCGCCGCCGCCGCCAAGCTCCGCCGCGCGGCCGGCGGCGCCAAGTCCGAGCAGGCCAAGGCCACGCCGGCGGCCACCGGAACCGACGGTGAGATGTCCGCGGTGATGCCGGCGTGAGCGCACACATCCGTCACAACGAGGTGGGGGCATGAGTCTTCTGGTAGTCGGCCTGAGCCACCGGACGGCACCGGTCGGGGTCCTGGAGCGCGCCGCGCTCACCGGCGAGACCCCGACCCGGCTGCTGCACGACGCCGCGGCCTCCGCGACCGTCGCCGAGGCGGCACTGGTCAACACCTGCAACCGGATCGAGCTCTACGCCGACGTCGACAAGTTCCACGCGGGCGTCGCCGAACTCTCCCAGCTGCTCGCCGCGCACAGCGGCGTCGACCTGGACGAACTCACCGCCCACCTGTACGTGCACTACGAGGACCGCGCCGTCCACCACCTCTTCTCGGTCGCCTGCGGCCTGGACTCGATGGTGGTCGGCGAGGGCCAGATCCTCGGCCAGCTGCGCGACGCGCTGGCCACCGCGCAGGACGAGCACACCGCCGGACGCGGCCTCAACGAGCTGTTCCAGCAGGCCCTGCGGGTCGGCAAGCGGGCGCACAGCGAGACCGGCATCGACAAGGCCGGCCAGTCGCTGGTCACCTTCGGCCTGGAGCAGGTCGCGGCCGGCGCCGGGCCGATCGCCGGCAAGCGCGCCCTGGTGGTCGGCGCCGGCTCGATGAGCTCGCTGGCCGCCGCCACGCTGGTCCGCTCCGGCGTCACCGACCTGCTGATCGCCAACCGCACCGCGGCCCGCGCCGAGCGGCTGGTGGAGATCCTCGGCGGTGCCGCCCGCACCCTGGACCTCGCCAAGGTCCCGCAGGCGCTCGCCGACGTCGACCTGGTGATCTCCTGCACCGGCGCGGCCGGCACCGTGATCGGCGCCGCCGAGGTGGCCGCCGCCCTGGCCCTGCGCACCGCCGCCGCCCCGCTCGCCTTCCTCGACCTCGCCATGCCCCGCGACGTCGACCACGCCGTGCACGAGCTGCCCGGCGCCCTGCTGGTCGACCTGGAGAGCCTCTCGCACGCGCACGCCGCCACCCCCGGCGCCGGCGACGTGCAGGCGGTCTCCACCATCGTCGCCGACGAGGTCACCGCCTTCGGCCAGGCGCAGCGCGCCGCCCGGATCGCCCCCACCGTGGTCGCCCTGCGCGCCATGGCCTCCGAGGTGGTCAGCGGCGAACTGGCCCGACTCACCTCCCGGCTGCCCGACCTGGACGAGCGCTCCCGCGCGGAGATCTCGCAGACCGTGCGCCGGGTGGTCGACAAGCTGCTGCACGCGCCGACCGTCAAGGTCAAGCAGCTCGCCGCCGAACCCGGCGGCGCCTCCTACGCGGAGGCGCTGCGCGAACTGTTCGACCTCGACCCGGCCGCCGTGCACGCCGTCTCCGGAACCCCCATCGGTGCGCAGGCCGGCTCGTCGATCCCGGCCGGCGGCATCCCCGCCGCCCAGACAGCCCTAGCCCCGCCCGCCGGAGCCTCCAGATGAACACCCCGTCACCCCACCAGCACGACCAGGACGGTCACCTCATGAACGGTCAGGAGACAGTGCCGGCGCTCCGCCTCGGCACCCGTCGCAGCGCCCTCGCCATGGCCCAGTCGGGCATGGTCGCCGAGGAGGTCGCCAAGGTCACCGGCCGCCGGGTCGAACTGGTCGAGATCACCACCTTCGGGGACGTCTCCCGGGAGTCGCTGGCGCAGATCGGCGGCACCGGCGTGTTCGTCTCCGCGCTGCGCGACGCCCTGCTGGACGGCCGGATCGACCTGGCCGTCCACTCGCTGAAGGACCTGCCGACCACCGCCCCCGCCGGGCTGCTGCTGGCCGCCGTCCCCGAGCGCGAGGACGTCCGCGACGCCCTGATCGCCCGCGACGGCCTCTCGCTCGCCGAGCTGGTCGCCAGGAGCGACGGCCGCACCGTGCGGATCGGCACCGGCTCCCCGCGCCGGATGGCCCAGCTCAACGCCTGGGCCCGGGCCCGCGGCGCCGACCTGGAGACCGTCGCGATCCGCGGCAACGTGGACACCCGGATCGGCTACGTCACCGACGGCCGGCTGGACGCCGTGGTGCTCGCCACCGCCGGCCTCAACCGCCTCGGCCGCTCCGCCGAGATCACCGACCACCTCGACACCGTGCTGATGCTGCCCGCCCCCGGGCAGGGCGCGCTGGCCGTCGAGTGCATCGACCCGACCCTCGCCGCCGCCCTCGGCGCGCTCGACCACACCCCCACCCGGGCCGCCGTGGTCGCCGAGCGCGCCCTGCTGGCGACCCTGGAGGCCGGCTGCTCCGCGCCGGTCGCCGCGCTGGCCGCCTGGCACGGCGCGGAACTGCGCCTCGACGCCGTGGTCGGCACCCCCGACGGCGTCGAACTGCTCAAGATGTCCGCAAACGGCCCGCTCGTCCCCGACGACGCCGCCGAGGAGCAGGCCGCGGCCCTGGGCCGCGCCCTCGCCGCCCGGCTGCTCGAAACCGGCGCGGCCGACCTGATGGGGGAGCGCGCCCGATGACCGCCGCCGGATTCCACCCGCCCGCAGGGCGCTGCACCTTCCTCGGCGCCGGACCCGGCGACCCGGGGCTGCTCACCCTGCGCGCCGTCGACGTGCTCGGCACCGCCGACGTCCTGATCGCCGACCCGGTGACCGCCGCCGCGGTGCGCACCCACTGTCCGGCCGCCGTGCAGGTCCTCGACCCGTGCGAGGCCGGCGCACAGATCGCCGCGCTCGCCGCCGACGCGGTGAAGGCCGGCCGCCACCTGGTCCGCACCGTCGACGGCGACCCCGGCCTGGACGGCGCCGCCGCCGACGAGATGCTGCGCTGCGCCCACGCCGGCGTGCCGTTCGAGGTCGTCCCCGGCGTCGCCCAGTCGGTCGGCGTGCCCGCCTACGCGGGCGTGCCGCTGCGCGCCGGCCAGGGCGCGGACGTGCGCTTCGTGGACGGCGACGCGCTGCTGGCCGGCCAGCTGGTCGACCTCGGCGTGCCGGACACCACCCTGGTGGTGCGCACCACCCTGGGCCAGCTGCCGGTGACCGCCAACGCGCTGGTCGCGCACGGCCGCAAGCCGGACGCGGCGCTCTCCGCGACGCTCTCCGGCACCACCACCCGGCAGCGCACCTTCACCTCCACCCTCGCCGCCATCGCCGCCGACCTGAAGGCCGCCCGGGTGCTGCCCTCGCCGGTCTCCGCCCCGGTGGACCCGGCGACGCCGGTGATAGCCGTGGTGGGCGAGCAGGTCGCCCACCGGGCCTCGCACTCGTGGTTCGAGACCAAGCCGCTGTTCGGCTGGAACGTGCTCGTCCCGCGCACCAAGGAGCAGGCGCACGGCCTGTCCGAGCAGCTGCGCTCGTACGGCGCGGTGCCGCAGGAGGTGCCGACCATCGCGGTCGAGCCGCCGCGCACCCCGCAGCAGATGGAGCGGGCGATCAAGGGCCTGGTCACCGGCCGCTACGAGTGGATCGCCTTCACCTCGGTGAACGCGGTCAAAGCGGTCCGGGAGAAGTTCGAGGAGTACGGGCTGGATGCCCGGGCGTTCGCCGGGATCAAGGTCGCCGCGGTCGGCGAGACCACCGCGCAGGCGCTGGTCGACTTCGGCGTGAAGCCCGACCTGGTGCCGTCCGGCGAGCAGTCCGCCGCCGGGCTGCTGGAGGACTGGCCGCCCTACGACCCGGTCTTCGACCCGATCGACCGGGTGCTGCTGCCGCGCGCCGACATCGCCACCGAGACCCTGGTGGCCGGCCTGGTCGAGCTCGGCTGGGAGGTCGACGACGTGACGGCGTACCGGACCGTGCGCGCCTCGCCGCCGCCGGCCGAGACCCGCGAGGCGATCAAGGGCGGCGGCTTCGACGCGGTGCTCTTCACCTCGTCCTCGACCGTCCGCAACCTGGTCGGCATCGCCGGCAAGCCGCACAACGTGACCGTCATCGCCTGCATCGGCCCGGCCACCGCCAAGACGGCGGAGGAGCACGGCCTGCGGGTCGACGTGATGGCCCCGGCCCCCTCGGCCTCCGCGCTGGCCCAGGCGCTCGCCGACTTCGGGGCCGTCCGCCGGGACACCGCCACCGCGGCGGGCGAGCCGGTCTACCGGCCGAGCGAGCGACGCCCCGGCTCGCGCCGCAAGGCGCGCTGACCCTTCGTCAGGGGGAGCCCGCCAGGCTTCCCCTGACGCCTTCGCGACCACAGGGAGCCTTCGAAGTGTCCGCCGAATTCCCCTCCGTCCGACCCCGCCGCCTCCGGGCGACGCCCGCCATGCGCCGGCTGGTCGCCGAGACCCGGCTGCACCCGGCGGAGCTGATCCTGCCGGCGTTCGTCCGGGAGGGGATCACCGAGCCGCGGCCGATCGGCTCGATGCCGGGCGTGGTCCAGCACACCCGTGACACCCTGCGCCGGGCCGCGGTCGAGGCCGCCGAGGCGGGCGTCGGCGGCATCATGCTGTTCGGCGTCCCCGAGGTGCAGGACGCGATCGGCTCCGAGGGCACCAACCCCGACGGCATCCTCCAGGTCGCCATCCGCGACGTGGTCGCCGAGGTCGGCGACGCCCTCGTGGTGATGTCCGACCTGTGCCTGGACGAGTACACCGACCACGGCCACTGCGGCGTGCTCGCCGCGGACGGCTCGGTCGACAACGACGCCACCCTGGAGCGCTACGCCGAGATGGCCGTGGTGCAGGCCGACGCCGGCGTCCACCTGGTCGGCCCGTCCGGCATGATGGACGGTCAGATCGGCGTGGTCCGCCGCGCGCTGGACGCCGCCGGCCACCAGGACACCGGCATCCTCGCCTACACCGCCAAGTACGCCTCCGCGTTCTTCGGCCCGTTCCGGGAGGCGGTCGGCTCCTCGCTGCGGGGCGACCGCAAGAGCTACCAGCAGGACCCGGCCAACGCCCGCGAGTCGCTGCGCGAGCTGGAGCTCGACCTCGCCGAGGGCGCCGACCTGGTGATGGTCAAGCCCGCGATGTCCTACCTCGACATCGTCCGCCAGGTCGCCGACGCCTCGCCGGTGCCGGTCGCCGCCTACCAGGTCTCCGGCGAGTACTCGATGGTCGAGGCCGCCGCCGCCAACGGCTGGGTGGACCGCGAGCGGATCATCCTGGAGACCCTCACCTCGATCCGCCGGGCCGGCGCCGACCAGATCCTCACCTACTGGGCCACCGAGGCCGCCCGGATGGTGCGCTGACCTCCCGTCAGCACGTACGAAGGGCGCGGGAGCCGTCGATCGCTCCCGCGCCCTTCGTCGTTGACGCGACGTCAGTGGATTTCGACGATGCCGCCCTCGCCGCCGCCGGTGGCCTCGTCGGTGGCCCAGAAGTAGCCACCGCCCGCGGTGAAGATGTGCGAGGTCTCGGCGAAGCCCGCCCAGTGGCCGGCCACGAACGGCTCGTCAGCGGTGGCGATGCCCTCCTGGCCGCCGCCGGCGGCGACGTGCGCGTACGCGGGGGCGGCGACACCGGCCAGCGCCACCGCGGCGACCGTGGTGACCAGGGCCTTGCCCAGCTTGCTCTTCATGAGAGGTCCTCTCTGCGTCAGGGGATGTTCCTACGTCAACACAGGGATGCGGCTGGTTCGGCGCTGCACGCGCCCACCGGAGCTCCGATCCACCCGATCGCACCGCAGACGAACGGGTATCCGGGAGCGGCCGGAGACATGGCACCGCCGGGCCCGCGGGGAGAGGCTCCCCCCGGACCCGGCGGCCGGCTTCGAACGGGAGATCAGCCGATCAGGTGGCTGACGCCACCGTCGCCGCTGCCCAGGGTGTTCTGGCCGACGTCGCAGGTCTGCTCCGGGTTGTTGTTCAGGACGTTGGCCTCGACCGGCACCGCGACACCGATGAGGGCCGCAACGGCGATGTTGTGGACCTCCGGCAGGCAGATGTTCGGGTTGTCCAGGGTGTGGAAGTTCGGGCTGTGGGCGCCCGAGGTGCCGGTGGCGTTGGTACCGCCGTTGCCCTGGACCGAGGTGGCGGAGCCGTCCGCGTCGGTGATCGCCATCGCGGGGGAGGCGGTCATGGCGAGACCGGCGGCGGCGACGCCGACGGCGGCGAGAGCCTTCTTGATCATTGGGGTTTCCTTTTCGGATCTGATGGAGTGGAGCGGCGGCCCAACCCGTGGCTCGGGCTGGGCCCGGCCGCCCGGCCGGGGGAGCGGACCGGGCGGCTGTGTCGCGCGGAGCGGGGGCTCCGCGCCGCAGGCGGTGGCGGTGCGTCAGCCGACCAGGTGGGAGACGCCGCCGTCGCCGCTGCCGACGGTGCCCTCGCCGACCACACAGGTCTGCTTGGGCTGGTTGTTGAGGGCATCGACCTCGACCGGGACCGCCACACCGAGGACCGCCACGCCGATGTTGTGGATCTCCGGCAGGCAGATGTTCGGGTTGTCCGCGAAGTGGAAGTTCGGGCTGTGGCTGCCCCAGGTGCCGGTCGCGTTGGTGCCGCCGTTGCCCTGGATGGAGCCGGCCGCGCCGTCCGCGTTGCCGATCGCGACGGCGGGGGTGGACACCGCGGCCAGCGCGGCGGCGGCCAGGCCGGCGGTAGCGAAAGTCTTCTTGAGCATGATGGAGATACCTCTCTGAAATGCCGTTCGAGGGGTGCTGCCCCGTCGTCGTCGGGATCAAAGAATGGCGACTGGGAAAGTTACGGGGTTCCCGGGAAATTCGTCGAGGATCGCCGTTTTCCCCGTGCGCCGGTCGGACTATTACGCCGTTTCGGTTAACTGTCGCAATCCACCCGGGCCGTGGCTCGTTCGCAGGGTGCTTTCCGTACCCCTTTCAACCCCCCGTAACCGAACGAACGGCGAACAGCATGAAGCTCTCCAAGCGGGCGACCGGCGCCCTGCTGCTGGCGGTCGGCGCCGGCGTGGTGGCGGCGCAGGGCGCGGCCCAGGCGGCTCCGAAGACCCCGGCCGACGTGGCCGCGATCGAGAACGGACTGGCCACCCAGGAGGTGCCGTTCACCATCCCGCTGAGCGCGGCCACCGCGCCACTCCCGCTGCTGCCGGACGGCGGCGAGATCCACGGCGGGATCCCCACCTCGCCGCTGATGCCGCCGACCGAGACCGGTCAGAGCCCGTCGCAGCCGATGCCGGACCACGTGCTGCCGGCCATCAACGGCGGCAAGGCGGGCCCGTCGCTGGGCGCCACCCTGCCGCTGCCCGAGGCCGACCACGGTGCGGAGCTCGGCACCCTGGGCCTGGACGCCCCGGCCGCCCCGTTGAACCTGGCCGGCCCGGCGGTGGGGCTGGGCCGACCGGTCTCCTTCGTGCAGGGCGAGAGCGGCCAGCTGACCGACGCCGCGCTGACCCTGGACAAGGTGGACCCGCACCTGGTCACCGGCCCGGTGCAGGCCGTCCCCGGCGCCAGCGCCTCGCTCGGCGGCGAGCAGGACCAGATCTCGGTCACCGACTCGGCGAAGAACCTGGCGGCCACCACCACCGGCACGGTCGGCGGCATCATGGACCAGGCCGGCCCGGTGGAGACGCTCGGCGGCGCGCTGGACCAGACCGCCCTCTGACCCGCCGTCAGCAGGGCGACGGCCCGGGCCCCTCCGGCAGCGGAGCGGGCCCGGGCCGTCGCACGCCCGCTCAGCCCGGCAGCACGCCGAGCAGCGGCCCGGCCACCGGCAGCGAGTCGGGGCCGCCGCCGCCGCTCAGCGGGGCGGTCAGCGGGGCGGTGCCGACCGGGGCCAGGCCGTTGTCGGGCTCGACCGCGACGCCGTTGTTCAGGACGTCCGCGGAGGAGCCGGCCCACGGGTCCAGCCGCAGGTCCTTGACCGGGGCGATCGCGTAGCCGAGCGCGTTGGTGGTGCCGCCCACGGCCTGCTGGGCGTCGGTGTTCTGCAGGTGGGTGGCGGGCAGCGGCAGGCCGCCGGCCGGCGGGGCGGGCGCCGCGTGGGCGGCCTGGGCGGACACGCCGCCGAGCAGCATCGCGGCGCCGAGCGCCGCGACGGCGCCGCTGGTCTTCCGGGACATCGAGCGATCCTTCGGGGTGAGGAGGGTGGTGACGGTGCGTCGGAACGCCGCAGCCCCCCGGCCGTCGGGCCGAGGGGCAGGAGCACGGGGTTACCGGTCGGCCGGGGCCGATCAGCAGTCGTCGTCGTCCATGTGGTGCTCCACGTGCGGCGCGTCCACGTTGGCGCAGGAGTTGCCGAACGCCGGGTTCAGCAGGCCGACCACGTCGATCGAGTTGCCGCAGACGTTGACCGGGACGTGCACCGGCACCTGGATCAGGTTGCCGGAGAGCACGCCGGGGGAGTTGGCGGCGACGCCCTCGGCCGAGGAGGAGGCGTTGGCCAGGCCGGCCGAGCCGAGGACCAGACCGGCGGCGGCGGCGGACAGGACCGCGGCCTTCTTCACGTTCTGCATGGGGGTTGATCTCCTAGATCACACAGGGAGGGGGTGCGCCGCACCGCGGGGTGCGCGGTGCGGCGCGAACACTGCTGCGTCAGGCAGTTCAGCCGACGTTGGCGCAGTGGTTGCCGAACGCCGGGTTCAGCAGACCGATCACGTTGATCGAGTTGCCGCAGACGTTGACCGGGACGTGCACCGGGACCTGGATCAGGTTGCCGGAGAGCACACCCGGGGAGCCGGCGGCGACGCCCTCGGCCTCGGCGGAGGCGTTGGCCAGACCGGCCGAGCCGAGGACCAGGCCGGCGGCGGCGATGGACAGGACCGCGGCCTTCTTGAAGTTGCGCATAGCTGTATTCCTCACGTTCTGCCCGACTGTGGATGGTCGGGTGCCGGGCGATTGGCATCATCGCCCGCCGCTTTCGGGATGGGCCGTGAATGTCACTCCCGCGGCTCAACACCTGCGTGTCGCCCGTGGCTTGGGCGATACCTGCCGCGTTTACGAGTGCGCCGACGATCGCTCACTCACGGCTGCGAGCGGTCGCCCTCGCGGCGCGCCAGGCGGGCCGGGGGCCACGGCCTGGGATCTGCGGAGCCGGCCCGGCTGGGGTACGGCCGTCGGGCCGGCCGGCCGTCAGGAGACGTTGGCGCAGGAGTTGCCGAACGCCGGGTTCAGGAGACCGATCACGTCGACGGTGTTGCCGCAGACGTTGACCGGGACGTGCACCGGCACCTGGATCAGGTTGCCGGAGAGCACGCCGGGGGAGCCGGCCGCCACGCCCTCGGCCGACGCGCCGTGGGCGCCGTGGGCCGAGGCCGCACCGGCGGCACCGAGGAGCAGGGCCGCGGCGGCCGCGGAGCCGAACGCGCCGTAGGCGAGCTTGCGCATGATGCAGTCTCATTTCTTGCGGTGGAGCGGGTTTCGCCAGGAAGAACGAACCAGGGGGCGCGGGGAAACGGGCGGATTCCACCGTCACCCGAATGCGTCGGTTGCGCCGGTCGGGTGATTGTGCGGGAGTCCGCGCAACCGATTGCGAAACGCCTCGTTGGCCCGGTGCACGTCCCGTGTGCTTCCTTGCGGTAGCCCCCGGCGCGGCAATTGGAAGATCTGATTTTTCGAGGAGACTCATATGAGCATCAAGAAGGCCGCCGCCGTCGGCGCCGCCGTCGTGGGTATCGTCGCCGCCGGTGCCGGCTCCGCCATGGCGAGCAGCGAGGCCGAGGGTGTGGCCGCCGGCTCCCCCGGCGTGCTCTCCGGCAACGCGATCCAGGTTCCGGTGCACATCCCGGTCAACGTCTGCGGCAACACCGCCAACCTGATCGGCGCCCTGAACCCGGCGTTCGGCAACTCCTGCGCCAACGTCGGCTGACGCGCGCCGCGGACCGGTCGAGCCGCCTCCCTCACCCTCCTGACGGGTGCGAGCGGCGGCTCGACTGCGTTCCGGGGTCCAACTGCTGCTCGGCGGTGCTGTTCTGACTCTTGTTGTGTTACCTGTCAGTACCTAGCATGTGAGCCTGCCTCATGTTCCACCCCCATGCTCCGCGCCCTCCGGCGTTCGCCGGCGGATCCCCCACCCTCGCAAGGAGACATGAGTGTTCAGGACACCCCGTGCCCGGCGCAGGCCACCCGCCCTGCTCGCCACTGCCGCCCTGCTCGCCGCCCTCGGCCTCGGCTCCGGCCTCGGCGCCGCGACCACCGCCCAGGCGGCGTCCGGCAGTCCGGGCAAGCCCGCCGCGATCGTCGCCCTCGGCGACAGCGCCATCTCCGGCGAGGGCGCCGGCACCGACACCGGCGACGACTACGTCCCCGGCACCGACACCCCCACCAACTACTGCCACCGCTCGACCAGGTCCGAGATCTTCGTGACCCAGCTCCCCGGCGTCACCCCGATCGACCTGGCCTGCTCCGGCGCCCAGACCGGCGACCTGGTCAGCGACCCCGAGCTGGCGAAGATCACCGGCCCCGGCAGCGGCGACTTCGGCGAGGCCAAGCAGGACGTCCAACTCGCGGCCACCGCGGCCCAGTACGACGTCAAGATGGTGGTCGTCACGATCGGCGCCAACGACGACTTCGACTTCGCCGGGATCATGATGAGCTGCCTGGCGCAGTACTTCCCGATCCCGCAGTCCCAGGGCTGCCGGGACACCATCGGCAGCGCCGAGATCACCAAGCGCGCGGCCGGCATCAAGCCCAAGGTGGCGGCGGCGCTGACGAACATCCGCAGCACCATGCGGAAGGCCGGCTACTCCGACGACTCCTACCAGCTGGTCTACCAGTCGTACTTCAACCCGATCACCCCCGACATCCGGCGCAACGACTACGCCGGCAAGGTCGCCGACGGGTGCCCCGCGTTCCCCGAGGACCTCGCCTGGGGCCACAACTGGGTGGTGCCCACCCTCAGCGACGCGCTCCGCGAGGCCGCCTCCACCGTGCCCGGGGTGCGCTACCTCGACCAGCGCCGGGTCGCCTTCGGGCACGAGGTCTGCGCCGAGTGGACCAGCTCGCCGTACGAGTACACCAACGGCGACGTGATCGACCTCTCCGAGAAGACCCGCAACGGCTGCGACAGCCCGATCTCCATCCCGGGCCTGTGCATGAACAACGTCCGCCAGTCCTACCACCTGCGGGTCGCCGGGTACGCCGCCGAGGCCGCCTGCCTGCGCCAGTTCTACCAACAGCCGTCGCAGGCCCAGGCGTTCTGCTCGCTCAACCAGCAGGACGGCACCTCGATCACCCCGCTCACCCCCGGCAAACCGTTCCCCGACACCCCCGAGGAGGGCGCCTGGTACCAGCTCACCAACCAGGCCGACGGCAAGGCCCTCGACCTGTCCGGCGGCGGCACCTACGGCGACTCGACCAACGGCCGCACCGCCCTCACCTATCCGGTGACCGGCGGCCTCAACCAGTCCTTCGTCCTGGAGATCAAGGCCGGCGGCTCCTACGAACTCGACTTCAGCGGCAACCGCGACATGTGCCTCGACGTGGCCGGCGGCTCCACCGCGCCCGGCGCCAAGATCGAGCAGTGGCGCTGCAACGGCGGCGGCAACCAGCACTGGCTCCTCCAGCCCGTCGGCGACGGCACCTACAAGCTCGCCGACTCCCAGGACCCCACCAAGCTCGCCACCGCCTCCCCCCAGACCGACCCCCAGGGCAACACCCTCGTCCAACTCGCCACCGACACCGGCTCCGCCACCCAACACTGGCGCCTGACCAAACTCGGCATCGTCTACCTCCACGGCTGACCCGGGGCGTGACGGAGGGTCACTCGGCTCTCCGTCACATCCGGAGCCGAACGGCGGCCGCCGCGGGCACCGGGTACGGCCGCTCCTCCGGCAGCAGCCGGGCATCCCGGGTCTCGTGCAACTCCCGCGCCAGCGCGGTCAGATCCTCGATCCGCACCAGCCACTCGTCCGCGTACCCGTGCACCAGCGGCCCGCTCAGTCCCAACTGCAACGACCGGTGCGGCAACGGCTGCAGCTGCAGGTCCCGCTCCGGATCCCACTGCGCCCGGGCCGCGCTGCGCCGCAACTCCCGCTGCCACGCCGCCTTCGAGGCGTGCACGCCGCGCTCGTAGCCGCTCAGCACCGCGGCCCCCAGCGCCTCGTCGAACCCCGCCCGGCGCACGGTCACCCCCAGGATCCGCTCCTGGCCTGCGGCGCGCCCCCAGTCGCTCCGGTACATCAGCCACCGGAACGAGGGCTTCACCCAGGTCATCCGTCCGCGCGAGAACGCCTCCGGCCACCGCCCGTCCGCCACCGCGGGCCCCGCGATCTCCGGCCGGAAGGCCTGGTAGACCGTCACCGTCTCCGCGTCGTAGCGCGCCCTGACCTGTCGCTTCGGTGTCTCCTCCATTCCGCCATCCTCACCGCCGCCGCCCGCGCCCGCCTCCGGATTTCCGCTCCACCGAAACCCGCTGGTCCGCCCGAGCCCTGCGGAGCACCACCCCGGCACGGACCTCCTCGCCCAACTGGACCAGGTCGCCCCGCTCGCGCCGGGCGCGCCGTCCGAATAGCTGGAGTTGACGACGGTGATGGTGCCGGCTGCGCCTGGTGCCGCGGGGCGAGCTGCTTCTCCTGGCGCGTCCCCGCGGCATGTTCGACTTCCCAGGGCCTGTCCGGCCTTGATCCGGACGACGATCCGTTCGACCTCGAGTCGTTCGAGAGCGCGACACTGGTCTAGTCCACTCGTTGACAGCGGTGCGGGCGCAGGCGAATAGTGGTGCAGCACACAGCGATTCACCTGGAGGTTTCCGGTGCCCAGCCCGTCCGCGGCCGATTTCGCCGCTGCTGCTCATGCCGCCATCGACCGTGTCAGTGCCGGGCAGGCCGAGGGGGTGGCGCGGGCTGCGGAGCTGATCGTGGCGGCGCTGGCCGCGGACGGCATCGTGCAGGCGTTCGGGACGGGGCACTCCGAGGCGTTGGCGATGGAGGTGGCGGGGCGGGCCGGCGGGCTGGTGCCGAGCAACCGGATCGCGCTGCGGGACGTGGTGCTGTTCGGCGGGAAGCCGGTCGAGGTGCTGGAGGGCCCGGACCTGGAGCGCGGCACCGACTCGGCGGCGCAGCTCTGGGAGCTGACGGACCCGCACCCGGCGGACGTCTTCGTGCTCGCGTCGAACTCGGGCGTCAACGGCTGCGTGGTGGAGCTGGCCCGGCTGGCGAAGGAGAACGGCCACCCGCTGATCGTGATCACCTCGGCCGAGCACACCGCGGGGGTGGAGCCCAAGCACCCCTCGGGCCTGCGGCTGCGCGACTACGCGGACGTGGTGCTGGACAACGGCGCTCCGTACGGCGACGCGGTGCTGCCGATGGCGGGTGGCGGCAAGGCGTGCGGCATCTCCTCGATCACCGCGGCGCTGCTGGCGCAGCAGGTGGTGGCGGAGGCGATCCGGCGGATCGAGGAGTCCGGCGGCGTGCCCCCGGTGTACCTGTCCGCGAACATCCCCGGCGGTGACGAGCACAACCGGAAGCTGGAGGCGCTCTACGCCGGCCGCATCCGTCGCACGGCGTGACGGGCATGACGGCCCCTCAGTCCGCCGACGCCGACCGGCTGGTGATCGGCCTGGACGTCGGCGGCTCCACCACCCGGGTGCTGGTCGCCGACCTGACCGGGCGGGTGCTCGGCACGGCCCGAGGCGGAGGGGGCAACCCGGTCTCCAACGGGACCGAGGCGGCGGCGCGGGAGATCGGCGGGGCCGTCCGCGCGGCGCTGGCCGGCCTGGACCCGACCCGGGTCGAGGCGGGCGTGATCGGCCTGGCGGGCGGGCTGGTGGCCTCGCCGGAACTCTCCGCGCTCTGGCCCGCGACCGGGCTGACGGTCCCTCCGCGGCTGGTCTCGGACGCCGAACTCGCCTACACCGCCGGTACCAGCGAGCCCTCCGGCACGGTGCTGATCAGCGGGACGGGCGCGGTGGCCGCGGACGTCCGCGACCACGAGCTGATCCGCACCGCAGACGGGCACGGCTGGCTGCTCGGCGACCGCGGCTCGGGCTTCTGGCTGGGCCGCGAGGCGGTCTCGGCGACGCTGACCGAGGTGGACCGGCTCCTCCCGGTGGTGCTGGACGCGGACGCCCCACCCGCCCGACTGCCCGGCCTGGCCGGTGCGGTGGCCGAGGCGCTGCTCGGCGAGCGGGGCCTGGGCGTCCACCCGCGGGCGGCGCTGATCACCGCCGCGCACGCCGAACCGCCGGCCCGACTGGCCCGGCTCGCCCCGCTGGTGCTCGACCACGCGGCGGCGGGCGACCCGGTGGCCGCCGCGCTGCTGGAGCGCGCCGCCGACCTGCTGCTGGAGACGCTCGCCCTGATCCGCGAACCGGCCTCCGACCTCCCGATCGTGCTGGCCGGCGGCATCCTCTCCGCCGACACCCCGCTGACGCCCCGGCTGCGCACCCGCCTCGCCGCACGGTGGCCCGACGCCCCGCTCACCCACGCCCGCAACGGCGCGGGCGCGGCCGCCTGGCTGGCCGCCCGCACCCTGGGTCACGGCACGGAGAAGCTGCACGCCGAACTGACGGCGTGACGCCACCCGGCGGACCTGTACGCGGCACCGGCGCCGCGCCGCGGCGTGGAGGAGCCGCCGGTCATCGCCCAGGGGGTGACCCCGGGATGGGGCGACCTCCGGCGGGCGCGGTCGCCGGTGCGGCCGGGGGCGCCCGGCGTGCGTCCGGGGGTGCGCCCCGGCGTGCGCACGGACCGGCCGTGGCCGGCCGGGAGGGCGATCTCGGCCCACACCCACTTGCCGCCGCGTTTGCGCACCACGCCGTGGGCGAGGGCGAGTTCGCCGATCAGCAGCATGCCGCGGCCGGCCTCCTCGTCCTCGCCCGGGTGGCGGCGGTGCGGCAGGGCGGGGGAGCGGTCGTAGACCTCGATCACCGCGCGGCCGCGCAGCGGGTCGGCGTGCACGCCGACGGTGACGGTGGGGCCGGCGGCGTGCCGGACGGCGTTGCCGAGGAGTTCGGAGGTGACCAGGTCGAGGGTGAGGCGGGTGTCCTCGTCGAGGCGGGTGCCGGCGGCGGTGATCAGGTCGCGGACCCGGCGGCGTCCGGCGGCGACGGTGGCGGGCTCGCGGGGCAGGGAGAACCATCGGCGGTGCACGGACATGGCGGGCTCCTCACGCGGACCGCCCGGTGAGCGGGTCCGTCCCGGTGGATCGGTTGATCGAGTGGCCGATATGAGGATGTGTCAGATACCCACCTCTCTAGACAAGCTGAATTCTCTAGAGATGTCAATGCGCTCCCGGGCCCCGCGCGCGTAGGATGTCTAGAGAGGGGAAGGGAGCCGCTCTGATGACCAGTCACCCACGCGCCACGCAGCCCAAGTACCAGCGGATCGCCGAGGACCTCAGGCGCGAGATCGACTCCGGCCGCTACCGCCCGGGCGACCGGCTTCCCGGCGAGAACGACCTGATGGCCCGTTACGGCGTGGCCCGGATGACGGCCCGCCAGGCGCTGGGAGTGCTGCAGGGCGAGGGGATCGCGGAGGCCCGCAAGGGCGTCGGCGTGTTCGTCCGGGAGTTCCGGCCGATACGGCGGCGCGGCATCCAGCGGCTCTCCGACCGTACCTGGGGCAGCGGCGCGTCGGTCTGGTCGGCGGACATAGCGTCCCGGGAGCTGACGGTCGACCAGCTCACCGTCGCCGAACGCGAGGCGCCCGAGCCGATCGCCGCCGTGCTCGGCCTCAAGCCCGGCGAGGGCGCCTGCGTCCGCAGTCGCCGCTTCGTGCTGGACGGCAAGCCGGTGCTGCTCGCCGAGTCCTACCTCCCCGCCGCGCTGGTCGCCGGCAGCCGGATCACCGCCCCCGACACCGGCCCCGGCGGCACCTACGCCCGGCTCGCCGAACTCGGCTGCAAGCCCGTCCACTTCCAGGAGCACATCCGGGCCCGGATGCCCTCCGCCGACGAGGCCGAGCGCCTCGCACTCCTGCCCGGCACCCCGGTCTTCCTGGTCCACCGCACCGCCTTCGCCGAGGACGGCCAGGCCGTGGAGGTCAACGAGATGGTGCTCGACTCGGCGTCCTACGTGCTCGAGTACGACTTCGACGCCTGAGCCCCGGGCGGGTCGGGACGCGGGCAGCTCGTCCACAGCCTGTGGACGAGCGACACACCGGGACCTCACCGGTTCGGCGCAGCCCGCCGGGCTCGGGCGCGGCCCGGCGACGGAGGGTGGGGAGCGGGTCTGCCCGCGAGCGGCGCGGTGCGGCCCGCGACCAGGGAGGCCACGGTGACCCGCTCCGACCAGGACCTGCTGGACTACTCCGACCGCACCGACTTCGAGGACGCCGACCGCGGCCTGCTCGCCCGTCCGACCGGCGACACCATCACCACCGCCGAGGGCGCCGTCGCCTGGGACTTCCGTGCGACCGACTTCCTGGCCGGCGAGTGCCCGGACACCGTCCACCCCAGCCTCTGGCGGCAGTCCCAACTCACCTCGCGCGCCGGACTGTTCGAGGTCACCGAGGGCGTCTACCAGATCCGCGGCTTCGACCTCTCCAACATGACCCTGATCGAGGGCGAGCGCGGCGTGGTGGTGGTCGACCCGCTGGTGTCCGCAGAGTGCGCCGCGGCCGGCCTGGCCCTCTACCGCTCGGTGCGCGGCGAGCGCCCGGTGACGGCGGTGCTGGTCACCCACTCGCACGCCGACCACTTCGGCGGCATCCTCGGCGTGCTCGACCAGGGAGCGGACGTCCCGATCGTCGCGCCGGCCGGCTTCATGGAGCACGCGGTCGCCGAGAACGTCTACGCCGGCACCGCGATGCTCCGGCGCGGCAACTACTACTCCGGCGGCGACCTGCCGCCCGGTCCCACCGGGCTGGTCGGCATGGGCCTCGGCCACGCCGCCTCGCACGGCAACCCGAGCCTGCTGCCCGCCACCCTGGACGTCACCCGCACCGGGCAGGAGGAGCGCCTGGACGGGGTGCTGTTCCGCTTCCAGCTCACCCCGGACACCGAGGCCCCGTCCGAGCTCAACTTCTTCCTGCCCGAACGCCGGGCCCTGTGCATGGCCGAGAACGCCACCCACAACCTGCACAACATCCTGACCCTGCGCGGCGCCCTGGTCCGCGACACCCGGATCTGGTCGCGCTACCTCACCGAGGCGATCGACCTGTTCGCCGGGGACGCCGACGTGGTCTTCGCCTCCCACCACTGGCCGACCTGGGGCACCGAGCGGCTCATCCGCTTCCTGTCCGAACAGCGCGACCTCTACGGCTACCTGCACGACCAGACGCTGCGCCTGCTCAACCAGGGGTACACCGGCCCGGAGATCGCCGAGCTGATCGAACTCCCCCCGGCCCTCGCCTCCGCCTGGCACGCCCGCGGCTACTACGGCTCGGTCAGCCACAACGTGAAGGCGATCTACCAGCGCTACATGGGCTGGTACGACGGCAACCCGGCCTCGCTCTGGGAGCACCCGCCGACCGAGTCCGCCACCCGCTACGTCGACTGCATGGGCGGGCTGGACGCGGTCCTCGCCAAGGCCCGGGAGTACCTGGACGGCGACGACGCCCGGTTCGCCGCGCAGCTGCTCAAGCACGCGGTGTTCGCCGCCCCGGACAACGCCGAGGCCAAGGAGCTGCTGGCGCGGACCTTCGAGCGGCTCGGCTACGGCGCGGAGTGCGCGACCTGGCGCAACTGCTACCTGATGGGCGCTCAGGAACTCCGCCAGGGCCGCAAGGCGCTGGCGTTCGGCGCGAGCAGCATGGCCGGCGCGCTCTCCGTCGACCAGGTCTTCGACGCGCTAGCGATCCGGGTCGACGGGCCCAAGGCATGGGACCTGGACTTCACCGTGGTGTGGCGCTTCACCAACCTGCACGCCACCCACCGGATGACGCTGCGCAACGGCGTCCTGGTGCACGCCCCCGTCACCGGCGACCCGGGCCCGGCCGATCTGACCGTCACGCTCGCCGTGCAGCACCTGATCCCGGTGCTCGGTGGCGCCGTCCTCGACAGCCCGCTGCTGGTCGGCGACTCCACCGTGCTGGATCGCCTGCGCGGCGTCCTGGACGACTCCGACCCGGCGTTCGCGATCGTCACGCCCTGATCCGCGGGCCGTGCGCCGCGTGGGCCGGTCCGGCGGATCGCGCCGGACCGGCCCACGGGCGGTGGTCAGCTCTCGTGCTCGGCCACGATCACGGCCCGCGCCAGCGCGTGGAAGCCGAGCGTCCCGCTGATCGCCGCCGCCGAGGTGTCCGCGGGCAGGCCCAGCTGCTCGACGCCCAGCGCGTGCACCGTGAAGACGTACCGGTGCGGGCCGTGCCCGGGCGGCGGCGCGGCGCCGCCGAAGTCGTGGGTGCCGTAGTCGTTGCGGCCGTGCACCGCGCCGACGGGCAGCCCCGGGAAGACACCGCTGCCCGCGCCGGCCGCCAACTCCGTGGTCTCCACCGGCAGATCGAACAGCAGCCAGTGCCACCACCCGGACCCGGTCGGCGCATCCGGATCGAAGCAGGTCACCGCGAAGCTCCGGGTCTCCGCGGGAAAGCCCTCCCAACTCAACTGCGGCGACAGGTTCCCGCCCTCGTACACCTGCGCCGGCGCCAGCCGCCCGCCGTCCGGGACGTCGGTGCTGCGGAGCGTGAACTGCGGTACGGGGCGCAGGAACTGATGTGGCAGAGGCGGCCTGGTGGGCGCGGACATGGGTGTCTCCCCCGAGGAAGGTGGTGGGTGTGCCTGCGGACGTTAGCACCGCTCCCCGCCCCGGCGCGCGGCAATGTTCGTCCACAGCCTGTGGACGGCGTCGGTCGCTCAGCCGAGGACGACGGGGTAGCGGCGCTCGGTGACGGTCCGGGCGTGCGGGGAGAGGGCGATGGTGAAGCCGGCGCGGTCGGCGGCCTCGCGGAGGTCGGGGAGCGGGAGGGAGCCCTGGCGTTCGACGGTGAGCCGGGGGCGACCGGAGGAGGCGGGGGCGGTGTAGTGGAAGGCCAGCACGGTGGTGGACATCGGCCGGTGGCGGGGGTGGGCGCGGCGGGCGGCGGGTTCGTCCTGGTGGGGGAGGAAGACCATCTCCGGGTGGGAGTCGAACTCGGCGCGCAGCGGGGCCAGTTGCCAGTGGGCGGGCTCCTCCGCGGTGCCGGTCATCCGGCGTGAGCGGTTGGCCGAGGTGATCGCCAGGAAGTCGCCGCCGGTCGCGGCCAGCGCTTCGGCGAGGAAGCCGTTGGACGGGCAGGCGTAGCCCGGGGCGATCAGCTGGACGGTGCGCACGCCGTCCTGAACGGTCGTCAGGTGGTCGGGCAGACCGGTGGCGGCGGGCCCGCGCAGGCCGAACGGGCCGATGCCGTACAGCAGATCGGCCAGCGAGAGCAACTGCTGCCGGGTGACGCCGTCCGGCAACCGGGTCCAGTCGAAGAGCGCGGCGATCCGCGAGGGCGGGGCGGTGATGCTGCCCACCTGGTCCTCGGGACGGCCCTTCAGTCGGTTCATCGCCCGGACCGCGGGGCCGTCGGGGCGGCAGCTCAACGCGTAGAAGTTGCCGAACCCGTGGGCCACCACCCGTCCGGCGACCACCGCCGCCACCGCATCGCGCACCGCATGCGTGTCACCCAGCACCGTCGTACTCCCTCACCCTCGCCGCCCCGCGGAACTCCCGACAACGGGTGCAACGCCCGGGGGCGCACGGAGTCACCGCCCGGCGCGAAGGGGATCGCGCGCCGATCAGCGGGCGTTGATCGTTCGTTGATCGCCGTCGGGCAGGCTGGGGCCACACCGATCGACCCCGGGGGATCCATGTCGAAGATCATCGTCGCCGCCACACCCGTGACGGGCCACACCCATCCGCTGCTGCGGATCGCCACGCACCTGGCCGAGCAGGGCCACGAGGTGGCGTTCCTCGGCGGCGCGAGGTACCGCGCGGCGGCGGAGGAGTGCGGGCTGGCGTTCGCGCCCCTGCCGGCCGAAGCCGACTACGACGACCGGGACTTCGCGGCCTCCTTCCCCGAACGCGCGGCCGTCCCGGCCGGACCGGCCCAGCTGCTGTGGGACGTGATGCACGTCTTCGGCGACCCGCTGCCGGCCCAGCACCGGGCGCTGCGCGCGCTGCTCGCCGAGTTCCCGGCCGTCGCGGTGCTGCACGACAGCCTGTTCCTCGGCGCGGTGGCACTGGCGATGGCCCACCCGCGGGCCGAACGCCCGGCGGTGCTCGCGGTCGGCATCTCCCCGCTCGCGTTGGTCAGCAAGGACACCGCGCCGCCGCTGCTCGGCCTGCTCCCGCCCGTCGACGAGCAGCAGCGCGCCGAGTACGCCGCACTCGGACGGGAGTCGGCGCGGCGGATGCGGCCCGCGATGGAGTACGTCAACGCGCGGTTCGCCGAGACCGGCCTCCAGGTACCGGAGGGGACCCACCTGTTCGGGCGCGTCGAGTCCGTCGACGCGCTGCTCCAACTCACCGTCCCCGCCTTCGAGTACCCGCGCAGCGACCTGCCCGCGAACGTCGCCTTCGTCGGCCCGCTGCCGATCCCCGCCGCGCCGGGCGGCCTGCGACCCGACTGGTGGCCGCGGCTGGCCGAGGCCCGCGAGGCCGGCCGCCGGGTGGTCGTGGTCACCCAGGGCACCATCGCCAACGCCGACCCGCAGGCGCTGCTCGCGCCCGCCGTCCGCGCGCTGGCGGACCGTCAGGACCTACTGGTGATCGTCGCCACCGGCCGGGTGGACGGCCCCGACCTGCTCCGCGGCGCGCTGCCCGCGGTGCCCGCCAACACCGTGCTCGCCGGCTTCGTCCCGTTCGACGCGCTGCTGCCGCACGCGGACGCCCTGGTCACCAACGGGGGCTACGGCGGGGTGCAGGCCGCGCTCGGGCACGCGGTCCCGGTGGTGGTGGCCGGCGACAGCGAGGACAAGCCCGAGGTCGCCGCCCGCGTCGAGTGGACCGGCACCGGCGTCAACCTGCGCACCGGACGCCCGACGGAGCGTCAACTCGCCACCGCCGTCGACACGGTGCTCACCGACCCGGAGCTCCGCGACCGCGCGGCGGCGCTGGCCAAGGAGTTCGCCGGCTACGACGCGCTGCGCCGGATCACCGAGCTGCTGCCCCGCGTCGCGGCTCCCCGGCGGTAGCCGCCGCGGGGCCGCCCGGCTGCGGCGGGAGCGACAGGCTGCCGTAGCGCTGCATGCGCTGCCAGCGCAGCCGCGTCCCGGCCAGCGCGGTGCAGACGGACTGGATGACGACCAGGTACATCAGCTGCCGGTAGACCACCTGCTGGAGCGGCAGGGTCCACAGCGGGCCCAGCCGCTCGCCGTCCAGGCGGAAGGCGTAGGCCCCCATCGCCACCTGCATCAGCAGGAAGGCGAGCCACAGGCCGATGATCCGGACCGGGTCCAGGAAGACCAGGCCGTACACCGCGAAGACGTCCACCACCGGGGCGAGCAGCGGCAGCAGGACCTGGAACATCAGCAGGTAGAGCAGGCCGCGGCGGCCGAGCTTGCCGGCCTGGCCGCGCTGGCCGAGCGCGCCGCGGTGCTTCCACATCGCCTGCAGGGTGCCGTAGCACCAGCGGTAGCGCTGGCGCCACAGGGCGCCGAGGGTCGCGGGCGCCTCGGTCCAGGCCCTGGCGCGCTCCTCGTAGACGACCCGCCAACCCGCCCGGCACAGCGCCATGGTGAGGTCGGTGTCCTCGGCCAGCGTCTCCTCGGCGACGCCGCCGATCCGCAGCAGGGCGGACCGGCGGAAGGCGCCGACCGCGCCGGGCACGGTGGGCATGCACTGGGCGAGGTCGAACAGCCGGCGGTCGAGGTTGAAGCCGACCACGTACTCGATGTGCTGCCAACGCCCCAGCAGCCCGCCGCGGTTGACGACCTTGGCATTGCCCGAGACGGCGCCGACCCGGCGGTCGGCGAACGGCTGGACGAGCATCCGGACCGCGTCGGGTTCGAAGACGGTGTCGCCGTCGACCATCACCACCAGCTCGGCGCGGGCGTGCCGCAGGCCGTTGTTGAGGGCGGCGGGCTTGCCCGCGTTGGCCTGCCGGACCACCCGGACGCACGGCAGCCGGAGCGACTCCACCAGGTCGGCGGTCCCGTCGGTGGAGCCGTCGTCGACCACGATCACCTCGACCGGATGGTCGGAGGCGAGCAGCGAGCGGACCGCAGCCTCGATGCCCGCGCTCTCGTTGAACGCCGGGACGATGACCGAGACCGGATCGGTGACCGGCGGCCCCCAACCCCGGCGGCGCAGCCGCTTGTGGCGCCGCGCGGCGACGATCAGCGCGAGGGCGCGCAGCGCCCCGATCGCACCCGCCGCCCAGAGCAGCCAGCCCAGCAGGTCGAGCACCCGGGAGCTGGCGGCGAGGACGGCGATCAGGGCGAGCCCCTGCCAGTGCTCGGCGGTGCTCGCCGGACGGACCGGGTCGGTCAGGCCGACGGCCGCCGAGACCGTCGCGAAGTGCCAGCCAGCGTCCGTGAGTTGCGGCAGCAGCCGGTCGAGGGCGGCGACCGTCTGCGCGCGGTCGCCACCCGCGTCGTGCATCAGCAGGATGCGGCCGTCGTGGTCCTTCGGGGTGGCGTTCGCGACGATCGCGTCGACACCGGGGCGGCGCCAGTCCTCGCTGTCCTGGTCGGTCAGCACGGTGAGGTACCCGGCCCGGCCGGCCTGCCGGACGGCGTCCCAACCCGCGTCGGTGAGTGCGTCGTTCTCGGACGAGTACGGCGGGCGGAACAGCGAACTGGTCACTCCGGCGGCGCCCGCCAGGGTCAGCTGCGACTCGCGCAGCTCCAGGGTGCGCCGCCAGGGGGAGGCGGTGGACAGGTCGGCGTGGGTGAAGGTGTGGATGCCGATCTGGTGGCCCTCGGCGACGATCCGGCGGGCCAGTTCGGGCTCGGCGGCGACCTGGGTGCCGACGGTGAAGAAGGTGGCGTGCACGCCGTGGCGCCGCAGCACGTCGAGGATCCGCGGCGTCCAGACCGGGTCCGGGCCGTCGTCGAAGGTCAGGGCGATCGTCCCCGCCGCGGGACGCGCGGTGCGGGCGCCGTCGGCGGAGATCACCGGGCCGCCGGTGCGCACCTGCGCGGGAACGGTCGCGTTGCCGCCCCGGTCCGGCACGGCGCCGTCGGCCGCGCTGCCGTACATGTGCCGGGTGTAGCCCTGCAGCAGCAACGCGGCGGCGAGGGTGAGGACCAGCGTGCTGAGCAGCAGCCAGTGGGTGCGCAGGGGGACTTGGCGCACGACCCCGCGGCGGCCGCGCCGCCGGGGGGCGCGGCGGTCGCGGCGTCGGGAGGTGGGGGTGGTCACGGCGGGGCCCTCCGGGGCTGGGGTCGGTGCTGCGGGGGGACCGTCAGGGGGTCTTGGTCGGCCGGTGGCTGGGCGGCGCGGTGGGCTTGCCGTGGCCGGGTGCCGCGGTGGCCGTCGGCGGCGGTGTCGTCGTCGGGACGGCGGTGGTGCCGGAGGCGGCCGGCGTCGGCTCGCCGCTGCCGTGCGCGGCGGTGGCGGTGGGCCTGGCGGCCGGGCCGACCGCCGCCGACCGGCCCGGGGCAGGCCCACCGGTGGTGACCGCGGGGGCGGACGCGGAGGCCTCGGGCACCGGGGCGGTGGAGACGGCGTGCGCGGGCCCCTGCGGCAGGAACGGCGCGCTGATGCTGGGCCCGCCGAGCATCGAGCTCACCAGCAGCGCGAGGTAGCCGACCGCCGGCACGGCGAGCAGTCGGCCGACGCGGCGCACGCGCCGCTGGCGCTGGCCGCTGCCGTCGACGAACACCGGGGGCGGCGCCACGGCCGGGTCGCGGTCGGCGCTGAGGCTGGTGTCGATCACTGGTGTGCTCCGGGTGGAGACGGGCGCAGCGCGCCGTCGCGGCGCGAGGTCCTCGAAGCGTCCGCGGCGAGGCCCCGCCGGAGGGGTCGGCCAGTACCCCTTCCAGCAGGCTCAGCGCTGCGGCCCGCCGGGGTGTCACACCCAGGCCGCGACTTCCCCGGCCGGACGCCGGCGGCCCCCGCCGGGTCGGACCGGCCCGGCGCGGGCGGAGTACGGTGGAACAGCCGGGGCAGCCCGAGCTGCCGCTCCCCAGGGGTCGGCGCACACGCAGCGGGCCGGGTCTGTGCCGGTGGACAGGTGGCGAGCCATGTCGGACAGCACCGCATCGCCCCAGCGCGGGCTCCTGCCCGACCGGTTCGAGCAAGCGGCGAAGCCCGGGACGATGCTGTTGCGGCTGAAGACCACGCAGTCACGCGAGGGCACGCTCGACGGCGCGTGGTGGCCGCGTTCCCGCGACGTCGCCGCGGAGCTGCCCGGCCTGGTCAGAGCCCTGACGGAACACCTCGGCCCGGTCGCGAGCATCGGTCTCGACGCTGACGCCTGGGACGACATCCCGCCCCGGCTGGTCGTCGACGGGCGGCCGGTGCACATCGACCGGTACCCGGTCGGCGACGACACCGTGATCATCACCCGGGGCGACCGCGATCACTTCAGCCTGCTCGTCGTCCCGCCGCAGGCAAGCCAGGAGGCGGCGCTGGCCGCGATGGCACGTGCCGTCCTGGCCGGCGGAACCGACTCGGCGCAACAGATCCTGGTCACCACCGGGATCGGTTCCGCGCCACCGGCGGACGCGACCTGAGACCAGGTCACACGGGTCGGGCACCCCGGGCAGACAGGAAAGGCGGGACGAGGAGATGTCCGTCTACGTGAAGCTCTCAGCCGAGGCCCGGGCGCCGGCGGAGCCGTCGAAGGGGCCGTTGGACCTGCAGTTCGAGGACGGCGCGGACGACGGCGTCACCTTCGAGTACGACCTCCACCCGAGCGGCGCGCTGCGCATCCTGCGGGTCTTCGAGGACACCCCGCACCGGATCGAGACGTGCTTCGGCCGCGGAGCCTGGCTGCAGGTCGCCGGTACCTACCTGCGAAGCGGCTCCGAGTACTGACGGCGATCCGCCGCCGAGCCAGGGGTCGGACGGACCGTCAGCGGCGGTGGGCCGGGTCCGTGTCGGCGGGCCCGGGCGGGAAGGACGGGTCGCACCAACGGGCGGAGCCCCAGGTCGAGGCCGAGGGGTCGCGGACCGGCCAGGCGATTCCGCGCCGGTCGGGCGCGCCGGCGCTCGCCCCAACGGCGAGCAGCTCGCTCGCGGTCCGGGTGTTCGCGGGATCGGCGGCCTCGGCCATCAGCCGGGCGGCCTCGACGGCACCCGTCCGCGGCGGGACGACCAGCAGGGTCAGCCGGTGGGGAAGGTGCGTGCGGACCGAGATCGTGTGCTGGTCCTGCACGGTGGTGAGCCGGCCCGCGTGGACGGTGTGGTTCGCGTGGACGGTGTGGCCGGCGACGGGGATGCGGCGGGGGACGGCGGACCACTGGGCGGGGTTCACGGTGATCCGGGCGACCCGGCCCCATCGCTTGCCCAGTTCGGCGGCCAGGGAAGGGAGTTCGAGCGGAAGGTCGCACGATCGGGGCCACCAGGCTCCGTCCAGCGCACCGGACCGGGTGCCGTCCGGTGCCAGGGAGAGCCGCAGCCGACACTCAGGGGCGGCAGGCGTCGTCGCCCGGTCGATCACAGTCATGGTCAACGACCTGTCTCCGAACCCGACCGCAACCGGGTCCGGGATCGCCGTACGCCGGAGACGACGCCAGTGTCCGGTGCCGGCATGCGAAGCGCCTTCGGTGAGGTCCAGGCTACTCTCGGCCGGGCTCGCAAACCCGGCAGGGCATTCAGCGGTCCGCGGATCGGCCGCCGCGCCGGAACCGGACGGCGGCGAGCGCCAGCGCGACGATCAGTACGGCGATACCGATGAACAGCAGGTAGGTCAGACCGTCGGCGGCGACACCCACCAGTCCGAGCACGATCGCCACGATGACGAGGAACAGCACCAGTGCCATCGTCGGCCTCCCTCCACCCCTCCCTTCCATCGTGACACCGCCGCCGCCCGACGTCCCCGGTCGCTGTCCGCCCGCCCGCCTCGTACGGTCGTGGTCGAGGCAGGACCGTCGTCCCAGGAGGCCACGATGCGGCGCTACCGGTGGATTCTGGAGACCCAGGACGACGACGGCCGCTGGTCCCGGCAGGACGAGACGCAGGTGTCGAACCCGCTGGACTACGACGGTCCGCCGCAGCGCGCGGCCAACCACCTCCGGGACGTCTTCGTCCGCACCCTCTCCCGACCCGCGCCCGGCCCCCGCGCCGTCAGGGTCCGCCTCTGGGAAGGGACCGGTGCCGACGGCGAGCCGCAGGCCGAGACCGAGTGGTCACGCGAACGCGAATGACCTGGACCCGGCACGGCGTTGATCGCGCCGAAGGTCAGGGCCAGACCAGGCAGTACAGCTGGTGGCCGGCGTCGTGCAGGCGGTTCGCGAAGTCCTGCCACTCGTGGAGCATCTGGTAGATGACGAAGGCGTCGCGCGGGCCCCGGCGGTCGGGGACGGTGGACCAGATGAAGGCGGCGGCGCCGAGCTCGGTCTCGTCGGCCTTGCGGAGGGGCTCGACGACGGTGTGCGGGAGCTGGACGACGGCGTAGTCCGGGTGCAGCACGACCAGTTCGAGCGGCGGCACCTGGTGCAGCGCGACGCCCTGGATGCCGGTGAGGACCATCGCGCTCATGGTCTCCGGCTTGATCTTGGTGGAGAGGTGCCCGTTGAGGGAGCCGCTGGTCTCCATCAGGTCGCCGAGCCGTCCCAGGGCTCCGAGTTCGCCGGCCTCCAGGCCGAGGCCGCCGGGACCGAGGGCGGTGGGGACTCTGGCGGCGGTGGCCCGGTCGGGTGCGCCGAAGTACTTGTAGGTGACCCCCACTCTGCCCTCGCCCCTCCTTCCCCTGCCCGTTCCCGTACCCCCGCCGGCTTCGCCGGGCCTGCGGGAGCGACCCGCGGCCTCGTCGAAACCGTCCTGCGTCTCGGACACTCGGACCATCCTCACCGGAATTCGCCGGAATCGACAGACCCCCCGCATGTCCGGTGCCCTCCGAACATGCCCCTTACCCGTCTGCTGTCGTGCTACACGAGCCGACCTCCACCGACCTTACCTTCGACACAGCCAGTGAGGGGAGCAGCACACGGATCATCGTTCCAGATGATCGGGCCCGAGATGCAATAAGCAAGGACACGATTTGAGAGCATGTCCGGGTAAGCCACCCCGCGGACCCTCCGGATGAGCGAGCAGATGAGCTACCCGTACGAAGCCCCCCAGTCCCAGTCGCTGTTCGAGCGCGCCTTGGCGGTCACCCCCGGCGGCGTCAACTCTCCGGTGCGGGCCTTCCGCGCGGTCGGCGGCACGCCCCGTTTCATGGTGTCCGGCACCGGCCCCTACCTGACCGACGCCGACGGCCGCGAGTACGTCGACCTGGTCTGTTCCTGGGGCCCGATGCTGCTCGGGCACGCCCACCCGGCGGTGATCGAGGCGGTGCAGCAGGCGGTCGCCCGCGGCACCTCGTTCGGCACGCCCGGCCAGGGCGAGGTCGAGCTGGGCGAGGAGATCGTCGACCGGATTGCCCCGGTCGAGCAGGTCCGGCTGGTCTCCTCCGGTACCGAGGCCACCATGTCGGCGATCCGGCTGGCCCGCGGCTTCACCGGCCGCGCCAAGGTGGTGAAGTTCGCCGGCTGTTACCACGGTCACGTGGACGCGCTGCTCGTCGCGGCCGGCTCCGGCGTCGCCACCTTCGGCCTGCCGGACACCCCGGGCGTCACCGGTGCGCAGGCCGGCGACACCATCGTGCTCCCCTACAACGACCTGGACGCGGTGCGCGCCGCCTTCGCCGCGAACCCCGGCGAGATCGCCTGCGTGATCACCGAGGCCTCGCCCGGCAACATGGGCGTGGTCCCGCCGCTGCCCGGCTTCAACCGCGGCCTGTCCGAACTCTGCCGCGAGAACGGCGCGTTGTTCATCTCCGACGAGGTGATGACCGGCTTCCGGGTGTCCCGGTCCGGCTGGTACGGCCTGGAGGCCGCGCACGAGGGCTGGGCTCCGGACCTGCTCACCTTCGGCAAGGTGATGGGCGGCGGCTTCCCCGCCGCGGCCTTCGGCGGCCGCGCCGACGTGATGGCCCACCTCGCCCCGGCCGGCCCGGTCTACCAGGCCGGCACGCTGTCCGGTAACCCGGTGGCCACCGCCGCGGGCCTGGCCCAGCTGCGGCACTGCACCGACGAGGTGTACGCCACCGTCGACCGGGTCGCCGCCGAGGTCTCCGGCCTGGTGACCGAGGCGCTCACCAAGGAGGGCGTGGCGCACCGGCTGCAGACCGCGGGCAGCATGTTCTCGGTGTTCTTCACCGACCAGGCCGTCACCAACTACGACGAGGCGCGCACCCAGCAGGCGTTCCGCTTCAACGGCTTCTTCCACTCGATGCTCAGCCAGGGCGTCTACCTGCCGCCGTCGGCCTTCGAGTCCTGGTTCGTCTCGGCCGCGCACGACGAGCGCGCGGTCGAGCGGATCGCCGCCGCCCTGCCCGCCGCCGCCCGCGCCGCCGCCGAGGCCACCGAGGAGTCCAAGTGAGCGAGCAGGGCCAGGACAAGGACATCACCGTCGTCCACCTGATGCGGCACGGCGAGGTGCACAACCCGGAGGGCATCCTGTACGGGCGCCTGCCGGGCTATCACCTCTCCGAGCTGGGGCGGCAGATGGCGGACCGGGTGGCCGAGCACCTCGCCGACCGGGACATCACCCACGTGGTGGCCTCCCCGCTGGAGCGCGCCCAGGAGACCGCCGAGCCGATCGCCAAGGTGCACGGCCTGGAGGTGGCCGCCGACCCGCGGCTGCTGGAGGCGGAGAACATCTTCGAGGGCAAGACCTTCGGCGTCGGCGACGGCTCGCTGCGCAACCCCGCGTACTGGCGGTACCTCACCAACCCGTTCAAGCCGTCCTGGGGCGAGCCGTACATCGACCAGGCGGTGCGGATGATGCGCGGCCTGGCCGCCGCCCGGGACGCCGCGCGCGGGCACGAGGCGGTGGTGGTCAGCCACCAGCTGCCGATCTGGACCGTCCGCTCGTTCGCCGAGCGCCGCCGGCTGTGGCACGACCCGCGCCGCCGGCAGTGCTCGCTGGCCTCGCTGACCAGCTTCACCTACGAGGGTGACCGGATCGTCTCGATCGGCTACCGCGAGCCGGCCCGGGACCTGCTGCCGGCCCACCTGATCGGCAAGGGGAAGAAGGGCGACAAGCCGGTCGGCAAGAGCTTCGGGGCGTAGCTCACACCGGGCCGCCGCGGGTAAGCGCCGGGCGCGGTGAAATGTCCGGAATAAGACGATCATAAGCGGAGAAGCCGCAGGTCACGGGGGGTCCGGTCGACAAGGCCGGACCCCCCGGAAACGGCCTGGAGAGCCATGCGAAACTTTTCACATGTCTCGGACGTCCAGCCGTCGTATCGCCCTCGCCGCCACGCTCCTCGCGGCCCTCGCCCTCGCCGGGTGCTCCAGTTCGGGGTCCGTGAGCGGCGACGGTTCGACGGGTTTCGTCACCGGCAAGGGCGGCATCGACACCGCCGCCACCGGCAAGCGCGCCGCCGCCCCGGACGTCACCGGGACCGGGCTGGACGGCACCGGCTCGCTCAAGCTCTCCGACTACCGCGGCAAGGTGGTCGTGCTCAACATCTGGGGCTCCTGGTGCAGCCCCTGCCGGGCCGAGGCCAAGGGCCTGCAGGAGGTCTCGCAGAAGTACGCCGACCAGGACGTGCAGTTCCTCGGCATCAACACCCGCGACACCGACCCGGCCAACGCGGTCGCCTTCGAGCGGAACTTCGGCGTGACCTACCCGAGCATCTACGACCCGGACGGCACCCAGATCCTCAAGTTCCCCAAGGGCAGCCTCAACCCGCAGTCCATCCCGACCACCATCGTGGTCGACCGGGACGGCAGGCTCGCCGCCCGGGCCATGCACGCACTCTCCGCCGAGGATCTGGAGACGATGCTGAAGCCGGTCCTCGCGGAGTCCAAGTGACCGCCACGGCCGTCCAGTTGGCCGCCGCCGTCGGATACAACGAGACCGTCGGCAGCGGCGCCCTGCTGCTCGCGCTGCCGATCGCGCTGGCCGCCGGACTGGTCTCCTTCTTCTCGCCCTGCGTCCTCCCGCTGGTCCCGGGCTACCTCAGCTACGTCACCGGATTCTCCGCCGCCGACCTGGCCGACGCCCGCGGCTCCCGGCGCGGCCGGATGCTGCTCGGCTCGGCGCTGTTCATCCTCGGCTTCGGCGCGGTCTTCGTCTCCGAGGGCGCCCTGTTCGGCTCCTTCGGGCAGACCCTGCTGGCCCACCGGCGCACCATCTCGGTCGTGATGGGCGTCTTCACGGTGCTGATGGGCCTGGCCTTCATGGGCCTGCTGCCCGGCTTCACCATGCGCGAGCTCCGCACCCACCGCCGCCCGGCGGTCGGCCTGGTCGGCGCCCCGCTGCTCGGCCTGGTGTTCGGCGTCGGCTGGACCCCGTGCATCGGACCGACCATGGCGGCGATCAACTCACTCTCCATCAACCAGGCCAGTGCCGCGCGTGGCGCACTGCTGATGGCCGTCTACTGCCTGGGCCTCGGCGTACCGTTCATCCTGGCCGCCCTGGCCTTCCGCAAGGCGCTGGGCGCCTTCGGCTGGATCAAGCAGCACTACCAGTGGGTGATGCGGATCGGCGGCGGCATGCTCGTCGCGGTCGGCCTGCTGCTGGTGACCGGGGCCTGGGACTCGATGGTCAACCAGCTCCAGTACCTCACCGAAGACTTCTCGATCGGAATCTGACCCGTGAGCGACACCAAGACCACCCCGCAGGCGCCCGACGACGCCGCCGAGGCGGAACGGCTCAGCACGGCGCCCGAGGAGACGGACGCCCCGGTCGGCATAGGCGTGTTCGGCTGGCTGCGCTGGACCTGGCGCCAGCTCACCTCGATGCGGGTCGCGCTGATCCTGCTCTTCCTGCTCTCGCTGGCGGCCATCCCCGGCTCGCTGATCCCGCAGAACGGCCCCAACCAGCTCAAGGTCATCGACTGGAAGAACGCCCACAAGGGCATCACGCCGTTCTTCGAGAAGATCCAACTCTTCGACGTCTACAGCTCGGTGTGGTTCTCCGCGATCTACATCCTGCTGTTCGTCTCGCTGGCCGGCTGCATCGTCCCGCGCACCTGGCAGTTCGTCGGCGTGCTGCGCGCCCAGCCCCCGACCGCGCCCCGCAACCTGGCCCGGATGCCGGTCTACGCCGCCTGGCACACCGACGCCGACGCGGAGACGGTCAACGCCGCCGCCCACCGCCTGCTGAAGAAGCGCGGCTTCCGGGCCGCCGCCGACACCGGCTCGGTCGCCGCCGAGAAGGGCTACCTGCGCGAGGTCGGCAACCTGCTCTTCCACTTCGCGCTGTTCGCCCTGCTGATCGGCTTCGGCTGGGCCAGCCTGGCCAGCGGCCAGGGCGGCAAGCTGGTGCTGGAGGGCCAGGGCTACTCCAACACCACCACCCAGCTCGACGACTTCTCCGGCTCCGCCTTCTACGGCGTGGACGACCTCGACCCGTTCGGCTTCAAGCTGGACGGCTTCACCGCCCGCTACCAGACCAGCGGCGACCAGGCCGGCAGCGCCCGCGAGTTCACCGCGCACATCCGGTACTGGACCGGCGAGGACGCCAGCAAGCTGAAGAACGCCGAGATCCAGGTCAACCACCCGCTGGAGATCGGCGGTTCCAAGGTCTTCCTGATCGGCCACGGCTACGCCCCGGTGGTCACCGTCCGGAACGCGAAGAACGAGATCGTCTACCGCGGCCCGACGCCGTTCCTGCCGCGCGACGCCAACCTCACCTCGCCCGGCGTGATCAAGGTCAACGACTACGGGGCCGACGCCAACGGCACCAAGACCCAACTCGCCTTCCAGGGCTTCTTCCTGCCGACCGCGCCGCCGGACTTCGAGAAGACCGGTCCGATCTCGCTGTTCCCCGGCGCCGCCGACCCGATGCTGGTGATCACCGCCTACGCCGGCGACCTGCGCACCGACAGCGGCCTGCCGCAGAACGTGTACCAGCTCGACACCAAGGCGATGACCCAGCTCCAGGTCAACGGCGAACCCGCCAAGGCCCGGCTCAGGGTCGGCCAGGGCTGGGAGCTGCCGAACGGCTACGGCACCGTCACCTTCGACGGCTACCAGCAGTGGGCCAGCTTCACCGTGTCCCACCGCCCCGGCAACGCCGTCGCCCTGATCGGCGCGATCGCCGCGATCCTCGGCCTGGCCGGCTCGCTCTTCGTCCAGCGCCGCCGGATCTGGGTCCGCGCCACCGCCACCCCCGACGGCCGGACCCTGGTCGAGGTGGCCGGCCTGGCCCGCAGCGAGTCCGCCCGGACCGCCGAGGAACTCGCCGAACTCGCCGTCGACCTGCAGGACGACGCCCCGGCCACCGAGGAACCACCGGCCGACCCCGACGCCCTGCCGACCGTCCCCGACCAACCGACCGCAGCCGACTCCCCGGCCGCCGTCGCCCCCGCCGATCCGGAAACCAAGGAGTAGACGGTGCTGCTCGCGCAGGTCAACACCCAGTTGGCCGATACCTCCAACAAGCTGATCTACTCGGCGATGGCCGTCTACACCCTGGCCATGTTCGCCCAGATGTTCGAGTGGACCTTCGGCTCCAAGGGCGGCGTCGCCGTCCGCTCCGCGCAGCAGGCCACCCTCGCCGAGACGGTCAGCGACTCCGCCGACGCGGCCAAGGGCGTCCGCAAGGTCACCGTCACGGTGGCCGCTGCGAACGGTGGCACCACCACCCTGACCCGCACCGCCCTCGCCGACGCCGGGGCCACCACGGTCACCAGCGGCCGCGGCGACGGCGGCCCCACCGACGGCCCCGGCCCGGCCGGCACCAACGAGAAGGCCGACACGGCCGGCCGGATCGCGGTCTCGCTCACCGTCCTCGGCCTGCTGCTGCACGTCGGCGGCGTGCTCACCCGCGGCCTGTCGGTGATGCGCTGGCCGTGGGGCAACATGTACGAGTTCTCCTGCGCCTTCGCCATGATGATGGTCGGCGCCTACGTCGTCCTGCTGGCCACCCGGAAGAACGTCCGCTGGCTCGGCCTGCCCGTGGTGATCGCCGCGCTGCTCATCCTCGGCATCGCCGTCAGCGTCCTCTACACCGACTCCGAGCAGCTCGTCCCCGCCCTGCACTCCTACTGGCTGGGCATCCACGTCTCCACCGCCACCATCTGCGGCGGCGCCTTCTTCGCCGCGTTCGTCGCCACCGCCGCGTACCTGCTCAAGGACCGCTACGAGCACCGCGTCGCCGCCGGACTCACCGTCCGCGCCGCCAACCTGATGGAGCGCCTGCCCGCCGCCGGCACCCTGGACAAGCTCTCCTACCGGATCAACGCGCTGATCTTCCCGCTCTGGACCTTCACCATCATCGCGGGCGCGATCTGGGCCGAGGCCGCCTGGGGCAAGTACTGGGAGTGGGACCCCAAGGAGACCTGGTCCTTCATCACCTGGGTCGTCTACGCCGCCTACCTGCACGCCCGGGCCACCGCCGGCTGGCGCGGCCGCAAGGCCGCCTACCTGGCGCTGCTCGCCTTCGCCTGCTGGCTGTTCAACTTCTACGGCGTCAACATCTTCATCACCGGCAAGCACTCGTACGCCGGCATCTGACGCCACGTCACTCACACGTCTGCGAGGAGGGCAGCACAATGGAGTGCGACGAAGTCATCATGACCGTCCGAATCACCGCCGCCGAGCGAACCCTGCTGCGACGGCTCGCCCAGGGCCACCACAGCGACGTCTCCGAGGTCGTCGCCGACGGGCTGCTGGACGTCTTGCCCACTCTCCACTGCACGGCCGACGACTACCGCCTGCTCGCCGCCATCACCGACCCCGCGCCCTGCGCGCTCACGGTCTGGCTCCCCACCGAACTCGCGGACCTGCTCAACCTCGCCACCGCGCGGATCGCCCACAACACCGGCGTCCGCCTCGGCTCCTCCTGCATCATGCTCGGCGCCGCGGTCCGCCTCTGGCTCGCCCAGGACCCCCAACGCCTCGCCGCCAACCTGACCACCATGCACGCAGGCCGGCCTGCGGCCTTGGCTGCGGCTTAACCAGGCACGTCTTTAAAGGGGCTCGGGGAACGGCGAGGCGAGTGCCTGGCGGTCTCAACCTGGCTGAAGGTCTTCAAGACCCCCAGCCAAGCTCAGACCGTCCGACACTCGCCTCGCAGTTCCGCCCCCAGCCCCAAGGGGGGCCGGGAGGTACCCCCAGAGCCCCTGAAAAACTACGCCGCTTGCTGCCAGCTGACCGGCGAGAAGTACGCCGGGCGGCGCTCCAGGCGGGACCAGGTGGCGATGGGCTCCGCGGCCTGGACGGCGGTGGCCGCGGCGGCGGCAGCCTGCCTCGCGGCGAGGACGGCGGTCAGGGCGGCCAGTTCCTCGGTGGTCAGCGAGCCGCGGACGATGCGGACGAGTGGTTCGCTCATGGTTCCCGTTCTCCCCCAGTCTGAAGTCTGAATGGTTTCGGCGCGCTTGAGGCTGCGTTACATCGGCGGGTTGCCGTGCTTGCGGCTCGGCAGGTCGGCGTGCTTGGTGCGCAGCATGGCCAGCGAGGAGGCGAGGACGGCGCGGGTCTCGGCGGGGTCGATGACGTCGTCGACGAGGCCGCGTTCGGCCGCGTAGTACGGGTGCATCAGTTCCGTCTTGTATTCCTTGATCTTCTGGGCGCGCATCGACTCGGGGTCGTCGGCCCCGTTGATGTCGCGGCGGAAGATGACGTTGGCGGCGCCCTCGGCGCCCATCACGGCGATCTCGTTGGTGGGCCAGGCGAACGACAGGTCCGCGCCGATCGACCGGGAGTCCATCACGATGTATGCGCCGCCGTAGGCCTTGCGCAGGATCAGCTGGATGCGCGGGACGGTGGCGTTGCAGTAGGCGTACAGCAGCTTCGCGCCGTGCCGGATGATGCCGTCGTGCTCCTGGTCGACGCCGGGCAGGAAGCCGGGGACGTCGAGCATGGTGACCAGCGGGATGTTGAAGGCGTCGCACATCTGCACGAAGCGCGCGGACTTCTCGCTGGCGTTGATGTCGAGGACGCCGGCCAGCGACTGCGGCTGGTTGGCGATGATGCCGACCACGTGGCCGTCGACCCGGGCGAGGGCGCAGATCACGTTGGTGGCCCAGCGCTCGTGCACCTCGAGGTACTCGCCGTGGTCGACGATCTCCTCGATCACCTTGCGCATGTCGTAGGGCCGGTTGCCGTCGGCGGGCACCAGGTCCAGCAGGGAGTCGTTGCGGCGCTCGACCGGGTCGTCGTTGGGGACGGACGGCGGCATCTCGCGGTTGTTCTGCGGGAGCAGCGAGAGCAGGTAGCGGACCTCTTCGATGCAGGACTGCTCGTCGTCGTAGACGAAGTGCGAGACGCCCGACACCGAGGAGTGGACGTCCGCGCCGCCGAGGCCGTTCTGCGAGATCTTCTCGCCGGTCACGGCCTGGACGACGTCCGGGCCGGTGATGAACATCTGCGAGGTCTCGCGGACCATGAAGACGAAGTCGGTCAGCGCGGGGGAGTACGCCGCGCCGCCGGCGCACGGGCCGAGCATCACGGAGATCTGCGGGATCACACCGGAGGCGCGGGTGTTGCGCTGGAAGATGCCGCCGTAGCCGGCCAGGGCGGTGACGCCCTCCTGGATGCGGGCGCCGGCGCCGTCGTTGAGCGACACCAGCGGGGCGCCGGCCGCGATGGCCATGTCCATGATCTTGTGGATCTTCTGCGCGTGGGCCTCGCCCAGCGCGCCGCCGAAGATCCGGAAGTCGTGCGCGTAGGTGAAGACGGTGCGGCCGTGCACGGTGCCCCAGCCGACGATGACGCCGTCGGTGTGCGGCTTCTTCGCCTCCAGGCCGAAGCCCTGGGCGCGGTGCCGGCGCAGCGGCTCGACCTCGTGGAAGGAGCCCTCGTCGAGCAGCAGCTCGATGCGCTCGCGGGCGGTCAGCTTGCCCTTGGCGTGCTGTGCCTCGGTGGCCTTCTCGCTGGGGCCGCGGCGGACCTGCTCGCGCAGTTCGTGCAGCTCCGCCACCCGACTGCGGGCGTCGGCCGGGGTCTCGCCGCCGACCGGCGCATCGTGCAGGACCGTCATTTCGAACCACTCCAAGGTCGCGTAAGGCTGCGAACACCTCTCCTGCTACGACACTACGAGTCCCGGCCGTCCCGTTTCGGCGTCGGTTCCGTACAAGGTCGGAAGCCGTTCGCTGTACAGGCCCCACAGAAGGGGGCGCACGGGGCTACTCGTGGGTCGCCGGAGGCGGGTGCCGGACGGTGGGGGTCGCGGGCACCCCTGGAGGGGTCGATTTGGCAGGTCAGCGCCATGAGCGGGGCGTCGGAGCGGGCGTCGCCGGGCCCGCGCCGCGGGTGGGCGCACGGGGGCCGGCGGCGAGGTGCGGAGGGTACGTACGGCGTTCGGATCGTAGGGATGCGCCAAAAGGGCGTGATCAGCCCTTGGGGTGGTCCTCGCCGCCCTCGGACTCGCTCCCACGACGCAGTTCGTCCTCGCGGCGGCGGAGATCGGCCTCCCACTGCCGGAGCATCTCGCGGTGCTGCCGGTCCCCGGTGTTGTCGCGGTTCAACGAGGCCAGGAACTCCGGGTCGTCGTCGGGGGCGACCGGCCGGGTCGGCGGCTGCGCGGGGCGGGCCGTCGCGGCGCGGCGGGCGGTGGCGCGGTCCTTGCCCACCAGCAGCCAGGCGATCGAGCCGACCAGCGGGAAGAGCAGGACGACGATCGCCCACACCACCTTGGGCAGGTGGCGCACCTCGTCGTCGGGCGTGGTCAGGCAGTCGATGAACGCCCAGACCCACAGGGCCAGCAGCGCCACCACGGGCACGATCCTCAGCACAGCGGCAAGCTCCGAAACTTCACTCAGGTGGGACCCTTGGCGGGCTCAGGGTAGCCCGTGTCGGATACTGACACCTATGGCATACGACGATCTCCGTTCCTTCCTCCGGGCGCTGGAACGGGAGGGCGACCTGAAGCGGATCAAGGTGGAGGTCGACCCCTATCTGGAGGTCGGCGAGATCGTCGACCGGGTGCAGAAGGCCAAGGGCCCCGCGCTGCTCTTCGAGAACGTCAAGGGCTCGGCGATGCCGCTGGCCATGAACGTGTTCGGCACCGAGCGGCGGCTGTCCAAGGCGCTCGGCCTGAAGTCCCCGGACGACATCGCGGAGAAGATCGCCGGCCTGCTCAAGCCGGAGCTGCCGCAGGGCTTCACCGGTTTCCGCGAGGCCTTCGGCAAGCTCGCCTCGATGGCGCACGTCCCGCCGAAGAACGTCAAGGACGCCCCGGTGCACGAGGTCGTGCTCACCGGTGAGGACGTCGACCTGGACCAGTTGCCCGCGCTGTTCACCTGGCCGCAGGACGGCGGCTCGTTCTTCAACCTGGGCCTGACCCACACCAAGGACCCGGACTCCGGTGTCCGCAACCTCGGCCTGTACCGGCTGCAGCGGCACGACAGCCGCACCATCGGCATGCACTGGCAGATCCACAAGGACAGCCGCAACCACGCCGCCGTCGCCGCCAAGCGCGGCGAGCGCCTGCCGGTCGCCATCGCCTTCGGCTGCCCGCCCGCGGTGACCTACGCGGCCACCGCGCCGCTGCCGGGCGACATCGACGAGTACCTGTTCGCCGGCTTCGTGGCGGGGGAGCGGGTCCGGATGGTCGACTGCAAGACGGTGCCGCTGCAGGTCCCGGCCGACGCCGAGGTGGTGCTGGAGGGCTGGCTGGAGCCCGGGAAGATGCTGCCCGAGGGCCCGTTCGGCGACCACACCGGCTTCTACACGCCGCAGGAGCCGTTCCCCGCGCTCACCATCGACTGCGTCACGATGCGCCGCCGCCCGCTCCTGCAGTCCATCGTGGTCGGCCGCCCGCCGACCGAGGACGGCCCGCTGGGCAAGTTCACCGAGCGCTTCTTCCTGCCGCTGCTCAAGGTGATCATCCCGGACATCGTCGACTACGACCTGCCCGAGGCCGGCGGCTTCCACAACTGCGTGATCGTCTCGATCGACAAGAAGTACCCCAAGCACGCGCAGAAGGTGATGCACGCGATCTGGGGCGCCCACATGATGTCGCTCACCAAGCTGATCATCGTGGTGGACGCGGACTGCGACGTGCACGACTACCAGGAAGTCGCCTGGCGGGCGCTGGGCAACGTCGACTACAGCCGCGACCTCTCCGTCGTCGAGGGCCCGGTGGATCACCTGGACCACGCCTCCTACCAGCAGTTCTGGGGCGGCAAGGCCGGCATCGACGCCACCCGCAAGCTCCCCGAGGAGGGCTACACCCGCGACGGCGGCTGGCCCGAGATGGTCGCCTCCGACCCCGCGACCGCCGCCCGGGTCACCAGCCGCTGGAAGGAATACGGACTGTGACCACCGCCGACGCGTTCGAGGCCCCGCCGAGCAGGACCCGCGCCTTCCTGCGCCTGGTCGCGATCGAGCACTCGATCTTCGCGCTGCCCTTCGCCTACATCGCCGCGCTGACCGCGATGTTCCTCGCCGACCGGCACGTGCACTGGGGCGAACTGCTCCTGGTCACCGTCTGCATGATCGGCCTGCGGACCTTCGCGATGGCCGCCAACCGGATCATCGACCGCGAGATCGACGCCCGGAACCCGCGCACCGCGCAGCGTGAACTCGTCACCGGCGCGGTGTCGCTCCGCACCGCCTACCTCGGCTCCGCGGTCGCCCTGGTGGTCTTCCTCGGCGCCGCCGCGATGCTGAACACGCTCTGCCTGCTGCTCGCCCCGGTCGCCGTCGTGCCGATGGTGGTCTACCCGTACGGCAAGCGGTTCACCGACTTCCCGCAGGCGATCCTGGGGCTGGCCCAGGCGATGGGCCCGATCGGCGCCTGGCTGGCCGTCACCGGCACCTGGTCCTGGGACGCCGTGGTGCTCGGCCTCGCGGTCGGCATCTGGATCGGCGGCTTCGACCTGATCTACGCCTGCCAGGACGTCGCCGCCGACCGCGGCCAGGGGGTCCGCTCCGTCCCCGCCCGGTTCGGCGTCGCCGCCGCGATCACCGGCGCCCGGGTCTGCCACCTGCTCACCACGGTGCTGCTGGTCTGGTTCGCGCTGCTCACCGACGCCGGTCCGGCGTTCTGGCTGGGGCTCCTGGTGGTCGCCGGGGCCTTCGTCTACGAGCACACCATCGTCAAGCCGAACGACCTGTCCCGGCTCAACCGGGCGTTCTTCTCCACCAACGGCTTCGTCGGCATCTCGCTGTTCGGCTTCGCCCTGATCGACCTGATCAGCCGGGGCCTGTCGATCTGATCCGCCGTCGTCGAACCGAGGGGCCGTCGCTGACGGCCCCTCAGTCGTTCCCGCCCTCCCCGCCCGGCGCGGGCCCGGCGGAGAGCACCTCGCGGGCCTGTTCGGCGGCGCGGGTGATGCTCTCGGAGATGAAGTCCAGGAACCGGGCGATGTTCTCCAGCCGGGCGGCCGCCGGGGTGTCGGGTCCGAGCACGGCGACGCCTTGCCGGGCGGTCTCCACCAGCCGGGCGTTGGCCCGGGCGCTGGCCATCGTGGCCTGGTAGAACACGTCGTCGTCCACCACGTACCGCTCCCGCCGCCGCTCGTCCCGCTCCCGGCGGACCAGCCCCTGCTCCTCCAGGAAGGCGATCGCCTTGGAGACCGACGCCGGGCTGACCTGCAGCCGCTCCACCAGCTCGGCGGCGGTGAGGCTGCCGGTGTCGGTGGTGTAGAGGGCGACCTGAACCCGCGCCATCATCCGCGGCACGCCCGACTGCACCAGCACGGCGGTGAACGCCTCCTCGTACGCCCGCAGGGCCGCGGCGTCGCGTCCCGCGCCGTACGGGGCGGTCTCGGGCGGTGCCGACTGCCCACGCCGGGCCCGCCGTTCGGTGGCGTCGTGGGCGAGTTCGGCGCGGTAGGCGGTCGGGCCGCCGTTGCGGGTCACCTCGCGGGTGACGGTCGAGGTGGGGCGGTCGAGCCGCCGGGCGATCTCCGCGTAGGCGTGGCCGTCGGCCAGCCCCAGCGCGATCTGCCGGCGTTCCTGCTGGGTGAGCCTGCCTCCCGGCATCGCGGGGGTCTCCTTCCTGGGTCCGAACTGCCCCCAGCATAGCGTTCACCTTCAGGCCATTGCAACGAACGCACTGCCCGTGTTGCATTCAGCTTCAGGGGCATTGCAATGATTTCCCCAGTTTGACCTGCGGTGATGGGAGTTGGATGCAACAAGGGCGTTGCCGAGTTCATGAACGCAACGTAGCGTTTGCGAAGTCGGAAACGAGAGAAGCGAAACCAAGGAGCACACCATGCAGAAGTTCGACACCCCCGCGCCGATCACCGTCGTGCTGGACGTCCCGGCCGGGCTGGTCCGGTTCATCGCCGCCGACCGCGCGGACAGCGTGGTCGACGTGCGGCCCGCGGACCCGTCGAAGAGCCGGGACGTGAAGGCCGCCGAGCAGGTCGAGATCGGCTACCGCGACGGTCTGCTGCGGGTGACCGCGGCCGAGCCGGCGAACCGGCTGCTGGGCTCGTCCGGGTCGGTCGAGGTGACCGTCCAGCTGCCCGCCGGCTCCCGGGTGGAGGCGAAGGCGGCGGCCGGCGAGATCCGCGGCGTCGGACGCCTGGGCGACGTCGCCGTCGAGGTGGCGCTGGGCCCGGTCAAGCTCGACGAGGCGGCGGGCGGCCGGGTGGTCCTGCAGTCCGGCGACGTGGAGATCGGCCGGCTGACCGGCCCGGCCGAGGTCAGCACCCGCAAGGGCGGCATCCGGATCGCCGAGGCGGTGCGCGGAAGCCTGGTGCTGCGCACCGACCTGGGCGCCATCGAGGTCGGCGCGGCCGCCGGGGTGTCGGCGTCGCTGGACGCGGGCACCGGCCACGGCCGGATCCACAACGCGCTGGCGAACGCCGGCGAGACCGCACTGCACATCCAGGCGACCACCGCCCAGGGCGACATCACCGCCCGCAGCCTCTGACCCCTCGTCAGTCCCGCGTGCCACGGGCCCGGCGCACCGCCGGGCCCGCCCCTCCCCGCCCCACCGAAACCGAAGGAGTACCCCCGTCATGACCGAACCGGCCATCTCCGCCGTCGGGCTGCGCAAGTCCTACGGCGACAAGACCGTCCTGGACGGCATCGACTTGGCCGTCCCCGCCGGGACGATCTTCGCCCTGCTGGGCCCGAACGGTGCCGGCAAGACCACCGCCGTCAAGATCCTCTCCACCCTGATCTCCGCCGACGAGGGCCAGGCCCAGGTGGCCGGCCACGACGTGGCGAAGGCGCCGCAGCGGGTCCGCGCCGCGATCGGCGTCACCGGCCAGTTCTCCGCCGTCGACGGCCTGATCACCGGCGAGGAGAACATGCTCCTGATGGCCGACCTGCACCACCTCCCCAAGACCGAGGGCCGCCGCGTCACCACCGAACTCCTCACCCGCCTCGACCTCCTGGACGCCGCCCAGAAGCCCGCCGCGTCCTACTCCGGCGGCATGAAGCGCCGCCTCGACATCGCCATGACCCTGGTCGGCAGCCCCCGCATCATCTTCCTCGACGAACCCACCACCGGCCTCGACCCCCGCGCCCGCCACGCCATGTGGCAGATCATCCGCGACCTCGTCCGCGACGGCGTCACCGTCCTGCTCACCACCCAGTACCTCGAGGAAGCCGACCAACTCGCCGACCGCATCGCCGTCCTCAACCACGGTCACATCGTCGCCGAAGGCACCGCCGACGAACTCAAGCGCCTCATCCCCGGCGGCCACGTCCGCCTCCGCTTCACCGACCCCACCGCCTACCGCCACGCCGCCACCGCCCTCCCCGACGCCGCCCCCGACGACGACGCCCTCGCCCTCCAACTCCCCAGCGACGGCAGCCAACACGACCTGCGCACCCTCCTCGACCGCCTCCACACCGCCCACATCGAAGCCGACGAACTCACCGTCCACACCCCCGACCTCGACGACGTCTTCTTCGCCCTCACCGGCGCCACCACCGTCCCCGCCCAGAACCAGCCCGCTCAGTCGAAGGAGAACGCCCGATGAGCACCCTCGCCCTGGCCGTGCGCGACTCGTCCACGATGCTGCGCCGCAACCTGCTGCACGCCCGCCGCTACCCCTCGCTGACGCTGAACCTGCTGCTCACCCCGGTGATGCTGCTGCTGCTCTTCGTCTACATCTTCGGCGACACCATGAGCGCCGGGATGTCCGGCGGCCGCACCGCCTACATCGCCTACCTGCTGCCCGGCATCCTGCTGATGACCATCGGCTCCACCACCATCGGCACCGCCGTCTCGGTCGCCACCGACATGACCGAGGGCATCATCGCCCGCTTCCGCACCATGGCCATCCACCGCGGCTCGGTGCTGATCGGACACGTCGTCGGCAGCGTCATCCAGGCCGTGGCCAGCGTCCTCCTGGTCGGCGCGGTCGGCCTGGCGATCGGGTTCCGCACCACCGGCGCCACCGCGCTGGAGTGGCTCGCCGCCCTCGGCCTGCTCGCCGCGTTCTCGCTCGCCCTGACCTGGATCGCCGTCGGCATGGGCATGGGCAGCCCGAACGCGGAGGCCGCCTCCAACAGCGCGATGCCGCTGATCCTGCTGCCGCTGATCTCCAGCGCCTTCGTCCCGCTGCACTCGATGCCCGGCTGGTTCCAGCCGATCGCCCAGTACCAGCCCTTCACCCCCGCCATCGAAACCCTGCGCGGACTGCTCCTCGGCACCGCGATCGGCAACAACTGGTGGATCGCGCTGGCCTGGTGCCTCGCCCTCACCGTCCTCGGCTACCGCTGGTCCAAGAGCCAGTTCGACCGCGACCCCAAGTAACCGGCGTGCGCACCCGGGCCGCGAGCCGGCCCCCGCCACCCCCCGAAGGCCCGTCGCCGCCACCGTCCAGGTGGCAGCGACGGGCCTCCTCGCGTCCGAGGGGGCGCCTACCCCCGCAACGCGAGCCGCGCGTACGCCCGGACGTCCGCATCGGCGTCGGCCAGCCGCTCCCGCAGCGCCTGCGCCACCCCCGGCCCGGCGACCGCCCCCGCCAGCGCCCGGACGGCGGCCTTCCGGACGTCGGCGTCCTGATTGGCCGGGGTTTTCGTTGCTGCGCCGTCACGCCACCTGACGGACCGTCCGACCCGGCGCTGAGCTGGGCGGACGGCGCCCCCGCCGGATGAACCGCCACCCCGCCCGGCGATGCGCCATGCTGGAAGCACGGGCATCGAGCGACCAGGACGGTGAGGTCTGATGATCGGCGTACTGCAGTGCGTGGTGCTGGACTGCCACTACCCGGCGGGCCTGGCCCACTTCTACGCGGGCCTGCTCGGCGGCGAGGTCGACCGCCCCGACGCGCGCTGGTCGCCGGACGACGACTGGTCGACGGTCCACCTGCCCGACGGGATGGTGCTCTGCTTCCAGCGGGCCCCGGACTTCCGCCCGCCGATCTGGCCCGACCCCGCGCACCCGCAGCAGCTCCACCTGGACATCGAGGTCGAGGACCTGGCCGTCGCCGAGCGGCGGGCGCTGGAACTCGGCGCCGAGGTCAAGGACCGCAAGCCGACCTGGACGGTGTACGTCGACCCCGCCGGGCACCCGTTCTGCCTGGTCCGGAAGGTCCCGTGACGGGCATCCGGCCGCTGCGGGGCCGGTGCTGACGCGGGGTCAGTGCAGCGTCAACGCGTCGCCGACCCGCAGTCGGCCCGGCCGGTCGACGGTGGCCAGCGCGTCCAGCCGCCCGTCGTGCTCGTGGACCAGCGTCTTGAGGATCTCCGGCGCGTGCGGCAGGCCCGGCTGCGGGGTGCCCACCATCGCGCAGCGCTCGCTGGAGCGGACGAACGCCAGCCGCACCCCGCCCTTCACCCGGCCCTCGCGGCCGAACCAGCGGTCCTCGGTGAACGGCGGCGTCCCCGGCGGGGTGCGCAGCAGCACGTTCGGGCGGAACCGGCGCTCGTCCACCACCGCCATCGGCACCGCGGCGGCCACCCAGTCCAGGGTGGCGGTGGTCAGCACGCTCACCGGCAGCTGGTCGAAGTGCGAGACGGCGTCCTCGCGGGCGAGTTCCACGTCCTCCTGCTCCAGGTAGGCGCGCAGGAAGGAGGTGGGGTCGGCGACCGGTGAGCCCAGCGGGTCGAACAGTTCCGGGGCGTCGATCCGGGCGCCGAGCCGGGCGCTCAGCCGCAGCAGCCCGTCCATCCGGCGGAAGCGCCGGGTGTTCTTCCCCGACCCGAGCTTCCCGGCCCCGTCCCGGACGGCGTACAGCCGGTCGCCGGCCAGGCCGCGCTCGTCCACCTCGACGGCGTCCAGCAGCTCGCCGCCCGTGGACTTCACGGGGTATCGCCACAGCCGCTCGACGACACCGATCACCTCAGCCATGGGCGCGAGCCTAGCGGCGCTCTCCGGCTTTGGTCTAGACCAAGTCCGGTGCCGCGGAAGGGCGCTGGTGCCGGCGCCGCGCTCAGCCGATCCGCGCCACCGCCCGCACCGGCGCCCCGTCCGCCGCGGTCAGCCGCAGCGGGAACAGCGACACCTCGACCGGCGTGCCCGCCGCCTGCGCCTCCAGCAGCAGCGTCAGGTCCGTCAGGTTCTCCGCGATCACCCCGCCGCCCTCCGGGCCCAGCAGCACCCGGTGCGCCGCCAGCGTCGGCGGCTCCGGAGCCGGATCGTGCTCGTCCGCCAACTCGGCCAGCAGCCGCGCCACTTCGGGGTCCGAAGGGCCCGGGTCCGGCGTCGGGTCCACCGACAGCGCATCGATCCCCACGGTGCGCACCCCGGCGTCCACGATCGCCCGGGCGGCCTCCTCGGTCAGGTACGGGTGCGCGAAGTAGCGGTCCGTCCCCCAGTACCGGGGCCAGCCCGTCGCCAGCAGCAGCACCGTGCCCGGCCCCGACGCGGCCAGCGCCTCGGCGAGATGACGCCCCGTCACCGCCCCGCGGGCCGGGACCTCCCGCAGGTCCACCACCACGGCGGGCCCGGTGAACAGCTCCAACGGCAGCCCGTCCAGCGTCGGCCACCGCACGTCCAGGTGGTACGGCGCGTCCACGTGCGTCCCGGTCTGCGACCCCAGGTGCACCTGCAACACGTTCACCCCCTCCACCTCGGCCGTGAGCGCCGCCCGCAACTCCACTCCGGGATCACCGGGGTACACCGGCATCCCGGACACCACCGGATGCGTCAGATCCACCAACACCGCTGCCATACCTCCATTCTGAGGGGAAGTCGCCCCAACCAGGGGCTCTGGGGGTACCTCCCGGCCCCCCTTGGGGCTGGGGGCGGAACTGCGAGGCGAGTGGCGGTCCGGGTTCCGGGGCGCTGCGAGGTCTGGGCGCCGACGGTTTCCCAAGGCCCCCAGCCGAGCTCAGACCACCAGACACTCGCCTCGCAGTTCCCCGAGCCCCCAGTGGTTGCTCCACAGCGACAATGGGCCCCATGAGCAACACCCGAAAGCCCTGGATCGTCGGCGTCTCCGGTGCCTCCGGCACCCCCTACGCCGCTTCCGTGATCCGCGCCCTGCTCGACGCCGGCGAAGCCGTCGACCTGATCGTCAGCCGGGCCGCGCGGCTCACCATCCTGGACGAGACCGGCATCTCCTTCCGGGACGCCCACTGGCGGGCCGACCTGGCCGACTGGCTGGGCCTCGCCGAGCAGGCGCTGGGGGACGTCCGGTACTGGCCCGCGGGCGACTTCGCGGCGGGCCCGTCCTCCGGCTCGTACCCCGCCAAGGGGATGCTGGTGGTGCCGGCCACCACCGGCGCGGCGGCGGGCATCGCGCTCGGCCTCTCCAAGGACCTGCTCCAGCGCACCGCCTCGGTCACCCTGAAGGAGCGCCGCCCGCTGGTGCTCTGCCTGCGCGAGACCCCGCTGACCGGCGCCACCCTGCGCCACCTGGTGGCCCTCGACGAGCAGGGCGCGGTCGTCCTCCCCGCCTCCCCGGGCTTCTACGCGGGCGGCTCCACCGCCCGGGAACTGGTCGACTTCGTGGCCGGCCGGGTGCTGGACGCGGTCGGCGTCCCGCACGAGCTGTACCGCCGCTGGTCAGGCAGCCTGGGAGAGGCGGCGAGCACCCCCGCGCGACACCGCGAAGTCCACCCGAGCCGGGGCGAGTGAGCGGGCTCGTTACGGGAGAGTATGTTCTCTGGGATACCCGGGTTGATCGGCGCACGACGCCTTGGATTCCGGATAATGATCTGTGGTTCTGGAGAGGTTCGGAAGGACGCGGCAGGCACATGGACTCTGTGGACAGACAGCTCATCCAGGCACTGAGGGAGAACGGCCGCGCCTCGTACGCGGAGCTGGGCCGCCTGGTGGGCCTCTCCGGGCCGAGCGTGACGGACCGGATCAACCGGCTGGAGCAGGCCGGCGTGATCACCGGCTACCGGGCGACCGTCAACCCGGCGAGCCTCGGCTACGGGGTGACGGCACTGATCGGCCTCCAGCTCACCGACGCCGCCGACCACGACGACGTCTCGCACCGGCTGAAGGACCTCCCCGAGGTGGAGGACTGCTGGTTCATCGCGGGCGACGACTCCTACATGCTCAAGGTCCGGGTGCCGGACGTCGAGGGCCTGGAGTCGGTGGTCAAGCGGCTGTCCGGCACCAAGGGCGTGGCCCGCACCCGCACCACCGTGGTGCTCTCCACCAAGTGGGAGAACCGGGTCAGTGAGCTGCCGCTCGACCTGGCCGAGTAACGTCCGCTGCGAAGCGCGCCACTGACGCACCGTCAACGAGAGGGAGCGGACATGACCCTGATCGGCCTGGAGGAACTGCACGCCGCGCAGCGGCGGATCGCCGGCACCGCCGTGCGCACCCCGCTGCTGCCCTGCCCGTGGGCCGCGTCCGGCCCGCGCGAGCTGTGGCTGAAGCCGGAGAACCTCCAGCCGACCGGGGCGTTCAAGATCCGCGGCGCGATGAACCGGCTGGCCGCGCTCACCGACGAGGAGCGCGCCCGCGGCGTGGTCGCCCAGTCCAGCGGCAACCACGCCCAGGCGGTGGCCTACGCGGCGCAGCGCCTCGGCCTCAAGGCGGTCATCGTCATGCCCGACACCTCGCCCGCGGTGAAGATCGAGAACACCCGCGCGTTCGGCGCCGAGGTGGTCATCGTCACCGCCGAGGAACGCGACACCGTCCCCGCCGAGCTGGCCGACGAGCACGGCTACGTCTGGGTGCCGCCGTACGACGACCCGTACATCATCGCGGGCCAGGGCACCGTCGGCGTGGAGATCGCCGAGGACGCCCCCGACGAGCTGGACACCGTGCTGGTGCCGGTCTCCGGCGGCGGACTGATCTCCGGCACCGCCGCCGCGCTCAAGCTGGCCTGCCCGGGCGTGCGGGTGATCGGCGTCGAGCCGGAGTTCGCCGCCGACGCCCAGGCCAGCCTGCGCGCCGGGGTGCGCACCGCCTGGCCGGTCGCCGACACCTACCGCACCATCGCCGACGGCCTGCGCACCACCTCCGTCGGCGTGCTCCCGTTCGAGCACCTCACCGCCTACGTGGACGACATCGTGACGGTCTCCGAGGACGAGATCCGCGCCACCGTCGCGCTGCTCGCCCGGCGCGGCCGGATCGTCGCCGAACCGTCCGGCGCGGTCGCCCCCGCCGCCTACTTCCACCGCGCCGAGGAGCTCGGCGGCCGCGTGTTCGCCGCCGTCGTCAGCGGCGGCAACCTCGACCCCGCCCTGCTGGCCGAGCTGCTGGCCGCCTAGGCGTAGTCTCGACTTCGGCAACGAATCGAAGTCGCAAGGAGGCGGAGCGCCGCATGGACGCAGGGCTCAAGCGCGAGCTGGAGGCGAAGGTCTACGCCGGTGAGCGGCTGACCCGCGAGGACGGGATCGCACTCTACGAGAGCGACGACCTGGCCTGGCTGGGCGGCCTGGCGCACCACGTGCGGACGCGGAAGAACGGCGACGTCGTCCACTTCAACGTCAACCGCCACCTCAACATGACCAACGTCTGCAGCGCCTCCTGCGCCTACTGCTCGTTCCAGCGCAAGCCGGGCGAGAAGGACGCGTACACCATGCGCATCGAGGAGGCCGTGCGGCTGGCCAAGGCGATGGAGGTGGAGTCCCTCACCGAGCTCCACATCGTCAACGGCCTGCACCCGACGCTGCCCTGGCGCTACTACCCGCGCTCCCTCAAGGAGCTCAAGGCCGCGCTGCCGAACGTCTCGCTGAAGGCCTTCACCGCCACCGAGATCCACTGGTTCGAGCGGATCAGCGGCCTGACGGCCAGTGAGATCCTCGACGAGCTGATCGACGCCGGCCTGGAGTCGCTCACCGGCGGCGGCGCGGAGATCTTCGACTGGGAGGTCCGCCAGCACATCGTCGACCACGACACCCACTGGGAGGACTGGTCGCGGATCCACCGCCTGGCGCACGAGAAGGGTCTCAAGACCCCGTGCACCATGCTGTACGGCCACATCGAGGAGCCCCGCCACCGGGTCGACCACGTGCTGCGGCTGCGTGAACTGCAGGACGAGACCGGCGGCTTCCAGGTCTTCATCCCGCTGCGCTACCAGCACGACTTCCACGACTCCAAGGACGGCAAGGTCCGCAACCGTCTGATGGACCGCACCGAGATGGCCACCGGCGCCGAGGCGCTGAAGACCTTCGCGGTCTCCCGGCTGCTCTTCGACAACGTCCCGCACGTCAAGGTCTTCTGGGTGATGCACGGCGTCACCACCGCCCAGCTCGCGCTCAGCCACGGCGCCGACGACATGGACGGCTCGGTGGTCGAGTACAAGATCACCCACGACGCGGACAACTTCGGCACCCCGAACAAGCTCGGCCGCGACGACCTGCTCGACCTGATCCGCGACGCCGGCTTCCGCCCGGTCGAGCGCAACACCCGCTACGAGATCATCCGCGAGTACGACGGCCCGGACCTCCAGCGCCGCGAGACCCCGCAGGCGATGCGCCTCTGACGACCGCCCGACCCGCGCCCCGGTGGCTGCTTCCGACATTCGGAACCGGCCACCGGGGCGCGGTCGTACCCGCGGGGCGTGCGGCGCTGCGCCGCACCACCGAGGGCCTGCGGCGGCGGTGAAGAAACGTTTCCGGCCGCGTATGCTCACAGGCTCATCACACGTCCCGGGTTCCGCACCGGTCTCCGGGTCTGGGAGGATCGACCGCATGTCCGGTTCCCATCGCGCCGCCTCGCACCGCCGTTCGGCCGCCGCGCCGAGCACCCGGAGCGGGGTCCCGGCCGCCGCGCCGAGCACCCGGAACGGGGCCGAGCAGCCCCAGGGCCGTGCCGCGGGCCGCCGTCGCAAGCCGAAGCCGCGCCGGACCCGCAAGTTCACCGTCGGCACCGCGACGCTGCTGGCGCTGGCCGCCGGCTGGTTCACGATCGGCCCGGGCCGGACCTTCCCGCAGACCGCCAGCGCCGCCCCGGACCGCGAGCCCGGCGAGCAGGTGGTCCCGATGCAGGCCGCCGAAGCGCACACCGACGCCCCGGCCGCGGACCGCTCCAGCCGCGACAAGATCACCGCGATTCCCGGTCTCGGCCCCACCTGGACCGCCCAGATCCCCGCCGAGACCCGCCAGCTGCTGGTCGCCAGCGGCAAGGACAAGGACTCCTCCGACTCCACCGTCACGCTCTGGACCCGCGGCGACGACGGCAGCTGGCAGGCCGGCCAGGCCTGGCCCGCGCACAACGCGTACAAGGGCTGGACCGCCGACCACAAGGCCAACGACCTGCGCAGCCCGATCGGCCTGTTCGCGCTCACCGACGCCGGCGGCCGCAAGGCCGACCCCGGTGCCAAGCTCCCGTACGACCGCGACAACGCCTTCCAGATGTCCGGGCGCGGCTTCAACAACGAGCCGCTGGCGGGCTCCTTCGACTACGTCATCGCGATCAACTACAACCGGGTCGCCGGCACCTCGCCGCTCGACACCGGCTTCCCGATGGGCGCCGCCAAGGGCGGCGGCATCTGGCTGCACCTCGACCACGGCGGCCCCACCCACGGCTGCATCTCGCTGACCGAGGACCACATCGTCGAGCTGCTGAAGACCCTCGACCCGGCGATGCATCCGATGATCGTCATGGGTGACGCCCCCGCACTGGCCGCCTGACCAGCGCCGAGTTGTGAGGCCCCTACAGCATCCGGCACCCGATCCTGTGCCAGAGTGTTACCGCCCGACTCACCGGTAACCCGGTTGAGTGGCTGTATGACCGCCTCCCGCATCGTGTCGCTCGGCCACTACCAGCCACCCAAGATCCTCACCAACGACGAGTTGGCGAAGCTGGTCGACACCGACGACGAGTGGATCCGCACCCGGGTCGGCATCCGCACCAGGCACATCGCCGAGTCCGAGACCCTGGTCGACCTCGCCACCGAGGCCGCCCAGAAGGCGCTGGCCGCCAGCGGGTTCTCCGCCGACCAGATCGACCTGGTCGCGGTCGCCACCTGCACCGCCGTGGAACGCAGCCCCAGCACCGCCGCCGCGGTCGCCGCCCGGCTCGGCATCCCCACCCCCGCCGCGTACGAGTTGAACACCGCCTGCTCCGGCTTCTCCTACGCGCTGGCCACCGCCGACCACGCGATCCGGGCCGGCGCCGCCACCCGCGCGCTGGTGATCGGGGTGGAGCGGATGTCCGACATCATCGACTGGACCGACCGGACCACCTGCGTGATCTTCGGCGACGGCGCGGGAGCCGCGGTGGTCGAGGCGGTTCCGGACGAGCAGTCAGGCATCGGCCCGGTGGTGTGGGGCTCCGAGCCGGAGAAGGGCGACGCCGTCGCGATCAGCGGCTGGCAGCCCGTCATCAGCCAGCAGGGCCAGACCGTCTTCCGCTGGGCCACCACGCAGATCGCCCCGCTGGCCCGCCAGGCCTGCGAGAGGGCCGGCCTCGACCCGTCCCAGCTGCGCGGCTTCGTCGCCCACCAGGCCAACCTGCGGATCATCGACGCCATCGCCGGCAAGCTCGGCCTGCCCGAGGACGCGGTGGTCGCCCGCGACGTGGTCGACTCCGGCAACACCTCCGCCGCCTCCATCCCGCTCGCCCTCTCCAAACTGGTCGCGCGCGGCGAGCTCGCCAGCGGCGACCCCGTGCTGCTCTTCGGCTTCGGCGGCGGCCTGGCCTACGCCGGCCAGGTGGTGCGCTGCCCCTGACCGGGCACCCGGGACACCGGGCCGGCCCCGACGGGGCGCCGGACACGACGAAGGGGCGGTCGGGAGAATCTCTCCCGACCGCCCCTTGCGTCCGTAGATGGGTGGCGCACTACGGTACGTCGGCGAACCTCCCCCGAGGACACGGCCGCCGTCCGCCACACCCCGGACAGGAAACCGGGGTTCGCACGCCAGGTGGACTGAGCTCTGCGGCTGTTACTTCGGCGGCTTCTTTCCGGTGACTCCGAGGTACACCTGGAGCGCCAGGTTGGGCTTGAGGTCCTTGACCTTCACGCCCCACGAGGTGAACGCCTTCGAGTGCTCCGCCGCGGAGGCCAGCAACGAGACCAGGGAGCCGGCGATCGCCGACGGATCGACCGACTTGTCGGTCTTGCCCTGGTTGTTGCGGACCGCCTCGGTGAGCGGCGCCGCCACCGAGTTGAGGACCTTCATGCGGATCTTGAAGAACCGCTTGTCCCCTTCCGCGGCACCGAGTGTGACCACTCGGAGAATGGCGTCATTCTTGCGCCAGAAGGCGAGGAATCCGTCCACCAGATCTTCCGAAGTGGTGAACCCGGTCTTTCCCGCCCAGGACTTTCCATCGACGAGCTCTTTGAGCCCGCCGCTGTCCTCGGCCATTTCCTCGGCGATCTCAAGGACTGCGCCCTCGACATCCGGGAAGTACTGGTAGAAGGTCGCGGGGGAGGTACCCGCCATACGGGCGACGTCGATGACCTTGACGTCCCGGTACGGCGACGTGCTGAGCATCTCGCGGAGGCAGTCGAGCAGCTTCTGCCGCGTCTCCTGTCCGCGCCGCCCGGCGACGCGACCGTCGACGGTGCGAACTTGTCCTGTCATGCCGTCAGCTTACCGCCACAAGATCTTGGCGCGATTCGGTGATGCGACTATTAGTCCGCCCGAGGGGGGAAACGACGGTTTTTCAGCGTGTGTTGTTGCCCCCCCGTGCACTGATGACCCCACAGCGTGACGACAAGTCAGCTTCCGCGGTCCTTCCGGGCGGCGGAGCGACCCGGCGGCCGAGGCTGAGGGGCGTGTCACGGGCGGGGGAGATTGGCTCCCGGGCGGTGGGCAATGGAGAATCGTGGGCGCGCCACCGCCGGGGGGCGCTGGCGGACAGGGGAGGTGGCTGCGGAGTGGACCAGCTGACGGCGCACGATCCGAGGCGGATCGGGCCCTTCGAGGTGCTCGCCCGGCTCGGCGCGGGCGGGATGGGCCTGGTCTACCTGGCCCGGTCGGCCTCCGGGCGCCGGGTGGCCATCAAGACCGTGCGCAGCGAGCTCGCCGAGGACAACCTGTTCCGGGTCCGCTTCGCCCGTGAGATCGCCGCGGCCAAGACGGTCGGCGGCTTCTACACCGCCGCCGTGGTGGACGCGGACGCCGACGCCGCGGTCCCGTGGCTGGCCACCGCGTACGTGCCCGCGCCCTCGTTGGAGGACCTGGTCACCGGCTGCGGGCCGCTGCCGGTGGGCGCGGTGCGCTGGCTGACCGCCGGCATCGCGGAGGCCCTGCAGTCCATCCACGCCGCGGGCCTGGTGCACCGTGACCTCAAGCCGTCCAACGTGCTGGTGGTCGAGGACGGGCCGCGGGTGATCGACTTCGGGATCGCCGCCGGGGTCTCCACCACCCGGCTCACCATGACCAACGTCGCGGTCGGCACCCCCGCCTACATGTCGCCCGAGCAGGCCCGGGACAGCCGCAGCGTCACCGGTGCCAGCGACGTCTTCTCGCTCGGCTCGCTGGTGGTGTTCTGCGCCACCGGGCACCCGCCGTACCGCGGCTCCAACCCGGTGGAGACGGTCTTCCAGCTGCTGCGCGACCAACCCGACCTGTCCGGACTGCCGGTGGACCTGGTGGACCTGGTGCGGGCCTGCATGCGGCCCGCGCCCGAGCACCGTCCGACGCCCGCTCAGATCCAGGCCGAGCTGGCGCCGCACCTGTTCTCCCGGGCGGACGCCTCCGGCGAGGCGGGGGACTGGCTGCCGCCGGTCGCGCTGGACCTGATCGAGGCCAAGCGCTCCAGCCGCCGCCCGCCCGCCGCGGCGCCCGCGGTGCCGCCGCAGCCGCTCGCACCGCCCGAGCCGCCGCCGTCGCAGGCCGCCCCGGTCGGCGGGCCCGGCTCCGCCGTCGCCGAGGTGGCCACCGAGCGGATGCGCCCGCACCAACCGCCGCCCGGCCGCCCCGGCGGCGAGGTGCGGCTGCCCGGGACCCAGGTGCCGATAGGGCCCGGGCCCCGGGTCGAGCCGTCCGCGCCCTCCCTCGCGCCGGCCGGCACCGACTGGGTCCGCCGGACCAGCGCCCCCGCGGCGCCGCCGGCCGCCCGCTGGCGGCCCTGGCGGTTCCGGATGTCCAACGACGTGTGGGGCACCCCCGTGGTCGCCGACGGCACCCTGTTCGTCTCCAGCTTCGAGGTGCACGCCCTCGACATCGCCTCCGGGCAGCGCCGCTACAAGACCCACGACGTGGCCTGGGCGCTGGCCGTCGACAACGGCCGGGTGCACGCCGCCGACGGCCCGCACCTCTACACCGTCGACGTCGCCGACGGCACCGAGCGCTGGCGCAGCTCGCTGGACGGCTGGGTGTACTCGCTGGACGCCGCCGACGGCGTGCTCTGCTGCGGCATCCGCGGCGGCGGGGTGCAGCTGCGCTCGGCCGCCAGCGGCGCCGAGCTGTGGCGCGCCGAGGACGCCCAGCAGGAGTACGAGAACCCGCAGTCCGGCCCGGCGCTGGTCGGCGGTGCCGCGTACTACCAGGGCGGCGGGCGGCTGCACTGCGTCGACCCGCGCGGCGGCGGGGTGCGCTGGGCGGTGCCGGTCGGCGGCGACGTGCCGTCCCGGCCGGTGGAGCGCGGCGGGGTGCTGTACGTGACGGCGGGTCAGCGGGTGTACGCGCTGGACGCGGCGACCGGTGCCGAGCGCTGGCGCTTCGACGCGCCGGTGGTGCTGTTCACCCCGCCCGCGGTGGACGGCGCGGCGGTGTACGTCGCCGACTACCTCGGCACCCTGTACGCGCTGGACGCCGTCACCGGGCAGGGCCGCTGGCGGGCCGCCACGGCCGCCAGACAGGGCGCCGAGCCCGCCGTGGTCGCCGACGGCGCGGTGCTGCTCGGCTCGGGCGACACCCTGTTCGCGTTCGACGCGGCCACCGGCCGGGAACGCTGGCGCTACGCCACCCGCGGCGAACTGGTCGGCTCCCCGGCCGTCGCCGACGGCCTGGTCCACCTCGGCAGCCGCGACCACTCGCTGCACACCCTGGAGCTCGCCACCGGCCGGCTGCGCTGGGAACTCGGCACCAAGGGCGAACTGACCGGCTCCCCGGTCGCCGTCGGCGGCCGGGTCTTCGTCGGCTCCAAGGACCGCTGCGTCTACGCGCTCGACGCGTTCTACGGCACGGCGGTGCCGTAACCACCAGGGGCTCCGGGGGTACCTCCCGCCCCCCCCGAGCCCCTGGGTGTTGCACCTTCCCCTGGTAGTTACGGGTGCCGGTGCTGCCAGCCGGCCCACGCGGAGGTGACCATCTCGCGGACGTCGTAGCGGGCGGTCCAGCCGAGCTCGCGGTGGATCAGGTCGGCGGCGGCGACCACCCGGGCGGGGTCGCCGGGGCGGCGGGGGGTGACCTCGGGGGCCAGGTCGAGGCCGGTGACCTCGGCGATCTCGGCGAGCATCTCGCGCACCGAGACGCCCTCGCCGCGGCCGATGTTCAGCACCAGGTTGACCTGCTCGTCCTCGCCCGCCGCGTTCAGCCGACGGACCGCCGCCAGGTGCGCGGAGGCGATGTCCGAGACGTGGATGAAGTCGCGGATGCAGGTGCCGTCCGGGGTCGGGTAGTCGGCGCCGAAGATCCGCGGCGGCTGACCGGCCGTCAGCCGCTCGAAGACCATCGGGACCAGGTTGGTGACGCCCTCGTCGGACAGCTCCGGCGTGGCCGCGCCCGCCACGTTGAAGTAGCGCAGCGCCACGGTCGACATCCCGTACGCGGTGGCGGAGGCGTTCAGCAGCCACTCGCCGATCAGCTTGGACTCGCCGTACGGGTTGATCGGCGCGCACGGGGTGGACTCGGTGACCAGGTCGACGTCCGGCATGCCGTAGACCGCGGCGGAGGAGGAGAGCAGGATGCGCCGCACCCCGCCCGCGACGGCGGCCTCCAGGACCAGGCGCAGGCCCTCGACGTTCTCCTGGTAGTAGCGCAGCGGCTCGGCCACCGACTCGCCGACCTGCTTCTTGGCGGCGATGTGCAGGATGCCGGTGACGCCGTGCTCGGCGATCACCTTGTCCAGCAGCGGGCGGTCGAGGGTGGAGCCGACCACCAGCGGGACGCCGGCCGGCAGGCGGTCCGCGGATCCGCTGCTCAGGTCGTCCAGGACGACGACCGGCTCGCCGGCCCCGGCCAGCTCGCGCACCACATGTCCGCCGATGTATCCGGCCCCGCCGGTGATCAACCAGGTCATGCCGCGATCCTAGTCCGACGTCGCCGGGACGAACTTGGGTGTGTCTCCAAGGGCAACCGGACATAACGGTGAAATGCTGACAAAGTCCTGTCCAGCGACCGGAGGTGGCCGCCGTGCGCCCGAAGAAGGAACCGACCCGCCCGATCCCGGCCGGGCCCCGGCCCACCGGGCCCAAGCTGTGGCTCGGCCCGATGGCGCTGCTGGCCGCGGCCGGACTGCTCGTCACCGGTTGTTCCAGCTCCGGCTCCAGTTCCTCCAGCTCGACGGCGGCCACCGGTCCGGCCTCCGCGGCGGCCACGCCGTCCAGCAGCAACCAGCTGCAGGACGACTACCAGCGGGTGATCGGGCAGGTGCTGCCGTCGGTGGTGCAGATCACCGCGGGGGACAGCCTCGGCTCGGGGATCGTCTTCGACGACAAGGGCGACATCGTCACCAACGCGCACGTGATCGGCAGCGCGCAGACCTTCACCGTCACGCTGGCCAACAGCACCACGCCGCTGGACGCCACCCTGGTCGGCTCCTACCCGGACTCCGACCTCGCGGTGATCAAGCTGAGCAGTCCGCCGAGCGGGCTGAAGCCGGCCGTCTTCGGTGACAGCTCCAAGGTGGAGGTCGGGCAGATCACGCTGGCCATGGGCAGCCCGCTGGGGCTGTCCAGCTCGGTCACCCAGGGCATCGTCTCGGCCACCGGACGGACCGTCAGCGAGCCGAAGAACGCCACCTCGCCGGGCGCCACCATCGGCAACATGGTGCAGACCTCGGCCGCGATCAACCCGGGCAACAGCGGCGGCGCGCTGGTCAACCTCTCCAGCCAGGTGATCGGCATCAACACGCTGGCCGCCGTCGACCAGGAGCTGAACGGCTCGGCCGCGCCCGGCATCGGCTTCGCCATCCCGGCGGTGACCGTCACCGGCATCGCCAACCAGCTGATCAAGGACGGCAAGGTCACCAACTCCGGCCGGGCCGCGCTCGGGGTGACGGTCCGTCCGTACTTCGACGCCAACTACCAGCCGGCCGGGGCGGTGATCGTCTCGGTCACCTCGGGTGGCCCGGCGGCCTCCGCCGGGCTGCAGGCGGGCGACGTGATCACCAAGATCAACGACACCCAGATCACCTCGCCCGCCACGCTGACCACCGCACTGGCCTCGCTCAGCCCCGGCGACAAGGTCACCGTCGGCTACCAGCGCGGCGGCCAGAACCAGACCGCACAGGTCACCCTCGGGACGCTCTAGGGCTTGTCAGACAAGCCTTGGCACCGCCGAACCCGGGCCCGGAGTGCCGTACCGCGCAAGGGAAGCGGCACTCCGGGCCCGCCCATGCCGGCCGTCGGTCAGGAGCGGGCGCCGGCGCGGGTGCGCCAGGGCAGCTCGACCGTGACCGAGGTGGGGCCGCCGGCGGGGCTGTCCACCACGAAGACGCCGTCCACCGACTCGACCCGCTCGGCCAGCCCGGCCAGGCCGCCGCCCGGGCGGACCGTGGCGCCGCCCTTGCCGTCGTCCTGCACCATCAGCATCAGCCGGTCCTCCTGGCGCCAGAGGTCCACCGAGGCGGTCCGGGCGCCGGAGTGCTTGGAGGCGTTGGTGAGCAGCTCGCTGACGGTGAAGTAGGCGATCCCCTCGACCGCGGAGTCCGGGCGGTCGCCGCCCAGCTCGACGTGCACCCGGACCCCGCCGGGGACGGTGCAGCGGGCCGCCACCGAGGAGAGCGCGGCGTCCAGTCCGCGGTCGGTGAGCACCGCCGGGTGGATGCCGCGGGCCAGGTCGCGCAGCTCCTGCAGGGCGAGCTTCACCTCGCCGTGCGCCGCGTCCACCATGTGCCGGGCGGCCTCCGGGTCCTCGGACAGCTTCTCCTTGGCCAGGCCGAGGTCCATCGCCAGCGCCACCAGCCGGGCCTGCGCGCCGTCGTGCAGGTCGCGCTCGATCCGGCGCAGGTCGGCCGCGGCGGTGTCGACCACCGCGCCGCGGTCGTCCTCCAGTTCGCGCACCCGCTCGGACAGCGCGCTCGGCGAGAGCAGGCTCTCCACCAGCATCCGGGACGCCCAGGCCATCGCCCGCATCACGAACGGCAGCACCGGCCAGCCGACGATCAGCACCGCCAGCGTCACCGCGAAGGTCAGCACGCCCCACGGCAGCAGTACCACGCAGTACAGCGCCGAGCGCCAGCTCAGCGAGTCCGTCAACGCCGCGGTGACCCGGCCGCCGAGACCGGCGCGGGACGGCTCCACCGGCACCGGCTCGCCCACCCGGCTGCCGAGGTCGGTGCGGGCGCGGGCCCGGGCGACCGCCCCGAACCAGCGGCAGCCGGCCAGCCCGAAGGCCAGCAGCGGCAGCCCGACCACCGTCACCGCCAGGCCCAGGCCGACCGTGAGCATCACGGTGGTGAACACGAACCCGGCCAGTGCGACCGGCAGGTTCAGCAGCCCGTGCCCGACCTGCCGCCACATCTGCGGCCCGTACAGCGACGGGCGCTTCGGCTCCTCTCCCATGCGCGGCGCACTCTCCTCACTCTCGCCCGGCTGGTGTCGATCACCAGCATCCCGGGAGCGGCCCCGGCGGCGCCATGGTGCTGGATGCCGTCTTCTCCCGGGGGTTAACCCCACCCCCGGTGGTGGACCGTCTTGCAGGGCGGGCGGGTGAAGGGGTAAACGGACGGTGCACATAGACTCGCGCGTTAGCGATGGTCATTGACTGGCAAAGAAGAAGGGCGAACGCATGGAGGGGCAGCCGCTCGCTGCCGACCCCGCCGTCGGCAGCGGCTACTTCGACGCCTACGCGGCCGTCGGCCTGCTGACGGTCATCGGCGTCCTCTTCGTCGCGGTGGCCTTCACCGCCAACCGCCTGCTGCGGCCGGTCGTCCACACCCCGGAGAAGCTGCTCACCTACGAGTGCGGCGTCGACCCGGTCGGTGAGGGCTGGGCCCACACCCAGGTCCGGTACTACGTCTACGCCTTCCTGTACGTGATCTTCGCGGTCGACGCGATCTACCTGTTCCCGTGGGCCACGGTCTTCGCGGCGGCGGGATACGGCGCGACCACGCTGGTGGAGATGTTCGTCTTCATCGGCTTCCTCGCGGTCGGGCTGCTCTACGCCTGGAAGAAGGGCGTTCTGGAATGGACGTGACGCATTCGCACGGGACGCCGGGCTCCGGCCCCGTCCCGCTCGGCATCCCCGACCCGGCCCACCCCGGCGCCGCGGTCGAGCAGCGGCGCCTCGGCCCGCTCGCCCGGCTGGCCCCGGACCCGGTCAAGGTGGTGCTCAACTGGGGCCGCCGGTACAGCCTCTGGTGCTTCAACTTCGGCCTGGCCTGCTGCGCGATCGAGTTCATCGCCGCGTCGATGGCCAAGCACGACTTCATCCGAATGGGCGTCATCCCGTTCGCGCCCGGCCCGCGCCAGGCCGACCTGATGATCGTCTCCGGCACCGTCACCGACAAGATGGCGCCCGCCGTCAAGCGGCTCTACGAGCAGATGCCGGAGCCCAAGTACGTGATCTCCTTCGGCGCCTGCTCCAACTCCGGCGGCCCGTACTGGGACTCGTACTCGGTCACCAAGGGCGTCGACCAGATCATCCCGGTCGACGTCTACGTGCCCGGCTGCCCGCCCCGGCCCGAGGCGCTGCTGCAGGGCATCCTCAAGCTGCAGGAGAAGATCGCCGCCGAGGACGTCCCGCAGCGCTACGCCGCACCCGACGCCGCACTGCGCCGCCCGTTGCAGGCCGCGCCGCCCGCGCCGACCGTCCCGGGGGAGGGCCAGTGACCGACACCCCGGACGCCCCGACGCCCGACGAGCCGTCAACTCCCGCCGAGCCCACGGCGGCCGAGCGCACCGCCGCCGCGATCGGGCCCTGGGCGAGCGGTGCCGAGGCGTACCAGCTGCTCACCGTCGACGTGCCCGCCGAGCACTGGATCGAGGCGCTCACCGCCGCCCGCGACGGGCTCGGCCTCGCCTTCCTGGACTGGCTGAGCGCCGTCGACGACCTCGCCGAGGGCTTCGCGGTCTGCGCCCACCTCGCCGCCGTCGGCCGGCCCGGCGAGGTGCGCCGGCTGCTGCTGCGCACCCGGGTGCCGCGCGAGGGGGCCGTGCTGCCCACCGCCACGGGCGTGTACGCGGGCGCCGCCTGGCACGAGCGCGAGACCCACGAGATGTTCGGCATCGACTTCGCCGGACACCCGCACCTGATCGCCCTGCTGCTGCCGGACGGCTTCGAGGGCCACCCGCTGCGCAAGGACTTCGTGCTGGCCGCCCGGGTCGCCAAGGACTGGCCGGGCGCCAAGGAGCCCGGCGAGTCCGCCGACCACGGCGGCCCGGCCCGGCGCAAGATGCAGCCGGCCGGCGTCCCCGACCCGAACGAGTGGGGCCCGCTCAAGGGCACCCTCCCGCCGGTCGCCGAACGCCCCGCCCGGGCCGCCCGGGCCGGAGCGGCCGCCGGGGTCGACCGTCCGCGCCGTACCCGCAGCGTCGGCGAGGGCTCCGCCACCCAGGCCGCACCGGCCGAGGGCGACACCCCGCCGGTCCGCGCCGACCGTCCGCGCCGCACCCGCAGTGTCGGCGAGGGCTCGGTCAGCCAGGCGCCCGACACCCCGGCGACGCCCGGCACCGCGCCCGAGCCCGCCCCGCGCCGGTCGAGCGACGCCCCGTGGCACGCGCCGGTCCCGGCGTACGACGAGAAGCCCGGATCGGAGGCGGTGCCCGAGGCCGCGCCCGCGCCCGCGGCGAAACCTGACGCCGTCCCCGCGCCGGAGGCCGAGCCCGAGCAGCGGCCCGAGCCCGAGCAGCCGCAGCCCGAGCAGCCGCAGCGCGAGCCGTCGCAGCCCGACAGCGAACCCGACCAGCCCACCGACCGGAACGGAGACAGCGCGTGAACCTCATCGACACGCTGCTGCGCTGCGTCGGGACGCTGGCGGTGTTCCTGGTGCTGCCGCTGGTGGTCGGGCAGACCGAGCACAAGGTGATGGCGCACATGCAGGGCCGGCTCGGCCCGATGTACGCGGGCGGCTTCCACGGCTGGGCGCAGCTGGTCGCCGACGGCGTGAAGTTCGCGCAGAAGGAGGACGTCGTCCCGGCCGGTGCCGACCGGCGGATCTTCCAGGCCGCCCCGGCGGTGGCGCTGCTGCCGTACCTGCTGGTGCTGCTGGCGATCCCGGTCGGGCCGAACGGCTTCGTCGGGCAGGCGATCGACGCGGGCATCTTCTTCGTGCTCGCGGTGATGGGCATCGGCGTGCTCGGCTCGCTGATGGCGGGCTGGGCGTCGGCCAACAAGTTCTCGCTGCTGGGCGCGCTGCGCTCCGCCGCGCAGCTGATGTCGTACGAGCTGCCGATGCTGCTGGCCGCCGCGTCGGTGGCGATGGCGGCCGGGACGGTGTCGCTGCCGGGGATCGTGGACGCCTTCCACTGGTGGTGGATCCCGTGGCAGCTGATCGGCGCGTTCGTGTTCTTCACCGCGGGCCTGGCCGAGCTGCAGCGCCCGCCGTTCGACATGCCGGTGGCCGACTCGGAGATCATCTTCGGCGCGTACACCGAGTACACCGGCCTGCGGTTCGCGCTCTTCCTGCTCGCCGAGTACGCGGGCATCGTGGTGATCTGCGCGCTGACCTCGGTGCTCTTCCTCGGCGGCTGGCACGGCCCGTTCTCCGACGGCCTCGGCTGGCTGTGGACGCTGCTGAAGACCCTGGCGCTGGCCTTCGTGGTGCTCTGGCTGCGGGTCACCTACCCGCGGCTGCGCGAGGACCAGCTGATGCGTTTCGCCTGGACGGTGCTGATCCCGCTCGCCCTGGCCCAGCTCGCCCTCACCGGCATCATCAAGGTGGCGATCTCCTGATGAAGATTCCCGGCAGCGGCCTGGCCAAGGGCCTGGCCGTCACCATGCGCACGATGACCCGCAGGACCGTCACCGCGCAGTACCCCGACGTGCAGCCCGCGCTGCCGCCCCGCTCCCGCGGGGTGATCGGGCTGCTGGAGGAGAACTGCACGGTCTGCATGCTGTGCGCCCGCGAGTGCCCGGACTGGTGCATCTACATCGACTCCCACAAGGAGACGCTGCCCGCCGCCGACCCGAACGCCCGGGCCCGCACCCGCAACGTGCTGGACCGCTTCGCGATCGACTTCTCGCTGTGCATGTACTGCGGGATCTGCATCGAGGTCTGCCCGTTCGACGCGCTGTTCTGGTCCCCGGAGTTCGAGTACGCGGAGACCGACATCCGCGAGCTCACCCACGAGCGGGACCGGCTGCGCGAGTGGATGTGGACCGTCCCCGCGCCGCCCGCGCACGACGGTGCGGCGGAGGAGCCCAAGGAGATCGCCATGGCCCGCAAGGCGGCCGACAAGCTCGCCGCCGCCGCGGCGGCCCAGGAGCAGGAGGGTGGGGAGAGTTGAGCACCCTGCTGGCCGCGGCCGGCTCGCTGGAGCCCGCGGCGCGCTCGTACCTCTCGCCGACCGGGCAGGAGGTCGTCTTCCTGCTGGTCGGGGTGCTCGTGCTCGGCGCCGCGGTGGTCTCGGTGACCACCCGTCAGCTGGTGCACGCCGCGCTCTGGCTGGTGGTCGCGCTCGGCGGCCTGGCGGTGGAGTTCCTGCTGCTGACGGCCGAGTTCGTGGCCTGGGTGCAGGTGCTGGTGTACCTGGGCTCGGTGGTGGTGCTGGTGCTGTTCGGGCTGATGCTCACCCGCGCCCCGATCGGCCGCTCCCCGGACGCCGACTCCGGCAACCGCCCGGCCGCGCTGGCGGTCGGCCTGGCCTCCGCCGCGACCCTGGTCACCCTGGTGGTGGACGCCTTCCGCTCGTCCTGGATCGACCTGTCCGGCGCGGCCGGCACCACCCGGCTGACCGGTGAGTACCTGTTCTCGCACTGGGTGCTGCCGTTCGAGGCGCTCTCGGTGCTGCTGCTCGCCGCCCTGGTCGGCGCGATCGTGCTGTCCCGCAAGGAGCGCTGAGAGTGCATCTCGCCTACCCCGCAGTCCTCGCCGCGCTGCTGTTCAGCGTCGGCGTCTACGGCGTGCTCGCCCGGCGCAACGTCATCCTGGTGCTGATGTCGGTCGAGCTGATGCTGAACGCCGTCAACCTCAACCTGGTCGCCTTCGACGTCTGGCTGCGCGACACCCTGCACGCCGGCCAGGCGCTCACGCTGTTCACCATCACCATCGCCGCCGCCGAGATCGGCCTCGGCCTGGCCGTCGTGCTGCTGGTCTACCGCACCCGCCGCACCGCCGACGTCGACCGGATCACCGCGCTCGGCGACCGGCACGAGGCCGAACTCGCGGACGAGCGGCCCGCCGAGACCGAGAAGGCGCAGGTCACCGCATGAACCTCGCCCTGCCGATCCTGGTCCCGGCGCTGCCCGCGCTCGGCGCCGCCGCCGGCCTCGCCACCGGACGCCGCCACCCGGGCCTGGCCCGCCCGCTGGCCGTCCTGCCGGTCGCGGTGGCCGCCGTGCTGGCCCTGGTGACGGCCCTTCAGCTGGGCACCGGCGCCACCCTGGACGCCGCCACCCGGCTGGCCCCCACCGGCGGCCCGGAGATCTCGCTCGCCCTGCACCTGGACGGCTTCTCCTCGCTGATCTCGGTGCTGGTCGGCCTGGTCGCCACCTGCGTGCAGGTCTACTCCACCGCGTACCTGAAGGACGACCCGCGCTACCCCTCGTACGCGGCGCTGGTCTCGCTGTTCACCGCGGCGATGTTCCTGGTCGTCTACTCCGGCGACCTGATCGTGCTGCTGGTCGGCTGGGAGGTGATGGGCATCTGCTCGTACTTCCTGATCGGCCACCACTGGGAGACCGCCGACGCCCGCAGCGCCTCGCTGAAGGCCTTCCTGGTCACCAAGCTCGGCGACGTGCCGTTCCTGTTCGGCCTGTTCCTGCTCGGCGCGGACGCCGGCAGCTTCCGGATCGACGAGGTGCTGAAGGCCGCCGCCGAGGGCCGGCTCGGCCACCCCACGCTGATCGCGCTGCTGCTGCTGGGCGGCGTCGCGGGCAAGAGCGCCCAGTTCCCGCTGCACACCTGGCTGCCGGACGCGATGGCCGGCCCGACCCCGGTCTCCGCGCTGATCCACGCCGCCACCATGGTCGCGGCCGGCATCTACCTGGTCGCCCGGCTGCTGCCGGTCTTCCTGCTGTCCTCCACCGCGCTGCTGGTGCTCGCGATCATGGCCGCGATCACCATGATCGGCTCGGCGCTGTGCGCGCTGGCCCAGGACGACCTGAAGCGGGTGCTCGCCTACTCGACGGTCGGCCAGCTCGGCTACATGGCCGGCGCGCTGGCCTCCGGCGACCGCGACGCCGCGGTCTTCCACCTGATCACCCACGGCGCGTTCAAGGCGCTGCTGTTCCTCGCCGCCGGTGTGGTGATCCACGCCGCGCACACCAACTCGATCAGCGTGATGTCGCGGATCGACGGCCTGCGCCACCGCGTCCCCGACGCCTACTGGACGATGGGCATCGGCCTGATCGCCCTGATCGGCCTGCCGCCGTTCGCCGGCTTCTTCTCCAAGGAGGCGGTGCTCTCCGCCGCCGAGCACGCCGCGAACGGCGAGGCGCTCACCGGCGGCCTCGGCCCGGCCTCCGCGGTCCCGGCCGCGGCCGGCTCGATCGTGCTCGGCGCCGGACTGCTCACCGCCCTGCTCACCGGCGCCTACGCCACCCGGATGTGGCTGGTCGCCTTCCACGGCAAGCCGCTCCCCGCCGCGGCGGGCACCCACCAGGCCGGCGCCCCGTACTCCCCGGAGATCGACGAGGCCGACCCCGCCAAGGCCGAGCCCGGCGCGATGCGCTGGCCGCTGTGGGTGCTGGCGGTCCCCTCGATGGGCCTCGGCCTGGCCGGGCTGCGCACCGACTGGCTGCCCGCCCTGCTCGACGGCGAGTCGCTGCGCCCGTCCACCACCACCGCGGTGATCGGCACCGGCGTCGCCCTCGCGGGCATCCTGATCAGCTACGCCGCCTGGCGCACCGTCACCTCGCGGCAGGCCGCGCAGCAGCCGGCCGGCCAGGTGCTGGTGCCCGGCCAGCCCGGGCCGCCGGCCGCCGAGACCCTCCCGGCCGACCCCGCGCCCCGCCTGCTCGGCCCGCTCTACCGGCCCGCGCTGCACGGCTTCGGCGTCGACCGGCTGTACCACCTGCTGTTCGTCCGGCCCACCGAGGCCGCCGCCCGGCTGGTCCGCTTCCTGGACAAGGCCGTGGTGGAGACCTACGTCCGCGGCGCGGGCGCGGCCCCCGGCTGGCTCGGCCGGGCGGTGCGCTTCGCCCAGACCGGCAACGCCCAGGGCTACCTGAGCGCCCTGCTCGCCGGGGCCGTCCTGCTCGCCGTCCTGGTGGCGGTCGGCTCATGACCCACCTTCAGCTCCCGTCCCCGGCACGCCCTTGGAGCCCCCGATGAACGCGGTCCTCATCGCCCTCCTGGTGCTGCCGCTGCTCGGCGCGGCCGCCACCCTCGCCCCGATCGGCGAGAAGCAGGCGCTGCGCCTGGGCACCGCCGTCACCGGCGCCACCCTGGCGCTGGCGATCGCCCTGGCGGCCGGCTTCGACCACGACGCCCCGAGCCGGATGCAGGCCGTCACCGACGTCGCCTGGATCCCGGCCCTGGACGTCCGCCTGCACCTGGGCACCGACGGCATCTCGCTGCCGCTGCTGGTGCTCACCGCGCTGCTCACCTTCCTGTGCGCGCTGTACTCGCTGCGCAAGCTCCCCGACGGCCCCGGAGGCCGGGGCTTCACCGGGCTGCTGCTCCTGCTCGAGACCGGCATGCTCGCCACCTTCGCGGTGCTCGACCTGCTGCTGTTCTTCCTGGCCTTCGAGATCGTGCTGATCCCGATGTACTTCCTGATCGCCCGCTGGGGCAGCGGGCAGAAGGTCGCGGCCGCCAACCGGTTCATCCTGTACACCCTGCTCGGCTCCGCGGTGATGCTGCTCGGTTTCCTGCTGATCGGCGTCAAGGCCGGCACCTTCGACATGGTGAAGCTCGCCGACGCGCACGGCGCCGGCCTGTCGCACACCACCCAGCTGATCGCCGCGCTCGCCATCCTGGTCGGCCTCGCCGTGAAGGCCCCCGCCTGGCCGCTGCACTCCTGGCTGCCCGACGCGCACACCGCCGCGCCGACCGCCGGCTCGGTGCTGCTGGCCGGCGTGATGCTCAAGATGGGCACCTACGGCCTGGTCCGCGTCCTGCTGCCGATCGTCCCCGACGGCACCGCCACCTACGCCCCGTACCTCGGCGCGTTCGCCGCCGTCGGCATCGTCTACGGCTCGCTGGCCTGCCTGGCGCTGGCCCGGCAGGGCGCGAAGGGTGACCTGAAGCGGCTGATCGCGTACTCCTCGGTCGGCCACATGGGCTTCGTGCTGCTCGGCATCGCCTCGCTCACCCAGACCGGAGTGAACGGCGCGCTGTTCGCCAACATCGCGCACGGCCTGATCACCGGCCTGCTGTTCTTCCTGGTCGGCGCCGTCAAGGACCGCTACGGCACCGCCGACCTGGACACCCTGTCCGGCACCACCGGCGCCGCCCTGTACGGCCGCGCGCCCCGGATCGGCGGGCTGCTGGTGTTCGCCGCCGTCGCCAGCCTCGGCCTGCCCGGCCTGGCCGGCTTCTGGGGCGAACTGCTCGCCATGTACGGCGCCTTCGACCCGGCCGCGGGCCTGTCCCGGCCCGCCTTCGTGACGTACATGGTGCTGGCCGGCCTCGGCACCCTGCTGACCGCCGCCTACCTGCTGATCGTGGTCAAGCGGGTCTGCATGGGCGACCCGAAGCAGCCCGCCCCGGTCGCCGACCTGCCGGACATCAAGGGCTACGAGGCCGCCAGCTGGACGCCGCTCGCCGCGCTCACCCTGCTCGCGGGCCTGTGGCCGGCCCTGCTGCTCGGCCTCTCCGACCCGGCCGTCAAGCACCTCCTCGGAGGCGGCTGATGACCACCACTCACGACCTGGGGCAGCCCGTCATGACCTCGCTCGCCGTCGCCGACCCGGGCCGGCTGATCCAGTCCGTCGACTGGCTCGCCATCGCCCCGCCGCTGATCGCCGCGCTCGCCGCCCTCGCCGTGCTGGTCGCCGACCTGTTCCTGCCCGACGACCGCAAGCGGCTGCTCGGCTGGCTGACCGTCACCGGGCTGCTCGCCGCGCTGGCCATGCTGCTGCCACTGGTGCTCGGCGACACCCGCTCGACCTTCTGCTTCAAGAGCCCCGGCGGCGGCTGCTCCTACACCGCCGACCACTTCGCGCTCGCCTTCCAACTGCTCGTCCTCGGCGGCGCGCTGCTCACCGCGCTGCTCTCGCTGCACACCGTCGACGACGACCGGCTGCCCCGCGGCGAGTACTGGTTCCTGCTGCTCTCCTCCGCCTGCGGCGCCGCCCTGCTGCCCGCCGCCCGCGACCTCGCCACCCTGGTGATCGCCCTGGAGGTGGCCTCGCTGCCCGCCTTCGCCCTGGTCGCCCTGCGCCGGGACGGCCGCGGCGCGGAGAGCGCGCTGAAGTTCTTCCTGTCCTCGGTCACCGCCACCGCCGTCATGCTGCTCGGCGTCAGCTTCGTCTACGCCGCCGCCGGCACCCTCCAGCTGCAGGGCGTCGCCGAGGGCCTCGCGCACGCCCCCGCCCAGCTGAAGCCGCTGGCCGAGGCCGGCGCGGTGCTCACCCTGGTCGGCTTCGCCTTCAAGACCGCCGCCGTCCCGTTCCACTTCTGGGTGCCCGACACCTACGTCGGCGCTCCGCTCCCGGTGGCCGGCTACCTCTCGGTGGTCGGCAAGGCGGCGGGCCTGTCCGGCCTGGCCCTGGTCACCACCCTGGCGTTCCGCCCGTACGGCCACACCTGGGGCCTGGTGCTGGCGGTGCTCGCCGCGCTCACCATGACGGTCGGCAACGCCGCCGCGCTGCGCCAGCGCACCGGCACCGCGTTCGGCGCGGTGCGGCTGCTCGCCTGGTCCTCGATCGGCCAGGCCGGCTACCTGCTGGTGCCGCTGGCCGCCGCCGGGTACGCCGACTCCGCCGAGCCGCTGGGCGCGACGGTGGCGTACGCGCTGATCTACGGCCTGGTGAACCTGGGCGCGTTCGGCGTGGTCGCGCTGGTCGGTGGCTCGGGCCGGCTGGACGACTTCCGCGGCCTGGCCGCCCGCAACCGCTGGGCGGCGTACGGCCTCGCCTTCTTCCTGCTCTGCCTGGCCGGCCTGCCGCCGGGCGTGGTCGGCCTGTTCGGCAAGGTCGTGGTGTTCCGCGCCGCGGTCGACGCGGGCCTGGGCTGGCTGGCCGTGGTGATGGCGGTGAACGTGGTGATCGCGCTCGCCTACTACCTGAAGTGGACGGCGCTGCTGTTCGCCCCGGCCGCCGCCGAGACCCCCGAGCAGCGCCGCACCCCGGCCTCGCTGAGCGCCGCGCTGGGCCTGGCGGCCTGCGGCGCGGTCGTGCTGTCGGTGGCTCCGCAACTGGTCCTTCAGGTGGTGTCGGGCAGCCTGTTCTGACCTGTGCGAGAGTGCCCGGGGGAACGAACCCGCGAGTTCGGGGCGTTGATCCGGGCAGAGGGAGCCCGCCGGAGGGCCTCCACAGGCACCACAGGAGGGCCCGCAGTGCACCGCCACCACAACGGATTGCGGACGGCCGTCCTCCTCGGCGGACTGTCCGCGCTGATCCTGGTGATCGGCAGCTTCTTCGGCCGGGCGGGCCTGCTGATCGCCCTGGTGGTGGCCGTCGGCACCAACGCCTACGCGTACTGGAACAGCGACAAGCTGGCGCTGCGCGCGATGCGGGCCCGCCCGGTCAGCGAGATCGAGGCCCCGCAGCTGTACCGGATCGTCCGCGAGCTCTCCACCTCGGCCCGCCAGCCGATGCCCCGGCTGTACATCTCGCCCACCCCCGCCCCGAACGCCTTCGCCACCGGCCGCAACCCGCGCAACGCCGCGGTCTGCTGCACCGACGGCATCCTGCAGCTGCTGGACGAGCGCGAGCTGCGCGGGGTGCTCGGCCACGAGCTCAGCCACGTCTACAACCGGGACATCCTGATCTCCTCGGTCGCCGGGGCGCTCGCCTCGGTGGTGATGTTCCTGGTCAACTTCGCCTGGCTGATCCCGATCGGCCGCAGCGACGACGACGACGGCCCCGGCCTGGTCGGGCTGCTGCTGATCATGATCCTCGGCCCGGTCGCCGCGGGCCTGATCCAACTGGCCGTCAGCCGTTCCCGCGAGTACCAGGCGGACGCCGACGGCGCCCGGATCACCGGCGACCCGCTCGCCCTGGCCAGCGCCCTGCGCAAGCTGGAGTCCGGCACCCAGCGCCTCCCGCTCCCGCCGGAGCCGCAGCTGCAGACCGCCAGCCACATGATGATCGCCAACCCGTTCCGCCCGGGCGAGGTCGGCGCCAAGCTGTTCTCCACCCACCCGCCGATGCGCGAGCGGATCGCCCGCCTGGAGCGCCTGGCCGGCCGCTGACCCGTGTGGGCGACCGCAGCGGCGAGCGTCCCCGGCCCACCCGGCCCGCACTGGTAGTGCTTGACGCACTGCCAGACCCGAGGCCGGAGGTGCGGTGCGGTGACGATGCTGCCGAGCGATGCCGAACTGGGGCTGTCCGGCCCGCCCGCGCCACCCCGCCGGCGCCGCCGCTTCGGCCGCGCCTCCCGCCCGTACCGGGGCCGGAAGCTGGTGGTCTGGCTGACCACCACCGATCACAAGCAGATCGGCACCCTCTACATGGGGACGTCGTTCGCCTTCTTCCTGGTGGGCGGGGTGCTGGCTCTGGTGATGCGGGCCGAACTGGCGCGGCCGGGGACCCAGTTGATCTCCAACGAGCAGTTCAACCAGGCGTTCACCATGCACGGCACGATCATGCTGCTGATGTTCGCCACCCCGCTGTTCGCGGGCTTCGCCAACTGGTTCATGCCGCTCCAGATCGGCGCCCCCGACGTCGCCTTCCCCCGGCTGAACGCCTTCGCCTACTGGCTCTACCTGATCGGCTCGCTGATCGCCGTCGGCGGCTTCCTCACCCCGCAGGGCGCCGCCGACTTCGGCTGGTTCGCCTACGCGCCGCTGAACAGCGCGGTGCACTCGCCGGGCATCGGATCCGACATGTGGATCATGGGCCTGGCCTTCTCCGGCTTCGGCACCATCCTCGGCTCGGTCAACTTCATCACCACGGTCATCTGCCTGCGCGCGCCCGGGATGACCATGTTCCGGATGCCGATCTTCGTCTGGAACATCCTGCTCACCTCGGTCCTGGTGCTGATGGCCTTCCCGGTCCTGGCCGCCGCCCTGCTCTGCCTGGAGGCCGACCGGAAGTTCGGCGCGCACGTCTTCGACCCGGCCAACGGCGGCGCGATGCTCTGGCAGCACCTGTTCTGGTTCTTCGGCCACCCCGAGGTGTACATCATCGCGCTGCCGTTCTTCGGCATCGTCACCGAGATCTTCCCGGTCTTCAGCCGCAAGCCGACCTTCGGCTACTCCGGCCTGATCGCCGCCACCATCGCCATCACCGGCCTGTCGGTCACCGTCTGGGCGCACCACATGTTCGTCACCGGCCAGGTGCTGCTGCCGTTCTTCTCCTTCATGACCTTCCTGATCGCCGTCCCGACCGGGGTGAAGTTCTTCAACTGGATCGGCACCATGTGGCAGGGCTCGCTGAGCTTCGAGACCCCGATGCTCTGGTCGATCGGCTTCCTGGTCACCTTCCTCTTCGGCGGCCTCACCGGCGTCATCCTGGCCGCCCCGCCGCTGGACTTCCACGTCTCCGACTCGTACTTCGTGGTCGCCCACTTCCACTACGTGGTCTTCGGCACCGTCGTCTTCGCGATGTTCGCCGGCTTCTACTTCTGGTGGCCCAAGATGACCGGCAGGATGCTGGACGAACGCCTCGGCCGGGTCCACTTCTGGACGCTCTTCGTCGGCTTCCACACCACCTTCCTGGTCCAGCACTGGCTGGGCGCCGAGGGCATGCCGCGCCGCTACGCCGACTACCTCGCCTCGGACGGCTTCACCACCCTCAACACCGTCTCCACCATCGGCTCGTTCCTGCTCGGCCTGTCCACCCTGCCGTTCCTCTACAACGTCTGGCACACCGCCAAGTACCAGCCCAAGGTCGGCGTCGACGACCCGTGGGGCTACGGCCGCTCGCTGGAGTGGGCCACCTCCTGCCCGCCGCCCCGGCACAACTTCGTCACCCTGCCGCGGATCCGCTCCGAGTCCCCGGCCTTCGACCTGCACCACCCCGACATCGCCGAGCTCGACCGCCTGCAGAACGAGATCGAGACCAGCTAGCCCCCCGGTCGCCCGGTGGCCGCACCTGGCATGCGATGTCCGTTTCATGGTGATACGAATCGTTTCGTCCCCTGCGCCATCCGGCCGCCGGGGCGACTCGTCGGACCGTGTGCGGGATCGGAGCGTCATGGACAACTATCCGCTGCTCAACATCTTCTGGACGATGCTGGAGCTGTTCCTCTGGATCCTCTGGTTCTTCCTGCTCTTCAAGATCATCACGGACATCTTCCGCAGTGACGACATGGGCGGCTGGGGCAAGGCCGGCTGGACGTTCTTCGTGATCCTGCTGCCCTTCCTCGGCGTCCTGGTCTACCTGATCGTCCGCGGCGGATCGATGACCCAACGCGACATCACCCAGGCCAAGCAGGCCGACGCCGCGTTCCAGGACTACATCCGCAAGACCGCCGCCACCCCCGCCGGCGGCGGTGCCGCCGCGTCCCACGTGGACGACCTGGCCAAGCTCGCGGACATGAAGAACAGCGGCGCGCTCACCGAGGAGGAGTACCAGAAGGCGAAGGCCAAGCTCCTCACCTGACCCCTCCCACCCGCGAAAGGCCCGCCCCGGAAGCCCCGGGACGGGCCTTTCGCCGTCCCTCGCACCCCGTCGGCCCCGCCCGCGTCACACGCTTGCCACAACCGGGCTCCGCCCGGTCCCCGATCCGCCCCCGATGTGCGAGCCTGGACCCATGAAGGTGATCAACTTCGTACTCAACGTCATCTGGCTGCTCTTCTGCGGACTCTGGATGGCCATCGGTTACGCCATCGCCGGGATCATCTGCTTCATCCTGATCATCACGATCCCCTTCGGCGTCGCCGCGTTCCGCCTGGCCGGCTTCATGCTCTGGCCCTTCGGCCGCACCACCGTCGAGAAGCCCGACGCCGGCGCCGCCTCCTGCGTCGGCAACGTCATCTGGCTGGTCTTCGCCGGCTGGTGGCTCGCCCTCGCCCACCTGGTCACCAGCATCCCGCTCTTCCTCTCCATCATCGGCATCCCCTTCGGCTGGGCGAACCTCAAGATGATCCCCATCTCCCTGATGCCCCTCGGCCGCGAGGTCGTCTCCACCGACGAGGGCTTCGGCGGCCGCTAGCCCGTTCCCCGGCGGGGGACGCTCTTCTCACCCCCCCGGCGCCCTTCCCTCGTTCGCTCCCGCAGTCCGCCCGAGGACCGAAATCCCCTCCCCGGGCGGACTCCGCTGTGCCTACACTCCCCGCGCAGCAGGAGTCGACCCGAAGGAGCCCCGTGCCCGACCAGGAAACCCTCCGTGGCGGCGTCAACCAGGTGGTCCGCATCGGCGCCACCGTCCTCCGCCCCACCGGCCCCAGGTCGCCCGCCGTGCACGGTCTCCTGACCCACCTCCGAGCTCGCGGCTTCACCGCCGCCCCCGCCTTCCACGGCCTGACCGAGGACGGTCGCGAGATCCTCGACTTCCTGCCCGGCGAGGTCTCCAACTACCCGCCGACGCCCGCCGCCGCCTCCCGCACCGCGCTGCTGACCGCCGCCCGCCTCCTGCGGGCGTACCACGACGCCACCCTCGGCTACACCGCCGACGGCTGGATGCTCCCCGCCCGCGAGCCCGTCGAGGTGGTCTGCCACGGTGACTTCGCCCCGCACAACTGCGTCCTGGACGGCGAACGCGTGGTCGGCGTCATCGACTTCGACACCGCCCACCCCGGCCCCCGGCTGTGGGACGTCGCCTACGCGGTCTACCGCTGGGCCCCCACCACGGCCCCCGGCAACGCCGACGGCTTCGGCACGCCCGTCGAACAGGCCCGCCGGGTACGGGAGTTCTGCGACGCGTACGGTCTGGACCCGGCCGACCGGGCCGCCCTGGTGGACGCCGTCGCGGACCGCCTGCACGCCCTGGTCGACTTCATGCACGCCGAGGCCGCCGCCGGCAACGCCGCCTTCGCCTCCCACCTCGCCGACGGCCACCACCTGATGTACCTCGCCGACGCCGCCTACGTCCGGCGTGAACGCGCCCTCTTCGAAGCCGAGTTGGCCTGACCGTCAGTCGCCTCGCGTTCAGCCCTCCGTGGACTCCACGTGCTCCCGCAGCACCCGGAACTCGGCCGCGATGCCGTCCAGCGTGTAGTGCGCGTTCAGGCCGCTCGGGTTGGGCAGCAGCCACACCTCGGTGTCGCCGATCGGCTCCGCCTGCCGCCCGACCGAGGCCCGCGGCCGACCGAACGCCGCCCGGTACGCCCCGATGCCCAGCACCGCGAGGGCGCGCGGGCGCAGCCGCAGCACCCGGTCGACCAGGGCCGCGCCGCCCACCCGGTACTCCTCGGGCGTGAGTTCGGCGGCCTTGGCGGTGGTCCGGGCCACCACGTTGGTGATGCCGAGGCCATGGGCGAGCAGTTCGTCCTGCTCCTCGGGCCGGAGTTGGCGCGGGGTGAAGCCGGAGCGGTGCAGCGCGGGCCAGAACCGGTTGCCCGGCCGGGCGAAGTGGTGTCCGGTCGCGCCCGACCACAGGCCGGGGTTGATGCCGCAGAACAGCACCCGCAGGCCGGGTCCGGAGACGTCCGGGATGGTGGCGTCCTGGGCGGCGGCGAGCTGCTCGGCGGTGGGCCGCGGACGGGGCGCGGGAGTGCTGGTCACCCGCCCCACTCTGCCAGTTCGCCTCCATGAGCGCCCAAGTGCGGTCTGGCCCCGCCAATCGGATGGATTGTCAGTTCGATTGTTTTCCTGACCGGATCGCAATTCCGGCGGAGAATGGGGAGGTGTCATACGAACTGAACGCACTGCTGGCCACCGCCGAACTGCTCGCCGTGGTGGCCGCCGAGGTCCCGGCCGCGCGGATGACCCGCCTGTCCCACGACCTTGCGCTCATCCCGATGACCGACGAGCTTTTCGATGCACTCCAACAACCGTCCCGCAGCGCCGACTTCGGCTTCAAGCGGTTCCCGGACGGATTCGGCCTGCGGATCGCCGCCTGGTCCAAGTCCGCCCCGATCGCGTACGTGGAGACCGACGCCGAACACTCCGGCACCCCGGGCGGCCAGCGCGCCGCCGCCTGGTACGACGGCCGCGTCGTCCTCGGCCCGATCGACGTCGCCACCGGCGACCCCGCGCCCGCCGCGGGACGGCCGCTCGACCAGGTGCTCCGCCACCTCGGCGTCCCGGTCCGGGCCGACCAGGACCCGTGCCGCGTGGTCGGCCTCCACCGCTACCGGCCGCGGGCCGCCTGACGCGGTTCCGGTGCCGCCCTCAGTGGTGGCTGATCCCCCGTCGGATCCGGAGGTGACGGTCCGTCGGCCGCGGCTCCCTGGCTCCGCACCATTCGGCGTACGCGCGGTGGCCGCCCCCGTACGGGTGGCCCAACGTGTGGTGCAGGCGAAATGCCTGAACTCCGCTGAAAGGAACGGCTTTACCCATGCGTGCCCACTGGCCGGCCGCCGCGCTGACCGCAGTCCTGAGCCTCACCACGGTCACCCTGGCGACCGCCATCCCCGCGTCCGCTGCCGACACCGCCGACGTGTTCCGCAACCGTCCCGCCGTCACCCGGCCGATCGCGCCGCCACAGCTGCCCATCGGGCTGCCGGGGCTGCCCGGGCTGCCGATCACGGTCCCCGCCCCGCCGACCGGGTCCACCCAGACCGGTTCGCTGCCGGCCACGGGGGGTCTGCCGACCGACACCCTGCCGGTCTCCCCGCCCTCGACGCCGTCCGTGCCCGCACCGCCCTCGCTGGACCTGCTCGGCACCCTCGGCAACCTGCTGAAATCGCTGACCGGACTGCTGGGAGGCCTGCTCCCGACGAGCGGCGCGCCCGACACCGGCGCGATCCAGAAACTGGTCGAGCAGCTCACCAGCACGATCCAGGGGCTACTCGGCGGCCTCCCGTCCCCGCCCAGCCTGCCGACCCCGACAGGCCTCCCGACCCCGACGAGCCTCCCCAGCCCGCCGGCCGTCCTCACCGTCCACTGACCCGACCTGTTCACGAACCGGACCGGCCGGGCCGCCCCCACCGCACGGGGGTCGGCCCGGCCGGTCCCGCGTGTCAGCGGTAGTTGACGAACTGCAGCGCGAAGTCCAGGTCCTTGCCCTTGAGCAGGGCCTGCACGGCCTGCAGGTCATCACGCGACTTCGAGCTGACCCGCAGCTCGTCGCCCTGCACCTGGGCCTTGACGCCCTTGGGGCCCTCGTCGCGGATGATCTTCGCCACCTTCTTGGCGTCGTCGGTGGTGATGCCTTCCTTCACGTCCGCGAAGATCTTGTACTCCTTGCCGGACAGCTGCGGCTCCGCCGCGTCCAGCGCCTTCAGCGACAGCCCGCGCTTCACGAACTTGGTCTGCAGCACGTCCAGGATCGCCCGGACCCGCTCCTCGCCGTTGGCCTTCATCTCGATCTTCTCGCCGGACCGCTTGATCTCGGCGCCCACGTTCTTGAAGTCGAAGCGCGTGGCGATCTCGCGGGAGGTCTGGTTGATCGCGTTGTCGACCTCCTGCCACTCGACCTTCGAGACGATGTCGAAACTGGAGTCGGCCATGGGTGTTGGTCTCCTTGAGCTACAGGCTTGACGGTCTCGCCACCCGTCCCGGACGGGCGACGCCCCAGCCTATCCAGCGCCCCGCACCCCCGCCCGCAACCGCAGCGCGCCGTCCTTGATCATTGCGTGACTTAACCGAGTGGCAGACCACCCCCCAACATCAGGTATCGTTTACGACGTCGAACAGGGAAGCCCCCTGCGAGACACCATCCCTGGCTGGTTGCCCGAGCGGCCAAAGGGAGCAGACTGTAAATCTGTCGCGCAAGCTACGCAGGTTCGAACCCTGCACCAGCCACCGGATAGTGAACAGCCCCTGATCTGCGGAAACGCTGATCAGGGGCTGTTTCGTTGTGTCCGCCCGCCAGGCTGGCGCGGATGGCCGTTATGGGTGGCCCGGCCCCACCGAAGTTCCGGTGGGGCCGATCAGGTGGGGGGTCTAGCCGGCGGTGAAGTAGCCGAAGAGGTCGGTGATGACGTTGGTCGTGCCGACGTGGTTGTAGACGTCGAAGGAGCCGTTGGAGACCGGGGTGATGACCTGGTTGGGGATGGTGCGGCCGGGGCCGAAGTTGAGGTTGCTGGTGGCCGGGCGCGGGGTGGTGGTGGCGTGGACGGTGAGGAAGCTGTCGGCGGTGCCGTCGACGGCGGTGACGTTGAGGACGGCGGCGGTGGCGTTGGCCGGGACGCCGCCGACCGAGATGCTCGAGTTCGGGGTGAGGGCGTGTCGGCCCGGCTGGCGGGTGTCCATCAGGCGCTGGGGGGAGACGGGGATGAACTTGCCCTTGCTGTCGGGGCTGTAGTAACCGAAGACGTCGACCACCGCGTGCACGCTGCCGATGTGGTTGTAGATGTCGATGCTGCCGCCCTGGCCCACGGGGACGATGACCTGGTTCCCGGTGTCGGTCCCGGCCTTGAAGTTGACGTTCGAGGCGTTCGGGAGCTGGGCACCGGTGGGGTAGACGGTGAGGAAGCTGTCGGCGGTGCCCTCAGTGGCCGTGACGTTCAGTGCGACGGCGGTGGCGTTGGCCGGGATGGCGGAGGCTCCCGCGACCTGGAGGCTGCGGACACCGAACTGGCCCAACGGGGAGTTGGTGGTGCGGGTGTCGAGCAGTCGGGTCGGCGTCGCGGGGGTGTAGTTCGAACCGGCGGCGGGCTTGTAGTAGCCGAGCACGTCGGCGACCACGTGGACGGTGCCGACGTGGTTGTAGAGGCTGATGGTGCCGTCGGCCGTCATCGGGATCGTGACGACGTTGGAGACGTCCTGGCCCGGCTTGAAGTTGACGTTCGAGGCGGTCGGCACCTTGGTGCCGGTGGGGAAGGCGGTCAGGAAGCTGTCGTCGGTGCCCTGCGTCGCCGTCAGGTTGACGACCACGGCGGTCGCGCCGATGGGTACGGCGTTCGGGCCGCTGCCCCCGGCCGCCTGGACGACGGTCGTCGCGCCGGGGCCGAGGGGGGCGGGCCCGGAGGCGGACCAGCGGGTGTCGAGGATGCGGGTGGGCGTGAGCGCGACGTAACCGGCGGGGTCGTAGGCGGTGGTGACCTGCTGGACGGTGGTCGCCTTGGCACCGGACTCGTCGGTGACGGTCAGCGTGACGGCGTAGGTGCCGGGCTGGGGGAAGGTGTGCTGGAGGAACACGCCGGACGAGTCGGTGGTGGGCGTGGATCCGTCGTTCCAGTCGATGACGTACGTGGTGATCTTGTACGGGCCGGAGGAGGCCGACGCGTCGAGGTTGTACCTCATCGGGGAGCTCCACGGCTTCACCGTGAACGAGGGCTGCAGCGTCGCGTCGGCGGGGGCGACGGTCACGTCCTGGTAGGGCTCGCTGGTCACCTTGCCGCCGACGCCGTCGGTGACGGTGACCGTCGGGTGGTACTTGCCCGGCGTGCCGTAGACGTGGGTGGTGGTCGGCTGGTCGCCGGTCTGGGTGGTGCCGTCGCCGAAGTCGTAGGTGTACGTGAGCTTGGTGGGCCAGTCGTTGGTCACGGTGGCGCTGAAGGTCGCCGTGAACGGTGCCGGGCCCTGCGGCGTCCGGTAGCGGCCCGTCGCGCTCAACTCGGCCCGCTTCAGGCCCTGGAGCTGGTACGCGCCGCGGTCGAGCAGGTTTCCGTCGGCCGGCGTGGGGACCTTCGGGTCGTCGGTCGGGCCGTAGCCGAGCAGGTCGGTGGCCGGCACCCCGGGGGCGTTCGGGTCGGCGGACTTGAGGGCCGCGGTGTCGGCGTCGGTCAGCCGGTCGCCGAAGAGCACCGTCCGGTCGAAGACGATGGCGGAGTCGACGTCGTGGGCACCCTGCTGGCTCGTCGCCCGGAAGTCGGCCACGCCGGCGAGGGCGGTTCCGGCCCAGTTGTAGTCGGGGTGACCGGCGGGCGCGTGGACGATGTTGTAGTCGACCTTGGTCCGGGTGACGGACCCCGCGGAGACGGCGATCTGCGCGTCAGGACTACCCGTCGAGGACGGAGCACTCGTCGCGTCCACCACGATGTTGTTCTCGACCGTGGCGTCGGTGGCGGCGCCGAGGAGGGAGATGCCGGGCCCGGTGCCGGCCGAGACGGTGTTGTTGGTGACCACGGCCCCGGGGGCCGCGACGTGGATCGCGCCGGCCAGCGAGCCGGGCAGGTCGTTGCCGGCGATGGTGGTGTTCCCGACCAGGGGGTCGACCACGATGCCGTGCGTGGCTTCCAGGTACGAGCGGCTCAGGGTGACGTGGTCGCCCTGACCGGTGATCAGGACGCCCGCCCCGGCCGACGACTGGGGGGCCTCGCCGACGTCGAGGTGGTCGAGGAGCACGCGGCTGGAGTCCTTGACCACGATCGGGCCGCTGGTCGCGGAGCCGGAGGCGTAGAGGCCGTCGATCACCACGTCGTGGACGCCGGACAGCGTGAGCGCCGGCTGGCCGCCGACGGCGTCGATCTCGGGCTGGCTGGGGAAGTCGTCCGACCCCTTGATGGTGATCGGGTGCCCCGGCAGGCCGGACTTGGTGATCCGGACGGCCTCGTTCAGGGGCGCGCCCGGGGCCACCTGGACCGTCTGGTCGGGCTGGGCGCTGTCGGCGGCCGCGGTGAGGGTGCAGAACGGCAGGGCCTGAGTGCCCGTGCCGCTGTCGGAACACCGGGCGGCGACCGGGTTGACGTAGATCGTGGCGTCGGCCGCGGAGGCGGACGCCGGAACGGCCAGTCCGAGGATGCCCGTGATGCAGGCGACGGACAGGACGGAGGCGCGGTTGGTGCGCACGTGGAATCCCCCCAGAGATGTTGCCTCGCTCGCGGTGTGCGCGATGAGGCCACGCGCAGGGAGCGGAGCAGCAGAGTAACGGAGGGGGTGGACCGTCGATCGTCGGCCCCCCGGTCGTTGTGGGCGGCTGGGTGCCGAAGTGGCAAGGGTCGGTTGCCTGCGAAGTGGCCGAAGCGGGCCGGAGGCCGTGCGACGGCCCCTGGGTGTTCCGAGTTGTTCAGACATCTGCCACTGCGCGCGGGCTAGGCAGTTACCCGACGGTAGGAGAGTCTCTGGTCGACTCATCCGTCGCTGGAGGGAGACCAGGGATGACACCTGTCAATCGGAGGACCTTTCTCGGGTCCGCGGCCGCGCTCGGTGCGGTGCTCGGGTTGGAGAGCCTGCCCGGGACGCTCGGCCGGGCCGAAGCCGCCACCACCGGGACCATCACGGACGTGAAGCACGTGGTGGTGCTGATGCAGGAGAACCGCAGTTTCGACCACTACTTCGGGACGCTGAAGGGCGTACGCGGTTTCGCCGACCGCAGTGCGATCCTGACGGCCGGGGGCAACAGCGTCTTCAACCAGGTGAACGGCAGCGGGCGGCAGTACCCGTGGCAGCTGAGCGCCAACAACACCTGGTGGTGGGGGACCAGCGCGGAGAGCATCGCCCAGTGCGACGGCTCGCTGGACCACGGCTGGTCGACCCAGCACTCCGCCTGGAACGCCGGGAAGATGGACAACTGGATCTCGGCCAAGGGCTCCAACCGCACCATGGGCTACATGGCGCGCGCCGACATCCCGTTCCACTACGCGCTCGCCGACGCCTACACCATCTGCGACGCCTACCACTGCTCGATCCTGAGCGCGACCGGCCCCAACCGCACCTACCTGTGGTCCGGCAGCATCGACCCGAACGGCACCGCGGGCGGGCCGGCGTACGACGGCGGCTCCGAGTCGGGGCTGACCTGGCAGACGTACGCGGAGGCGCTGCAGAACGCCGGGGTCAGCTGGAAGGTGTACCAGAACGCCTCGGACAACTTCGGGGACAACGGGCTCGCCTACTTCAAGCAGTTCACCGACGCGGCGAGTTCCAGCCCGCTGGCGCAGCGCGGCATGGGCTCGGTGCCGAAGGCCAGCGGCTCGACCCCGGACGACATCGCCGCGGCGATCAGGGCGGACGCGCTGGCCGGGACGCTGCCGCAGGTCTCCTGGGTGGTCGCCGACCAGGCGCACTCCGAGCACCCGGACGCCCCGCCGAACGACGGCGCGCACTTCGTCAACCAGGTGATCAACGCGCTGGCCGCCAGCCCGGAGGTCTTCGACTCGACCGTCCTGTTCCTCAACTACGACGAGAACGACGGCTTCTTCGACCACGTCCCGCCGCCGGTGCCGGCCGACGGGACGGCGGACGAGTTCACCGAGGGCGCCGCGATCGGCCTCGGCTTCCGGGTGCCGATGATCATCGTCTCGCCGTGGACCCGCGGTGGCTGGGTCGACTCCGAGGTGTTCGACCACACCTCGGTGATCCGCTTCCTGGAGACCTGGACCTCCGCCATCGGCAAGCCCGCGGCCTGCCCCAACATCTCCGCGTGGCGCCGCCAGGTCTGCGGCGACCTGACCAGTGCCTTCGACTTCGCCCACCCCGTGTACGGGCTGCCCGCGCTCCCCGACGTCAGCGCCACCGTCCACCAGGCCGGCTGCAACGTCACCCCGAACCCCGGTCCGACGACCAACGCGCTGCCCGCCCAGGAGCCAGGCACCAGGCCGGCCCGCGCGCTGCCGTACCAGCCGAACGGCAACGTCGACCGGATCGAGTTCCAGGACGGCGGCAAGACGCTGGTCTGGCTGTCGATGGCCAACCAGGGCCAACCGGCCTCCCGCGCCGCGCACTTCGCGGTCTACGCCAACGCCTACCGCACCGGCGGACCGTGGCAGTACACGGTCGGCGCAGGCGGCAGCGCCACCGACTTCTTCAACGTCGGCACCGGCTTCGGCGACGGCAAGTACGACCTCACCATGACCGGCCCGAACCGCTTCCTGCGCCGCTTCACCGGCAACACCACCACCGCGGGCCGCAGCGTGGAGGCCACCGCGCGCTACGCCGCGGCGCCGGACACCGGCAAGGCGGCGATCTGGTTCCGCATGGTCAACACCTCGGCGGCGTCGGTGAAGTTCACCGTCACCTCGAACAACTACCGCTCCGGCACCTGGACGTACCAGGTCGCCGCGGGCGCGGCGGTCGAGGACTTCTTCAACGCCGAGGCGATCGCGTCCGGTTGGTACGACTTCACGATCACCGTGGACTCCGACGCCGCCTGGACCCGCCGCTTCGTCGGCCACCTGGAGACGGGCGCCGCCAGCATCAGCGGCTGAACCGCGGCCGCCCTGCCCGTACCGGTCGCCCCGGTGCGGGCAGGGCGCTGCCCGGCGACACCAGCCGGAAATCCGTTCGACGGCTCCCTTCCGGCCCCGTTAGCGTCGGCGGCCGGCGACCAGGGAGGAGGCCCGGTATGGAGCAGCAGGAGCAGCAGGACCAGCAGCCGGAGCAGCGGGCGGAGCAGGAGCTCTCGCCGGAGGCGAAGGCGGAGCTCCGGGCCGCGCTGGTCGCGCGGATCCGGGCTGCGAACGCCGAGACGCTGGAGAGGCTGGCCGAGCTGTGAGCGACCGCCGTACCGCGTACCTGGACGAGGGCGACGTCGACTACCTGGTCGGCGAGGCGGCAGTGGTCCGTGACCGGGCGCTGCTGCTCTCCGCACTGGGCCGCCCGCGGGCCAGTGCGTTCGGCGCCGACGCGTACCCGGACGTGTGGACCAAGGCGGTCGCGCTCGGCGAGTCGATCGCCCGCAACCACCCGATGACCGACCGGAACAAGCGCACCGCCTTCGAGTCGATGCTGCTCGTCCTCGACTACAACCACCAGCCCTACACCGACCCCCACCCGGACGCCGCGGTGACCTTCGTGCTGCGCCTCGCCCAGGGCGGATACGCGGGCCAACTGGCGGAAGCGGTAGGGGATTTCCGGCTGATGCTGGGCGCGGAGGACTGACCGCCGCCGCGGTTGGCCGAACGGCTGACCGGGGCGGCGGCGTCTCGTTACGCTCGCTGGGTGGATTCCGAAGAACTGGACGACGCCCGACAGGCGATCGCGGAGGCCCTCGCGGACCGCAGCCGAAGCCTCGTGCTGGAGCTGGAGGGCGTGCCGGAGCAGGAGGTCGACTCCCTCGGGCCGGCGATGCGACAGCTCACCGAACTGCGCGAGCTGGAGCTGGTGGTCGACAAGCTGCCCGCGTGGCTGGCCGAGCTGACCTGGCTGGAGGGGCTCGACCTCAGCTACGCGGACATCGATGAACTTCCGGAATTCATCGGCGAGTTGGCGAATCTGCAAGTGTTGGACCTGACGGAGAGTCCGGTGACCCGGCTGCCCGTCGGGCTGGCCCGGCTGTCCGAATTGCGGGAGCTCGCGCTCGACTTCGTCGACCTGGAGGAATTCCCGGATTTCATCGGCGATTTCAGGCACCTGCGGAAGCTCTCGCTGATCGGCGCGAAAATCCGGCGGCTCCCGGACTGCGTGCGCCGACTCGACGCGCTCGAAACACTCGACCTGGGAATGTCCGATCTGGAGGAAATGCCGCACTGGATCGGCGAGTTGACCTCGCTGACCGAGCTGACGCTGGCCGCCTGCGGGCAGCTGGCCGGACTTCCCGAGCACCTTGCCGAGCTCCGGTCCCTGCGCTACCTGGCGGTGGGCGACCTGGACCTGCCGGCACTGCCGGACTGGATCGGCCGGTTGACGGCCCTGCAGCTGCTCAGCGCGCCCAACAACCAGTTCGAAGAATTCCCCTCCTGCGTCCGGGAGTTGTCCAACCTGACCAGCCTCGATCTGGCCAGCAACGAGCAGCTGGGCAGCCTGCCGGAGTGGATCGGCGAGCTCACCCGGCTCGAACGGCTCGAGCTCAACCGCTGTGGCCTGACCGGGCTCCCGGCCGAGATCGGTGCGCTCGAACAGCTCACCTCGCTCCACCTCATGGCCAACGAGATCACCGAACTCCCGGACTCCATCGGCAGGTTGTCCAGCATCAGGTCCATCGACCTGGACGGCAACCGGCTGGTCGAGCTGCCCGACTCGATCTGCGAACTGCGGAGCCTGTCCATCCTCGACCTGCGCGGAAACCGGCTGACCCGGCTCCCGGACGGCATCGGCCGGCTCGGCAACCTGGGCACGCTCTACCTGCAGTTCAACCGGCTCACCATCCTGCCGCGCGGCCTCGGCGACCTGGCCCTCCAGCTCCTGTCCGTCACCGGCAACCCGCTGCCGCCCGAAGTGCTCGCCGCCGACGAGGACGGCCCCGATGGCCTGGGCACCTTCCTGCGCCTGGTCGCCGACGAGGGCGAGCTGATCCGGGAGGCCAAGCTGGTGCTGGTGGGGGAGGGGGCGGTCGGGAAGTCGAGCCTGCTGGGGGCGTTGCGGGGGGAGGCGTTCGTCGAGGGGCGGAACACCACGCACGGGATCGAGATCAAGCCGGTGGAGGTGACCGCTCCCGGCGGGGCGGTGATCACCTTGAACGGGTGGGACTTCGGCGGGCAGCAGATCTACCGGCCCACCCACCAGCTGTTCTTCACCGAGCCGGCGGTGTACCTGGTGGTGTGGAAGCCCCGGGAGGGGCCGGAGCTCGGGCAGGTGGACGAGTGGATCCGGATGATCCGGCACCGGGCCGGCAGCTCGGCCCGGATCCACGTGGTGGCCACCCACGGCGGCCCGGGTGCCCGGTACGCGCACATCGACGAGGCGGCGCTGCGCGAGCGGTACGGCGAGATGATCGCGGGGTTCCACCACGTCGACAGCCGGGTCCCGGACGCCGCGCTGGCCGGGCTGAGGGACGCCATCGCCCGGACCGCGGCCGGGCTGGCGCACGTGCAGCGCTGGTACCCGCGCAGTTGGAGCCTGCTGCGGCAGGACCTCGGGGCCGGTCCGGAGCCGTACCTGCGCTACGAGGACTACCTGAGCGCGGCCGCCGCGCGCGGGTTGTCCGAGCGCAGTGCCGAGTCGCTGGTCCGCAACGGGCACGCGCTGGGGCACTGGATCCACTACGCGGACGACCCGGGCCTGAACGAGCTGGTGATCCTCAAGGCGGACTGGCTGAGCGTCGCGGTCGGCTTCGTGCTGGACGACCCGGAGACCGTGCAGAGCGCCGGACTGCTGCGCCACCGGAGGCTGGCCCGGATCTGGGCCGACCCGGCCCGCGACCCGGAGCAACGCTACCCGCACCAGCTGCAGCAGATGTTCCTGCGGCTCATGGAACGCTTCGAACTGAGCTACCGGGTGCCGGAGTTGACCGGCGGGGAGCCGCTCAGCCTGGTCGCCCAGCTGGTCCAGGCGCACCGGCCCGACCTCACCGCCGCCTGGGGCTCGTACCGGCCGGGAGATCCCGAACTCGCCCAGATCATCGGGGTGTTCGATCGCGAGAGCCGCCGCCAGGTGTGGCCGGACGGGCTGATGCACCGGCTGATCGTGCTGTTCCACCGGCACTCGCTCGGCCGGGAGAACGTCACCGAGGCGGTGCACTGGTCCGGCGGGATGGTGCTGGCCGAGCGGTACGGCGCCCGCGCGCTGATCACCCTCGCCCAGGAGGGCCTGGTGGTCCGGGTCCGCGGGCTCAACCCGCAGGCCTTCCTGGACCACCTGGTGCGCGAGGTCCGGGACTACGTGGACGGCTTCTGGAAGGGGCTGGAGACCCGGGTGCAGCTCTCCTGCACCGCGCTCTGCCGCCTGCAGCCGGCCGGCCGCGGCCGCTTCGACCTGGACAAGCTCTACCGCCAACTCGACCGCGGACGCGTCGACTTCCCCTGCTCCGAGCCCAGCTGCGACGAGGACCTGGAGATCACCGCGCTGCTGCACGGACTGGACCGCCGCGGCCCCGCCGTCGGCCTCGGCGAACTGGTCCGCTCCGCCGTGGACGACGTGCTGGAGAGCCACATCGACCGGGTCATCGCCGCCCAGAGCGCCGGCACCACCCGCCTGCTCGGCCGCCTCGACGGCCTCGACGACGACCTGCGGATGCGCTTCAGCCGGGTCGACGCCCAGCTCTCCGCCACCCTGCACGCCTTGGCGGACGAGGCGGTCAACGGCCCGCGGCTGTTCAGCCTGGAGGAGCTCGACCGCACGCTGCGCCACCCCGGCCTCACCACCCGCCGCCTGCGGCTCACCCTCTACTGCGAGCACAGCCGCCTCCCGGTCCACCGGCTGGAGACCGGCCGCCCCGACGCCGGGGTGTACGAGATCGAGGTCCCGCGGGAGTGGTGGGTGCGCGCCGCCCCGCTGCTGCGGGCCACCGCCGCCCTGGTCAAGACCCTGCTGCCGGTCAGCCTGGCCGCCCTCGAGTACCAGCTGGACGACCAGGAGTGGGACTCCGTCAAGAAGCAACTCGCCCTCGCCAAGGAGTCCCTGGGCGCCGCCGCGGAGGCCGGGCAGGCGCTCCCCGAGGAACTCGACGCCGACGGCCGGCTCGTCGACTGGGAGGGCCCCGCCGAACTCGCCGAGGGCGGGCTGCTCCGCGAACTGCACGCCCTGCTGGCCGACGAGGACATCGGCTACGCCGACCTGCGCCGGGTCACCGACGCGCAGGGCCGCTACCTCTGGGTGCACCGCCGCTTCGTCGACGTCTACCAGCCGCCGCTCCCGGTCATCCCGGTCGGGCTAACCCGCCTGGGCGGCTGAAGCGGCACGCTCCCGAGGGCGGGCCCTACCCCGGGTGGTTCTGCCGGGGCAGGGCCAGCGCCACGGTGTCCGCGAACTCCCGCACCGCGCTGGTGCGGGAGACCACCCGGCCGTTGTGGACCACCAGTCGGGAGTGGCCACCGGACAGGGCCGCGCCCAGGCTGTCGCCGCGCACCGCGAGCAACTCGGCCGGGAACCCGGCGTCCACCCGTACCAAGGCCAGCCCCAGCGCCGCCCGGGCCTGCCCGGAGACCGCCTCGTACGCCGCCTCCGGCGAGACCGCCCCGCTCGCGGCCAGCAGGCGGGCCGCCTCCAGCGGGTCGGCCCGACCGACCGGGTTGGCGGTGTCCCGCAGGGCTCCGCCGCCCGCCGTCAGGGGGACCCGGGCGATGGTCAACTCCCGTACCAGCGATGGACGCAGGCCGACCGGCGGACCCTCCAGGCCGGTGCAGCCGCCGTTCTGCGGGAGGCAGACCACCCGCATGCCGGCGGTGGCCAGCACGGTCGAGCCGCCCGGCGCCAGCGCGCTGCACGGGCCGACCGTCACCCGCGGCCGGTGCGGCGCCAGCACGGCGACCAGCCGGGCGAGTTGGGCCTGGTCGACGGCGTCGGTGTGCAGGTCGACCGGGCAGTCCGCCTCGCCCGCCGCCTCCAGCAGCGCCTGCACGTAGCCGACCGGGTCCGGGTCCAGGTCGGGGCAGCCCCCGGCGGCGTCCGCGCCCAGCTTCAGCGCCTCCCGCAGCTGCGCCCGCCCGTCCGCCCCGGCCAGTCCGGTGAGCAGCCGTGGCATCGCCACCGCCTGCAGGTCGGCCAGCCCGCGCAGCGCCTGCCGGGCGGTCAGCACCGCCTCCAGCCGGCCGAGCCCGTGCACGTCGCCGATCCGGACGTGGGTGCGCTGGGCGGTCGCCCCGTACCCGAGTGAGGTGAGCGCCGCGTCGGTGACCCGGCGCACCAGGTCGCCCGGCCCCTCCGGCGGCGGGTTGGGCAGCGTCGCGGTGAAGGCGCTGTCGTAGTGCCCGTGCGGCTCGGCGGGCGCGGGCAGCAGCAGGTACCCCGAGAGGTCGATCCGGGCGCCGGTGGTCACCGTCGGCTGCCCGGGCAGCGCGGGCAGCGGGCCGAGGCTGCCGACCGTCCCGACCGCCTGGATCCGGTCCCCGCTGATCCGGACGTCCACCACCCGTCCGTCCGCCAGCCGGCCCCCGGTGAGCAGCAGCACCGGTCCGTGCCCGAGCGGGTTGGCGGCGGACGGCGGCTGGGCTCCCTCGCTGCGTTCACTCATCGGCCCGCTCCTCGCAAGATCGCTGACGGTCGAGCCTAGGCCGCGCTCGCCCGGGACGCTCGGAGGCGGGCTGACGGACGTGTCGGATCACCCCGGTTGCCGACCCGGTCGAACTGGTGTCGGGTGACGGCCCGTCAGTGCGGCCCCGCCGACCTGCGCTGATCCGGCGCGGATACGGATTTCACCTCTGGCCTGGAACCGTGTAATCTCTTCCTCGTTCGCCCCTATAGCTCAGTCGGTAGAGCGTCTCCATGGTAAGGAGAAGGTCTGCGGTTCGATTCCGCATGGGGGCTCTGGTGAAAGGCACTCACCCCGGTGAGGGTTCGATCATCAAAGCGGTGTAGCTCAGTTGGTAGAGCAAGCGGCTCATAATCGCTGTGTCACCGGTTCAAGTCCGGTCACCGCTACTCCGCGTAGTCGATCGGGGGATCCCTCCCGATCGGCTACTCTTGTCTGTGTTCTTATTCGTTGTCCCAGGAAGGCACTCCCGTGGCTGCCACTGACGTCCGCCCGAAGATCACGCTGGCCTGCGTGGAGTGCAAGGAGCGGAACTACATCACCAAGAAGAACCGGCGTAACGACCCGGACCGTCTTGAGATGAAGAAGCACTGCCCGCGTTGCAACTCTCACACCGCGCACCGCGAGACCCGCTGACTTTGCCTCGACTCCAGGCCGCACCCCATCAGGGGGAGCGGCCTGGAGTCATTTCTGCCTGACGAAGCATCAGAGGAGTTGCCCATGCCGCTCGACCCCTCCTTCATCGGGCGGACCTACCCGCCCACCGCGCCGTACGAGGTGGGCCGGGAGAAGATCCGCGAGTTCGCCGCCGCGATCGGCGACGCCAACCCGGCGTACTCCGACGTCGAGGCCGCCAAGTCCCTCGGCCACCTCGACGTGATCGCGCCGCCGACCTTCCCCTTCATCCTCACCTTCCAGGCCGCCGCCCAGGTGGTGAACGACCCCGAGCTGGGCCTCGACTACAGCCGGGTCGTGCACGGCGACCAGAAGTTCAGCTACCTCCGCCCGGTCCGGGCCGGCGACCGGCTCTCGGTCACCGTCTCCATCGACGCGATCAAGTCGCTGGCCGGCAACGACGTCCTGACCGTCCGTGGCGAGGTCCACGACGTCAGCGGCGAGCACGTGGTGACCTCGATCATGACGCTGGTGGCGCGTGCCGCCGACGGGGAGGAGTGACATGACGATCAACTTCGACGAGGTCCAGGTCGGCACCGAGCTGCCCGCCCAGGCCTTCCCGGTGACCCGGGCCGCGCTGGTCCAGTACGCGGGCGCCTCCGGCGACTTCAACCCGATCCACTGGAACGAGAAGTTCGCCCGCGAGGTCGGCCTGCCCGACGTCATCGCGCACGGCATGTTCACCATGGCCGAGGCCATCCGCGTGGTCACCGACTGGACCGGCGACCCCGCCTCCGTCGTCGACTACGGCGTCCGCTTCACCAAGCCCGTGGTCGTCCCCAACGACGAGACCGGCGCCACCATCGAGGTCACGGCCAAGGTCGCCGCCCTCCTCGACGACCGCCGCGTCCGCGTCGACCTGGTCGCCACCAGCGCCGGACAGAAGGTGCTGGGCATGTCGAAGGCGATCGTCCAGCTGAGCTGAGACGCTCGGTCGCACCATCCAGGGCCCCGGGGGCACCTGCGGTGGTTGCTCTCTTGCAAAGTTAGTCATCAATTACTAACCTGAAGCCATGGCCCGGAACAGCATGCGGATGTCCGCCGAGGAGCGGCGCGAGAGCGTCGTCCGTGCGGCGATGGTGGAGTTCGCCCGGGGTGGGTACCGGGGGACGTCCACGGAGGCGATCGCCCGGCGGGTGGGCGTCTCGCAGCCGTACCTGTTCCGCCTGTTCCCCAACAAGCAGGCGATCTTCGAAGCGGCGTGCGAGCACTGCATCGAGGAGACCTGGCGGGTCTTCGACAAGGCGTCCGAGGGCCTGAGCGGGACCGAGGCGCGCGAGGCCATGGGTGAGGCGTACCTGAACCTGGTCGAGGACCGCGAGCAGGTCATGATGCAGATGCAGATGTACGTCTCGGTGTTCGCCGCCGAGTCGCTCGGCGAGATGGAGGTCGGCGAGTCGGCGCGCGCGGCGTGGCTGCGGCTGTTCGAGCGGATCCGGGAGCGCGTGGGCGGTGACCAGAAGGAGGCCACCCAGTTCATGGCGTTCGGGATGCTGATCAACACGCTGGTGGCGCTGGGCTACCCGACGGACCATCAGATCTGGTCCGGGCTGGAGCACGGCGACGACGAGGCCGAGGGCAGCTGAGGCGCTCCGCCCCCGGTGGCGGCGCGCCCTTTTTTCGGCCCACGAAAGTTATTGATCAATCACAACCTTTCGAGACAAGGAAGCAAGGGGGACACCGTGAACAGGCAAGCGATCTGGACCCTGGTGGTGGTCAGCGTGGCCGGCTTCATGGCCGGGCTCGACAACCTGGTGGTCACCACCGCCCTGCCCGCGATCCGTACCGACCTGGGCGGCGCACTCGCCGACCTGGAGTGGACGGTGAGCGCCTACACCCTGACCTTCGCGGTCCTGCTGATGCTCGGCGCGGCCCTCGGCGACCGGTTCGGCCGGCGCCGGATGTTCCTCGGCGGGCTCGCCGTCTTCACGCTCGGCTCCGCCTCGGCGGCGCTCGCGCCGAGCATGGGCGCGCTGATCGCCGCCCGCGCCGTCCAGGGCGCCGGCGCCGCGGTGATGATGCCGCTCACCCTCACGCTGCTCACCGTCGCCGTCCCGGCGGCCAAGCGCGGGATGGCGCTCGGCATCTGGTCCGGCGCCACCGGACTCTCCGTCGCCTTCGGGCCGCTGATCGGCGGCAGCCTCACCGAGCACTTCTCCTGGCAGTGGATCTTCTGGGTGAACGTCCCGGTCGGCCTCGCCCTGCTGCCGATCGCCCGGATCGGCCTCGCCGAGAGCCGCAGCGAGAACCCCCGCCTCGACATCCCCGGCACCGCCCTGGTCAGCGCCGGACTCTTCGGCCTGATCCTCGGCCTGGTCCGCGGCAACCCCGACGGCTGGACCGACCCGCTGGTGCTCACCGCGCTGATCTCGGGCGTCGCGCTGCTGATCGCCTTCGTCGGATACGAGGCCCGCTTCGCACGCCGCCCGATGCTGCCGATGCGACTGTTCCGCAACCGCGCCTTCAGCGCCGTCAACTCCGCCAGCCTGCTGATGTTCCTCGGCATGTTCGGCTCGATCTTCCTGATCAGCCAGTACTTCCAGGGCATCGGCGGCTACACCCCCGAACAGGCCGGCATCCGGATGCTGCCCTGGACCGCCATGCCGCTGATCATCTCCCCGCTGGCCGGCATCCTCTCCGACCGGATCGGCGGCCGTCCGATCGTGGTCACCGGACTCCTCCTGCAGGCCCTCGGCCTGGCCGGCTTCGCCCTGCTCGCCGACCACTCGGCCGGCTACGGCCAGCAGATCCCGGTCCTGGTGCTCTGCGGCATCGGGATGTCCCTCTACTTCGCGCCCACCGCCAACCTGGTGATGGCCAGCGTCCCGCGCGCCGACCAGGGCATCGCCTCCGGCACCAACAACGCCATGCGGGAGGTCGGCGGCGCCCTCGGCGTGGCCGTGCTCTCCGCCGTCTTCTCCGCCCAGGGCGACTACGGCTCCGCGACCGCCTTCACCGACGGCCTGGTCCCCGCCCTGACGGTCGGCTCTGCCGCCGTCGCCGCCGCGGCGCTGGCCGCCGCACTCATCCCGCGCCGGCACGGCATGAAGCCGGTGACGGAGCGTCAGACCACCGCGATGCCCACCGCGCGCGCCGCGGTGCGGTCCTGAACCCGGAACCCGGAGCCACCACGATGCTCACCCTTCCCTGGACCCCGGGCCCCGCGACGCTCCGCGCCCCGGCCACGCCGGTGGTGATGGCCGCCGAACTCCGCGTCCGCAGCCTGCGGTACGTGCCGGGCTTCCTGCGACACTCGCTGCGCATCCGCCGCCAGACCCGCACCGCCGACGGGGCGCTCGGCGTCACCCTGCGCGCCGCCCCGCTGCGCGGCACCTTCTGGGTGCTGTCCGCGTGGACCGATCGCGAAGCGCTCGGGCGCTTCGTCAAGACCGACCCGCACCGCACCGCGATGCTGGCCCTCCGCCCGCACATGGCCGGCTCCCACTTCGCCACCTGGGACGCCACCAGCCCGGGCAGGCCGGATTGGGAAGAAGCAATGAGCCAGTTGCAAGCGTCCAGGGGCCCGGGGAACGGCGGGGGCACGGGGCGGTGACGGTTCCGGGGCGCTGAAAGGTCTGGGCGCATAGAGGTCTCCAGAGACCTACAGCCAAGCTCAGACCACCACGCACTCGCCTCGCAGTTCCCCGAGCCCCTTGATGGTGCAACTACTCTGGGGGCGTGAATGTGGAGATGGATGCGCCGCTGGCCCCGCTGACCACGCTGCGGTTGGGCGGGCCGGCGAGGCGGTTGGTGACGGCGGAGACGGACGCCGAGGTGGTGGCGACGGTTCGCGAGGCGGACCAGGCGGGTGAGCCGCTGCTGGTGATCGGTGGTGGCTCGAACCTGGTGATCGGCGACGCCGGCTTCCCGGGGACGGTGCTGCGGATCGCCACCAAGGGGTTCGCGCTGGACGGGACCCTGCTGGAGCTGGCGGCCGGCGAGGTGTGGTCCGAGGCGGTGGCCCGCACCGTCGCGGCGGGCCTGGCCGGGATCGAGTTCCTGGCCGGCATCCCGGGCTCCGCGGGGGCGACCCCGGTGCAGAACGTGGGGGCGTACGGGCAGGAGGTCGCCGAGACCGTCAGCGAGGTGGTGGCGTACGACCGCCTGCTCGGCGAGACGGTGACGCTGGCCAACGCCGACTGCGCGTTCTCCTACCGGCACAGCCTGTTCAAGGCCGACCCGGACCGCTACGTGGTGCTGCGGGTGCGGTTCCGGCTCGCCGACGAGGGCGGGCTGTCCGCGCCGGTGAAGTACGCCGAGGTGGCGCGCTCGCTGGGGGTCGAGGCCGAGCAGCGGGTGAAGCTGCAGGACGCGCACGACGAGGTGCTGCGGCTGCGTGCGGGCAAGGGCATGGTGCTGGACCCGGCGGACCACGACACCTGGTCGGCGGGCTCGTTCTTCACCAACCCGATCCTGACGGAGGGTCAGTTCGCCGCGTTCAGCGCTCGGTTGGGCGAGCTGCGGGCGCCGAGCTACCCGGCGGGGGAGGGGCGGACCAAGACCTCCGCGGCCTGGCTGATCGACAACGCGGGCTTCCGCAAGGGCCACGGCAGCGGCCCGGCGACGCTCTCCACCAAGCACACGCTCGCCCTGACCAACCGTGGCGCGGCCACCACCGAGGACCTGCTGGCGCTGGCCCGCGAGGTCCGCGACGGCGTGCGCGCGGCGTTCGGCGTGGAGCTGGTCAACGAGCCGGTGATGGTCGGCGTCACCCTCTAGGGTCGGCCTCGCGCTAGGCGTCCAGCAGCCAGCCGTCGATGTCGGCGAGCAGTTCCTTGACGACGTGCTCGGGGGCCCGCGACGAGCGGACCGACTGGCGGGCCAGTTCGGCGAGTTCGGCGTCGGTGAAGGCGTGCGACTCGCGGGCCAGGGTGTACTGGTCGGCGAGCCGGGAGCCGAACAGCAGCGGGTCGTCGGCGCCGAGGGCGAGCGGGACGCCGGCCTCGAAGAGGGTGCGCAGCGGGACGTCCTCGGGGCGCTCGTAGACGCCGAGGGCGACGTTGGAGGCGGGGCAGACCTCGCAGGTGATCTGGCGGTCGGCGAGGCGTTGGAGCAGCCGGGCGTCCTCGGCGGCGCGCACCCCGTGGCCGATCCGGCCGGCGCCGAGGTCGTCCAGGCAGTCGCGGACCGAGCCGGGCCCGGCGAGCTCGCCGCCGTGCGGTGCGGCCAGCAGTCCGCCGTCCCGGGCGATGGCGAAGGCGCGGTCGAAGTCCCGTGCCAGGCCCCGGCGTTCGTCGTTGGAGAGGCCGAAGCCGACCACCCCCCGGTCGGCGTAGCGGACCGCCAGGCGGGCCAGCGTGCGGGCGTCCATCGGGGACTTCATCCGGTTCGCCGCGACCAGCACCCGGATCCCCACCCCGGTCGCCTCCGAGGCGTCCCGGACCGCGTCCAGGATCAGCTCCAGCGTCGGGGTCAGGCCCCCGAGCAGCGGGGCGTACGAGGTCGGGTCGACCTGGATCTCCAGCCACCGGGAGCCGTCGGCGCGTTCGTCCTCGGCGGTCTCCAGGACCAGGCGGCGGATGTCGGACTCGTCGCGCAGGCAGGACCGGGCGGTGTCGTAGAGCCGCTGGAAGCGGAACCAGCCGCGCTCGTCGGTCGCCCGGAGCTTGGGGGGATGGCCCGAGCTGAGCGCCTCCGGCAGCCGGACGCCGTGCTTGTCGGCGAGTTCCAGCAGGGTGGCGGGGCGCATCGAACCGGTGAAGTGCAGGTGCAGATGGGCCTTCGGCAGGCTCCGGACATCACGCAGGCGATCCATTCACCGATCCTGCCGTAAAACCCGCCCGATGTGGAACCGCCCTCCGCACATCCCCCGAAGGGGTGAGATGCGGAGGGCGGCTCCGAAAGGCGTCGGAGGCGTCGGGAGGCGTCAGGCGCGGGCCTCGCCGAGCAGCTTCTGCAGCCGGCTGATGCCCTCCACCAGGTCGGCGTCGCCCAGCGCGTAGGAGAGCCGCAGGTAGCCGGGGGTGCCGAAGGCCTCGCCGGGGACGACCGCGACCTCGGCCTCGTCCAGGATCAGCGCGGCCAGCTCGGCGGAGGTCTGCGGGCGCTTGCCGCGGAGCTCCTTGCCCAGCAGGGCCTTCACCGACGGGTAGGCGTAGAACGCGCCCTCCGGCTCGGGGCAGTAGACGCCCTCGATCTCGTTCAGCATCGCCACGATGGTGCGGCGGCGGCGGTCGAAGGCGGTCTTCATCTCGTCGACCGCGGACAGGTCGCCCGCGACGGCGGCCAGCGCGGCGCGCTGCGCCACGTTGGAGACGTTCGAGGTGGCGTGCGACTGCAGGTTCGCGGCGGCGTTGACGACGTCCTTGGGGCCGATCATCCAGCCCACCCGCCAGCCGGTCATCGCGTAGGTCTTGGCCACGCCGTTGACCACGATGCACTTGTCGGCGAGCTCGGGCAGCAGGGCCGGCAGCGAGGTGAACTTCGCGTCGCCGTACACCAGGTGCTCGTAGATCTCGTCGGTGAGCACCCACAGCCCGTGCTCCAGCGCCCAGCGGCCGAACGCCTCCGCCTCGGCCTCGGTGTACACCGCGCCGGTCGGGTTGGACGGCGAGACGAACAGCACCACCTTGGTGTTCTCGGTGCGGGCCGCCTCCAGCTGCTCCACCGAGACCTTGTAGCCGGTGGTCTCGTCGGCGACCACCTCGACCGGGGTGCCGCCCGCGAGCTTCACCGCCTCCGGGTAGGTGGTCCAGTACGGGGCGGGGATGATCACCTCGTCGCCCGGGTCGAGGATCGCGGCGAAGGCGTTGTAGATCGCCTGCTTGCCGCCGTTGGTCACCAGCACCTGCGAGGCGTCCACCTGGTAGCCGGAGTCGCGCAGCGTCTTGGCGGCGATCGCGGACTTCAGCTCCGGCAGGCCGCCGGCCGGGGTGTAGCGGTGGTTGGCCGGGTCCTGGCAGGCCGCCACGGCGGCGTCCACGATGTAGCCCGGGGTCGGGAAGTCGGGCTCGCCGGCGCCGAAGCCGATCACCGGACGGCCGGCCGCCTTGAGGGCCTTGGCCTTCGCGTCCACGGCGAGGGTCGCGGACTCGGCGATGGCGCCGACCCGGGCGGAGACCCGGCGGTTTGCGGGGGAGACGTTCTCGGGGGTGGGTGCGCTCATGCCTGCATGGTCCCAGAACGCAAGGGGGCGGAGCACGACGGTTTCAGCATGCGTACCGCTGCGTCCACGATCCGTACGCCCGTCGCCGTGGACTCCGGATTGGCGGTTACGGAAAGGCGGTGAATGAGGTTCGACCAATCGGCGAAGAACCCGTACACTCACTGCTCGATGGCTCCCGAAGTGCGGATCCGTCCGCCGGGTTCACCACTTGGCGGTCCGGATGCGGTAGGTTGGGGGCCGCGCCGGAGCCGCAAGGTTTCGAAGGGCACTAGCTCAATTGGTAGAGCACCGGTCTCCAAAACCGGCGGTTGGGGGTTCGAGTCCCTCGTGCCCTGCTGCTTGATCCGTACCAAGCCCGTTCGCTCCGCAGAGCGAGCGGGCTTGATGCGGAGAGGGCCCCACCCAGCACTGCTTTCGCCGGATCGCCCGTGCACCAGGCACGGAAGCTCCGCAGGACCCGGATTCAGGTGAGGACGAGTGACGGAGACCACGGGCTCCACCGCAACGCCTGAGAGCGGCAACCCCGAGGGGACCGACGGCGCGGCGGACGAGACCACCGCGGCGGACGGCAAGCTGTCCCGCCGCGAGCGCCGGCGGGCCAACAAGGCCTCCGGCGGTGACGGCAAGAAGTCCGGCAAGCGGGCCAAGAAGGGCCTGTTCGCCCGGATCGCCGTCTTCTACCGGCAGATCATCGCCGAGCTCCGCAAGGTGGTCTGGCCGACCCGCAGCGAGCTGATCCAGTACACCACCGTCGTGGTGACCTTCGTGATCGTGATGATGCTCCTCGTCGCCGGTCTCGACTGGTGCTTCTCGAAGCTGAGCTTCTGGGTCTTCGGCTGACGCCGGACCCCCATACCGAACTCACCGGGATCCCGCGGGATCCTCGCGCGAACTCCACCCGACCCGGGCCGAACCCTTCGGCCCGGGTCGAGCTGTCGGCGCGAAGCACCGCGGGCGACTACCGTTGAGTCGGTACTGTTGAGGTAACCGTTCCAACCAGGAAAGAAGCAGCGACCGTGTCTGAGTCCCCCCTGTACGACGCCGACGAGACCGTCCGCGAGGCGGATGTCGCCGCCGAGCTGGACGCGGCCGAGGCTGCCGACGTCGAGGCCGCCGAGGAGATCGTGGACGAGGCGGACGCCGCGGAGGACGAGGTCGAGGCCGCCGACGAGGAGGCCGGCGAGCCGGCCGAGGTCGCCGCCGTGCACGAGGTGGACGAGGCCGAGGCCGCTGCGGAGGAAGCCGTCGCCGAGGAGGCCGCGGACGCCGAGGAGACCGAGGAGCCGGCCGAGGAGGTCGAGAGCGACCCGGTCGCCGAGTTCCGCGAGCAGCTGCGCCGCGCCCCGGGCGAGTGGTACGTCATCCACACCTACGCGGGCTACGAGAACCGGGTGAAGCAGAACCTGGAGCAGCGCTCCGTCTCGCTGAACGTCGAGGACTACATCTTCGAGTCCCAGGTTCCGCAGGAGGAGGTCGTCCAGATCAAGAACGGCGACCGCAAGACCATCCGGCAGAACAAGCTCCCCGGCTACGTCCTGGTGCGCATGGACCTCACCCCGGAGTCCTGGGGCGTCGTGCGCAACACCCCCGGTGTCACCGGCTTCGTGGGCAACGCCTACGACCCGTACCCGCTGACCCTGGACGAGGTCGTCAAGATGCTCGCCCCGGACGTCGAGCGCGCCGCCGCCAAGGAGGCCGGCAAGCCGTCTCCGGTCAAGCCGAGCGAGATCCAGGTGCTGGACTTCGAGGTCGGCGACTCGGTCACCGTCACCGACGGTCCGTTCGCCACCCTGCAGGCGACCATCAACGAGATCAACCCCGACTCGAAGAAGGTCAAGGGCCTGGTGGAGATCTTCGGCCGGGAGACCCCGGTGGAGCTCTCCTTCGACCAGATCCAGAAGAACTGATCCACGCGCTTCGGTTCCGGGGCGGGGGCGAAGGCCTCCGCCCCGGAACCGTTTTGGTCCAGCACCGCATCAGCGGTTAGCCTGGTCGGATGTGTGCCTTGGCGGCCGGGTTTCGCCCCGGAGGCCGGGCGCATCAGCACTCACCTCTCGGAAGGACCCGGAGAGACATGCCTCCCAAGAAGAAGAAGGTCACGGGGCTTATCAAGCTCCAGATCAACGCCGGTGCGGCCAACCCGGCGCCGCCGGTCGGCCCCGCGCTGGGTCAGCACGGCGTCAACATCATGGAGTTCTGCAAGGCGTACAACGCGGCCACCGAGTCGCAGCGCGGCATGATCGTGCCGGTGGAGATCACGGTCTACGACGACCGTTCCTTCACCTTCGTCACGAAGACCCCGCCGGCTGCGCGCCTCATCCTGAAGGCCGCGGGCATCGACAAGGGCTCCAAGGAGCCGCACAAGACCAAGGTCGCCAAGCTGACCTCGGCCCAGGTGCGCGAGATCGCCACCACCAAGATGCCCGACCTGAACGCCAACGACCTGGACGCCGCGGAGAAGATCATCGCCGGCACCGCCCGGTCGATGGGCATCACCGTCGAGGGCTGATCAGCCCGTACGTCCTCCGTGGTAGGGCCGGCGCGGCCCGTGAATACCACGAACTCCAATAGCCACCAGGAGCAGCAGTGAAGCGCAGCAAGGCCCTCAAGGCCGCGGACGCCCAGGTCGACCGCACCCGGATCTACGCCCCCCTCGAGGCCGTTCGCCTCGCCAAGGCGACCTCCACCACCAAGTTCGACGGCACCGTCGAGGTCGCCATGCGTCTGGGTGTCGACCCGCGCAAGGCCGACCAGATGGTCCGCAGCACCGTCATCCTCCCGCACGGCACCGGTAAGACCGCTCGGGTCCTGGTCTTCGCGAACGGTGAGCGTGCCGAGGCCGCGCGTGCCGCGGGCGCCGACATCGTCGGCTCCGACGAGCTGATCGACGAGGTCGCCAAGGGTCGTCTGGACTTCGACGCCGTCGTCGCCACCCCGGACCTCATGGGCAAGGTCGGCCGCCTCGGCCGCGTGCTCGGTCCCCGTGGCCTGATGCCGAACCCGAAGACCGGCACCGTGACCCCGGACGTCGCCAAGGCCGTCAACGAGATCAAGGGCGGCAAGATCGAGTTCCGCGTCGACAAGCACTCGAACCTGCACCTGATCATCGGCAAGACCTCGTTCTCCGATGAGCAGCTGGTCGAGAACTACGCCGCCGCGCTGGACGAGGTCCTCCGGGCCAAGCCGTCCGCCGCCAAGGGCCGCTACATCAAGAAGATCGCGTTCTCGACCACCATGGGCCCGGGCGTCCAGGTGGACCCGAACCGCACCCGCAACCTCCTCGTCGAGGAGGACCCGGCGGCGGTCTGACCTCCGGTCAGTTCGTAGCACGGTCGAGCCACCGGGCCCGCACCCCATTGGGGTGCGGGCCCGGTGGCGTTTGCCATTGGTTTGCACAGCGGTCGGGGGGATCGGATACAGTCCGCGTCGCGTCTCTTCAATGAGAATCGGATTAGAGGGGGGATATCCGTGCGCACCCTGCGTACCGTTGCCGCCGCCTGTCTGGCGGCCGGACTGCTCACCGCCTGCACGTCCACCGGGTCGACCGGGGGAGCCTCCGACAACAAGCCCGGCGGCGCGGCCGCCGCCTCGGGCAGCGCCGCGGCCGGCGGATCGGCCGGCGCCACCGGGTCCGCCGCCCCCGGGTCGGCCGCCCAGGGCGGGGCCGCCAAGCCGGCGCCCAAGGAGGCCCTGCTGGCCTCCGCCGCCGTCATGGAGAAGGCCGGCAGCGCCAAGGTCACCGTCACCCCCGGGGACGGCAACGGCAGCGGCGGCACCGGCGAGTACGTCTGGAAGAACCCGCCGTCCTTCCTGCTGAACACCGAGATCGACGGCCAGCAGGGCAAGATCCTGTTCGTCGCCGACGCGATGTACCTCGGCGCTCCGGCCGAGCTGGCCACGCTGGCCGGCGGCAAGAACTGGATGAAGCTCGACCCGCGGGACGCCGTGACCGGTGTGCCCGGCAGCACCGACATCGTGCCGTTCGCCACGATGATGCAGCTGATGGACCCCGGCGTGCAGCTGGTCGCCGCCGCCCCCACCGCCACCCTGGTCGGTCCGGAGACCGTGGCCGGTCAGGCCACCGTCCACTACCGCAGCGAGGTGCAGGTGGACACCCTGGTCGGCGCGATGAAGCTGACCCCCGAGCTGAAGACCAAGGTCAACGCCCAGCTCAAGGCGAGCGGCGCCAGCGCCGTCACCGACTACTGGATCAACGCCAAGGGCGAGCTGGTGCAGCAGTCGAGCACCGACCTGGCCACCACGAAGACCGACAAGCCGAGCACCGTGGTCTACAGCGCGCTCGGCACCGTCCAGGCCACCAAGGCCCCATCCGCGTCCGAGGTCTTCAACCTCGGCGACATCCTGAAGTGAGTTCCCGCAAAGTGCGTCTGCTCCGCTCCGTCCCCGCCCTCGCCCTCACCGCCGCGCTGGTCGGCGGCCTGACCGCCTGCACCGGCGGCGGCTCCGGCAGCCACGACGCCGCGCCGGCGGCCTCCTCGGCCGCGGCCAAGCCGTCCTCCGCCTCGCCGAGCCCCACCCAGGACCCGGCCACCCTGCTGCGCACCGCCGCCGCGAGCCTGCAGCAGGCCGGGGGCGCCAAGTTCACCATGTCCGGCGGGGTCGAGGACGGCTCCGGCGTGATGGTCTGGAAGAGCCCGGTCGGCTTCTCCTTCGTCGGCTCCGACGGCGCCGAGGAGTCGCAGTACCGGTTCGTCGACGGCACGGTCTACCTCGCCACCTCGGCGAAGGACCGCGACAGCACCTTCAAGGGCAAGCACTGGCTGAAGTACGACGCCAAGTCGGTCACCGACAAGGCGGCCGGCGCCGACTCGGCCGCGCTGGTCGGCGTGCTGTTCCTGTCCCGCAACCCGGTGGCCGACCTGACCACCGCGGTCGAGAAGGGCACCCCGACCCTGGTCGGCCCCGAGGCGGTCAAGTCCGTCCCGGCCACCCGCTTCAAGGCCACCTTCACCGCGGACGACCTGGTCGGTGCGCTCGCCGGCCTGACGGACGATCAGAAGGCCCGCACCGTGGCCGACTACAAGAAGAACGGCACCGGCAGCATCACCGTCGACTTCTGGCTGAACGCGAAGGGCGAGCTGATCCAGCTCCGGGAGACCGCCGGCTCCGGCAAGCCCACCGTGATCGGCCTGACCGAGTACGGCACCACGACGCTGGAGGCCCCGGCGGCGAGCGACTGCTTCAACCTGGCCGATCTGCTCAAGGGCTGATCCAGGGCCCACCGGGGCCGCATGGCATGGTGGGGGTGTGACGGACCGGACGGCGGCGGGAGGAGGGGCGATGGCGGTGCGCTGGCAGGTGGCGGCGGCCGGGCTGACGGCCGGGCTGCTGCTGGCCGGGTGCGGCGGCTCCGGCGGGGGCGGCGCCACGCCCGGGCCGAGCAGCCCGCCGTCCTCCTCCTCCGCCCAGCCGACGCCCACCGACCGCTCCCCGCACGGGGTGCTGCTCTCCGCCCAGCTGGTGCTGCACGACGCCCGGCGCGCGGAGTTCCGCTCCACGCTGGGAGGGGAGCGCGCCAAGGGGGCGCTGTTCTGGGCGCCCAAGACCGTGCTGCAGTACCGGCCGGACACCGAGACCCGCCAGCTGATCGTCCTGGACACCTCCGCCTACCTGGGCGGCGACCCGGACACCGCGGCCCGGCTCGGCGGGCCGCACTGGCAGAAGTACGTCGCCAAGGACATCCCGTACGCCGGGCTGGCGGACCGGCTCAACCCGCTGGTCGCCGCCACCGCCGCGGCCGCCGCCGCCCAGCCCGAACTGGTCGGCGACGAGAAGCTGCAGGACAGCACCGTGCACCACTACCGGGCGGTGCTCAGCGCCGCCCGGTACGCCGCCGCGCAGACCCAGCTCACCCCGGCCCGCCGGCAGGCACTGGAGACCGCGCTCGGCCCCGGCGACGTGGTGCTCGACCTCTGGCTCAACGACCACGACCAGCTGGTCCAACTCCGCCGCGCCGCCGCCGACGTGGACACCATCGCCTACACCGAGTTCGGCGCCTCCTCGCTCTCCGTCCAGGCCCCGGCCGAAGCGGACGTCCAGGACGCCGGCACCGCCACCCCGCCCCCGGTGCCCGGATAGGCGATTTGGTCCAGCCGGACGGGTCCCGTAAGCTGACAGAGCCAAAGACCGCTGGTCGTCGCCGTGTCCCCGCAAGGGTGGACGGCACCGAAGGATCCGTACCTCATTCGGATCGCCCGCGCAGGTTATGGAGCAGAGAAGATCTCCGGACCGTTCCGGTCCGTCGAGGTCGTTTCAAGCCCCGTGCGCCTGCGCGCCGGGGCTTCTTCGCTTCCTGGGGTCCGCGGTGTTTGATGGTCGACTTCTCGAAGGTCGGCCCGACTTCGACATCACGGAAGGAGGCGTAAGCCTATGGCCAGGCCCGACAAGGCTGCCGACGTCGCCGAGATCACGGACAAGTTCCGTGCCTCCAGCGCCGCCGTTCTGACCGAGTACCGCGGTCTCACGGTGAAGCAGCTGAAGACGCTGCGTCGCTCGCTCACCGGCAACGCCGATTACGCCGTGGTGAAGAACACGCTGACCAAGATCGCGGCCAACGAGGCCGGGATCTCCGAGCTCGACGACCTGTTCGCCGGTCCGACGGCTGTCGCCTTCGTCACCGGTGACCCGGTGGAGTCGGCGAAGGCTCTGCGTGACTTCGCCAAGGAGAACCCTGCTCTCATCATCAAGGGCGGTGTCCTTGAGGGTAAGGCGCTGACCGCCGATGAGATCAAGAAGCTCGCGGACCTCGAGTCCCGCGAGGTGCTGCTCGCCAAGCTGGCGGGTGCGATGAAGGCCAAGCCGTCCCAGGCTGCCGCGGTCTTCCAGGCGCTCCCGTCCAAGCTCGTTCGCACCGTGGAAGCGCTGCGCGAGAAGGTCGAGCAGGGCGGTGCCGGTACTCCGGCTCCCGCCGAGGACGCGGAGTAACCACTCCCCGTCCCAGCGGGCCCGTATGCACGCCCGCCAATCCGTACATCCGGCACCTGCCGATTTAGTGGAAGGACGCCAATCATGGCGAAGCTCAGCACCGAGGACCTGCTCGAGCAGTTCGAGGGCATGACCCTGATCGAGCTCTCCGAGTTCGTGAAGGCCTTCGAGGAGAAGTTCGACGTCACCGCCGCCGCCCCGGTCGCCGTTGCCGGCCCGGCCGGCCCGGCCGCCGCCGAGGCCGCTGTCGAGGAGCAGGACGAGTTCGACGTCATCCTCGACGGTGCCGGCGACAAGAAGATCCAGGTCATCAAGGAGGTGCGCGCCCTCACCTCCCTCGGCCTGAAGGAGGCCAAGGACCTCGTCGACACCGCCGGTGCGAAGGTTCTCGAGAAGGTCGCGAAGGACGTCGCCGAGAAGGCGAAGGCCCAGCTCGAGGGCGCTGGCGCCAAGGTCACCGTCAAGTGACTCGTTCCTCTCTCTGAGAGGTTCTCCGCAGGCCGGGTCGGCCACCCTTCGGGGTGGCCGACCCGGCCTGCTTTCGTCCCCGGCGGCCACCTGACGGCCATCGGGCCGTCCCCCGATGGCCCAAGCCGGACTCGGTCGTTGTCGGCGCCCGGGGGTAGGGTGATCGCTGTCGTCGGGGCCCCTGGCTCGGTGCGGTTGTAACGCGCGCAGCGGGTCCGACGATGAGTGGGGCAAGAGGTCCACACCCTGGTGGGGGCCTTGACGAACAGCACGAGGCGCGCGATTCTCAAGGCGCGTGTCCAAGCGGAACCGTCTCCGATGCATATTCGGCGGCGGCACTGGGAAGGTTCCCGGTGACGCAGACGTGGGTGCGACGGCCCGGCCGGTGAGGGATCACTGCCCGGGTTGTCGGTTGTACGGGAGGAGCGTCCGATTCGGTCTCCGAATCAGGGCTTGCTAGCAGTGTCGCCTTTGGCTACACTGTCCCTTTGCGCTGCCTGTTAGCTGCTCCGTGACTCGTCGCCCGGAGTGGCCCCTGTCCTGACCTGGGGTTTCCGCCTCGGCCAAGGCCCGGAGGGTATGCGCGTAGTGAGCTCCGAGCCCTCGGAAGGACCCCCCTCTTGGCCGCGCCGCGCAACGCCTCGAACAATTCCGCATCCACCGCCCCGCTCCGCGTCTCGTTCGCGAAGATCAAGGAGCCCCTCGAGGTTCCGAACCTCCTGGCCCTGCAGACCGAGAGCTTTGACTGGCTGCTCGGCAATGCGGCCTGGAAGTCTCGGGTCGAGGCCGCCCTGGAGAGTGGTCAGGACGTCCCCACGAAGTCCGGTCTGGAGGAGATCTTCGAGGAGATCTCCCCGATCGAGGACTTCAGCGGGTCGATGTCCCTGACCTTCCGGGATCACCGTTTCGAGCCGCCGAAGAACTCCATCGACGAGTGCAAGGACCGCGACTTCACCTTCGCGGCCCCGCTCTTCGTCACCGCGGAGTTCACCAACAACGAGACCGGTGAGATCAAGTCCCAGACGGTCTTCATGGGCGACTTCCCGCTCATGACCAACAAGGGCACCTTCATCATCAACGGCACCGAGCGTGTCGTCGTCTCGCAGCTGGTGCGCTCCCCCGGCGTCTACTTCGACTCCACCCTGGACAAGGTGTCCGACAAGGACATCTACTCCGCCAAGATCATCCCCTCCCGCGGTGCCTGGCTGGAGATGGAGATCGACAAGCGCGACATGGTCGGTGTCCGCATCGACCGCAAGCGCAAGCAGTCGGTCACCGTGCTGCTGAAGGCACTCGGCTGGACCAACGAGATGATCATCGAGGAGTTCGGCGAGTACGAGTCGATGCGCGCCACCCTGGAGAAGGACCACACCCAGGGCCAGGACGACGCGCTGCTCGACATCTACCGCAAGCTGCGCCCGGGCGAGCCGCCCACGCGTGAGGCCGCGCAGACGCTGCTGGAGAACCTGTACTTCAACCCGAAGCGTTACGACCTCGCGAAGGTCGGCCGCTACAAGGTGAACCGGAAGCTGGGCAACGCCGAGTCCCTGGACTCCGGCGTGCTCACCGAGCCGGACATCATCGGTGCGATCAAGTACCTGGTGAAGCTGCACGCCGGCGAGACCGAGTGGCGGGACGGCGAGAGCCGCGACATCGTCATCGAGGTCGACGACATCGACCACTTCGGCAACCGTCGTCTCCGCAACGTCGGCGAGCTGATCCAGAACCAGGTCCGTACGGGTCTCGCCCGCATGGAGCGCGTCGTGCGCGAGCGCATGACCACCCAGGACGTCGAGGCGATCACGCCGCAGACCCTGATCAACATCCGGCCGGTCGTCGCCTCCATCAAGGAGTTCTTCGGCACCAGCCAGCTGTCGCAGTTCATGGACCAGACGAACCCGCTGTCGGGCCTGACCCACAAGCGTCGTCTGTCCGCGCTCGGCCCCGGTGGTCTGTCCCGTGAGCGGGCCGGCTTCGAGGTCCGTGACGTGCACCCCTCGCACTACGGCCGCATGTGTCCGATCGAGACCCCCGAAGGCCCGAACATCGGTCTGATCGGCTCGCTCGCCTCCTACGGCCGGGTCAACGCGTTCGGTTTCATCGAGACCCCGTACCGCAAGGTCGTCGACGGTGTCGTCACCGAGGCCGTGGACTACCTGACCGCCGACGAGGAGGACCGCTACGTCATCGCGCAGGCCAACGCCCCGCTGACCGCGGAGCTGACCTTCGCCGAGCCGCGTGTCCTGGTCCGCCGCCGTGGCGGCGAGATCGACTACATCCCCGGCACCGAGATCGACTACATGGACGTCTCGCCGCGCCAGATGGTGTCGGTCGCGACCGCCATGATCCCGTTCCTCGAGCACGACGACGCCAACCGCGCGCTCATGGGCTCGAACATGATGCGCCAGGCGGTGCCGCTGCTGCGCAGCGAGGCCCCGCTGGTCGGCACCGGCATGGAGTACCGCTGCGCGGTCGACGCCGGCGACGTCATCACCGCCGAGAAGGCCGGTGTGGTGCAGGAGGTCTCGGCCGACTACATCACCGTGGCCAACGACGACGGCACGTACACCACGTACCGCGCCGCCAAGTTCACCCGCTCCAACCAGGGCACCGCCTTCAACCAGAAGGTGCTCGTGGACGAGGGCGCCCGGGTCGAGGTCAACCAGGTGCTGGCCGACGGCCCCTGCACCGACCAGGGCGAGATGGCGCTCGGCAAGAACCTCCTCGTGGCGTTCATGTCGTGGGAGGGCCACAACTACGAGGACGCGATCATCCTGTCGCAGCGCCTCGTGCAGGACGACGTCCTCTCCTCGATCCACATCGAGGAGCACGAGGTCGACGCCCGTGACACCAAGCTGGGCCCCGAGGAGATCACCCGGGACATCCCGAACGTCTCCGAGGAGGTCCTCGCCGACCTCGACGAGCGCGGCATCATCCGGATCGGTGCGGACGTCGTCACCGGCGACATCCTGGTCGGCAAGGTCACCCCGAAGGGTGAGACCGAGCTGACCCCGGAGGAGCGCCTGCTCCGCGCGATCTTCGGTGAGAAGGCCCGTGAGGTCCGCGACACCTCGCTGAAGGTGCCGCACGGTGAGTCCGGCAAGGTCATCGGCGTCCGCGTCTTCGACCGCGAGGAGGGGGACGAGCTTCCCCCGGGCGTGAACCAGCTGGTCCGCGTCTACGTCGCCCAGAAGCGCAAGATCACCAACGGTGACAAGCTGGCCGGCCGTCACGGCAACAAGGGCGTCATCTCCAAGATCCTGCCGGTCGAGGACATGCCGTTCCTGGAGGACGGCACCCCGGTCGACATCATCCTGAACCCGCTGGGTGTCCCGTCCCGAATGAACCCGGGACAGGTCCTGGAGATCCACCTCGGCTGGCTCGCCCAGCAGGGCTGGGACGTCTCCGGTCTCGCCGACGAGTGGGCCAAGCGCCTGCAGGCGATCGGCGCCGACACGGTCGAGGGCGGCACCAACCTGGCCACCCCGGTCTTCGACGGCGCCCGCGAGGACGAGATCACCGGCCTGCTGGACAACACCACCCTCACCCGTGACGGTGAGCGCCTGGTGAACTCCACCGGCAAGGCGCGGCTGTTCGACGGCCGCTCCGGCGAGCCGTTCCCGATGCCGATCTCGGTCGGCTACATGTACATCCTCAAGCTGCACCACCTGGTCGACGACAAGCTCCACGCCCGCTCGACCGGTCCGTACTCGATGATCACCCAGCAGCCGCTCGGTGGTAAGGCGCAGTTCGGTGGTCAGCGCTTCGGTGAGATGGAGGTGTGGGCCCTTGAGGCCTACGGCGCCGCGTACGCGCTGCAGGAACTGCTCACCATCAAGTCCGACGACGTCCTCGGCCGTGTGAAGGTCTACGAGGCCATCGTCAAGGGCGAGAACATCCCCGAGCCCGGCATTCCCGAGTCCTTCAAGGTCCTCATCAAGGAAATGCAGTCGCTCTGCCTCAACGTGGAGGTGCTGTCCTCGGACGGCCAGTCCATCGAGATGCGGGACTCCGACGAGGACGTGTTCCGCGCCGCCGAGGAGCTCGGCATTGACCTGTCCCGGCGCGAGCCGAGCAGCGTCGAAGAGGTCTGACGGAGGCCGGGTCGGCTCTCGCACGTGAGAGCCGGCCCAGCCCCCAGGCCCCCCTCAGACCAACAGACAGACTCTCGAATCACGAAAGAGGGCTTGACGACCAGTGCTTGACGTCAACTTCTTCGACGAGCTCCGCATCGGACTGGCCACCGCCGACGACATCCGCCAGTGGTCGCACGGCGAGGTGAAGAAGCCGGAGACCATCAACTACCGCACGCTGAAGCCGGAAAAGGACGGCCTTTTCTGCGAGAAGATCTTCGGTCCCACCCGGGACTGGGAGTGCTACTGCGGCAAGTACAAGCGCGTCCGCTTCAAGGGCATCATCTGTGAGCGCTGCGGCGTCGAGGTGACCCGCGCCAAGGTGCGCCGTGAGCGGATGGGCCACATCGAGCTGGCCGCTCCGGTCACCCACATCTGGTACTTCAAGGGCGTGCCGTCGCGCCTGGGCTACCTGTTGGACCTGGCGCCGAAGGACCTCGAGAAGGTCATCTACTTCGCCGCCTACATGATCACCTGGGTGGACGACGAGCGCCGTCAGCGCGACCTGCCGTCCCTCGAGGCGCACGTCTCGGTCGAGCGCCAGCAGATCGAGAACCGCCGCGACGCCGACCTGGAAGGCCGGGCCAAGAAGGCCGAGTCCGACCTGGCCGAGCTGGAGGCGGAGGGCGCCAAGGCCGACGTGCGCCGCAAGGTGCGCGAGGGCGCCGAGCGCGAGATGAAGCAGCTGCGCGACCGCGCCCAGCGCGAGCTGGACCGGCTCGACGAGGTGTGGACCCGCTTCAAGAACCTCAAGGTCCAGGACCTCGAGGGCGACGAGCTGCTCTACCGCGAGCTGCGTGACCGTTTCGGCACGTACTTCTCGGGCTCGATGGGCGCGGCGGCCCTCAAGGACCGCCTCGAGTCCTTCGACCTGGCCGAGGAGGCCGAGCGCCTCCGCGAGATCATCCGCACCGGCAAGGGCCAGAAGAAGACCCGTGCGCTCAAGCGCCTCAAGGTCGTCTCCGCCTTCCTGCAGACCAGCAACAAGCCCAAGGGCATGGTGCTCGACTGCGTCCCGGTGATCCCGCCGGACCTGCGTCCGATGGTCCAGCTCGACGGTGGCCGCTTCGCCACCTCCGACCTGAACGACCTGTACCGCCGCGTGATCAACCGCAACAACCGCCTGAAGCGGCTTCTCGACCTCGGCGCGCCCGAGATCATCGTGAACAACGAGAAGCGCATGCTCCAGGAGGCCGTCGACGCGCTCTTCGACAACGGCCGTCGTGGTCGCCCGGTCACGGGCCCCGGCAACCGTCCGCTGAAGTCGCTGTCCGACATGCTCAAGGGCAAGCAGGGTCGTTTCCGTCAGAACCTGCTCGGCAAGCGCGTCGACTACTCGGCCCGTTCGGTCATCGTCGTCGGCCCGCAGCTCAAGCTGCACCAGTGCGGTCTGCCGAAGGCCATGGCGCTGGAGCTCTTCAAGCCGTTCGTGATGAAGCGCCTGGTCGACCTGAACCACGCGCAGAACATCAAGTCGGCCAAGCGCATGGTCGAGCGCGCCCGTCCGGTCGTGTGGGACGTCCTCGAAGAGGTCATCGCCGAGCACCCGGTCCTGCTGAACCGTGCGCCCACCCTGCACCGCCTCGGCATCCAGGCCTTCGAGCCGCAGCTGGTCGAGGGCAAGGCCATCCAGATCCACCCGCTCGTCTGCACCGCGTTCAACGCGGACTTCGACGGTGACCAGATGGCCGTCCACCTGCCGCTCTCCGCGGAGGCGCAGGCCGAGGCCCGCATCCTGATGCTGTCCTCGAACAACATCCTGAAGCCGGCCGACGGTCGCCCCGTCACCATGCCGACCCAGGACATGGTGCTCGGTCTGTTCTTCCTCACCTCGGACCGCGAGGAGGTCAAGGGCAAGGGCCGTTCCTTCTCCTCGACCGCCGAGGCGATCATGGCCTTCGACGCCCGCGAGCTGGACGTCCAGGCCCCGATCGACCTGCGGATGGCCGCCGGCACCGTGCCGCCGCGCGGCTGGACCCCGCCGGTGGACGAGGACGGGCAGCCGACCTGGACCGAGGGTGAGCCGTTCCGGATCACCACCACCCTGGGCCGCGCGCTCTTCAACGAGCTGCTGCCCGAGGACTACCCGTTCGTCGACTACGAGATCGGCAAGAAGCAGCTCTCGGCGATCGTCAACGACCTCGCCGAGCGCTACCCGAAGGTCGTCGTCGCCGCGGCGCTCGACAACCTGAAGGCGGCCGGCTTCCACTGGTCGACCCGCTCGGGTGTCACCGTCTCGATCTCGGACGTCATCGTCCCGCCGAGCAAGCCCGCCATCCTGGAGGGCTACGAGGCGCAGGCGGAGAAGGTCCAGCGCCAGTACGAGCGCGGTCTGATCACCGACAACGAGCGCAAGTCCGAGCTCATCGGCATCTGGACCCGTGCGACCAACGAGGTCGCCGACGCGATGGCCGCGAACTTCCCGAAGACAAACCCCATCTTCATGATGGTCGACTCGGGCGCCCGCGGAAACATGATGCAGATGCGTCAGATCGCCGGTATGCGTGGTCTGGTGTCGAACGCGAAGAACGAGACCATCGCGCGTCCCATCAAGGCCTCGTTCCGTGAGGGCCTGTCCGTGCTGGAGTACTTCATCTCCACCCACGGTGCCCGTAAGGGTCTGGCCGACACCGCGCTGCGTACCGCCGACTCGGGTTACCTGACCCGTCGTCTGGTGGACGTCTCGCAGGACGTGATCATCCGCGAGGAGGACTGCGGCACCGAGCGCGGCCTCAAGCTGTCGATCGGTTCGGTCGGTGCGGACGGCGTGCTGCGCAAGGCCGACGACGTCGAGACCAGCGTGTACGCCCGCATGCTGGCCGAGGACATCACCATCGACGGCAAGCTGCTGGCCACCGCCAACACCGACCTCGGCGACGTCCTGATGGACGAGCTGATCCGGCACGGCGTGAGCGAGGTCAAGGTCCGCTCGATCCTGACCTGTGAGTCGGCGGTCGGCACCTGTGCCTTCTGCTACGGCCGTTCGCTGGCCACCGGCAAGCTGGTCGACATCGGTGAGGCGGTCGGCATCATCGCCGCCCAGTCCATCGGTGAGCCCGGCACCCAGCTGACGATGCGTACCTTCCACACCGGTGGTGTGGCCGGTGACGACATCACCCAGGGTCTGCCGCGTGTCGTCGAGCTCTTCGAGGCCCGTACCCCCAAGGGTGTGGCCCCGATCTCGGAGGCGCAGGGCCGGGTCCGGATCGAGGACACCGAGAAGACCCGCAAGGTCGTGGTGACCCCCGACGACGGCACGGACGAGATCGCCTACCCGGTCTCCAAGCGCGTCAAGCTGCTGGTCAGCGAGGGCGAGGCGGTCGAGGTCGGCCAGAAGCTGACCGTCGGTGCGACCAACCCGCACGACGTGCTGCGGATCATGGGCCAGCGTGCCGTCCAGATCCACCTGGTGGCCGAGGTCCAGAAGGTCTACAACTCGCAGGGTGTGTCGATCCACGACAAGCACATCGAGATCATCATCCGGCAGATGCTCCGCCGCGTGACGATCATCGAGTCGGGCGACGCCGAGCTGCTGCCGGGCGAGCTGGTCGAGCGCGGCCGCTTCGAGACCGAGAACCGTCGCGTGGTCTCCGAGGGCGGTCACCCCGCCTCCGGCCGTCCGCAGCTGATGGGTATCACCAAGGCCTCGCTGGCCACCGAGTCCTGGCTGTCGGCCGCCTCCTTCCAGGAGACGACCCGGGTGCTCACCGACGCGGCGATCCACGCCAAGTCGGACCCGCTGCTGGGCCTCAAGGAGAACGTCATCCTCGGCAAGCTCATCCCGGCCGGTACGGGTCTGCCCCGCTACCGCAACATCCGGGTCGAGCCGACCGAGGAGGCCAAGGCCGCGATGTACTCGGCCGTCGGCTACGACGACTACGACCTGTCGCCGTTCGGCGCGGGCTCCGGTCAGGCCGTCCCGCTGGACGACTACGACTACGGTCCGTACACCGGCTGAGCGATCGGCTGATCCGCAGGGCGGTCACCCCACACGGGGTGGCCGCCCTGCGGCGTTCCACCTAGGGGATCCCCCAGGGGACGGAGGTGGGCGAACCCCACTCCAGAGGGAGGCGGGCGGGGGTACGGGGGCGGGAGACTCGGGGGGAGCGAACGGACTGAGGGGGAGCGGTGAAGCGGATCACGGGGGCGTTGCTGGTGGCCGGGGTGCTGGTGGCCGGGGCGGTGGGCTGCGACCGGTGGGACGAGAACCACAAGACGGTGTCGTACGAGGTGCCCGGGCAGGTCACCGAGCTGGTGCTGGACGGGAAGGTCGGCGGCATCGAGGTGATCGCCTCGGACGGACCGGTGCGGGTGATCGAGAAGCAGGGCTGGCGCGACCAGGAGCCGAACGCCACCCACACCCTGGAGGGCGGGGTGCTGAAGCTGGCGTACTCCTGCTCGGACTGCGGGATCGGCTACCAGGTGCGGGTGCCCGCGGGCACGAAGCTGCGGCTGACCGAGGACACCGGTGGGATCAAGCTGGTCGACATGGCCGGGGAGATCGACGCCCGGGCCGACACCGGCGGGATCCAGGCGACCGGGCTGCGGGCGCAGCAGGTGAAGCTGACCGTGCAGACGGGTGGGATCCAGGCGCGGTTCGCCGTCGCCCCGGCCTCCGCCGAACTGCGCACCGACACCGGCGGGGTGGACCTGGCGGTGCCCGGCGGCGCCGACTACCAGGTGGACGCGCACGCCGAAAGCGGTGGCAGCGACTCGTCGGTCCCCTCACAGGCCGGGGCGACGCACAAGCTGGTGGCGCGGGCCGGCAGCGGCGGGGTGCGGGTGCACACCGGCTGATCGGGTGATCAACTGTCAGTGCCGGGGCCTAGATTGGTGGGTGTCGGCAGGTGGCGAGGCCCCTCCCGGTATCCCGAAACCCGTTGCCCGAAAGGGGAGTCGGCCATGTCTGCCACCGTTTCCGCGGAGCCGCAGGTGACCTACCTGGAGCTGTCCGAGGACCAGGGGAGCGCGCACAAGTTCTACGAAGTGCGGCTCGCCGGAGCCGAGTTGACGATCCGCTACGGCCGGATCGGCGACGAGGGGCAGGCCAAGACCACCTCGTACCCGAGCGCCGAGAAGGCGGCGGCCGCGGCCGCCAAGAAGGTCGGCGAGAAGGTCCGCAAGGGCTACGCGCCGGCCGTCCTGGGGGTGCGCCAGCGCCGGGCGGTGACCCGCCGTCAGATCACCTCGTCGCGCTCCACCGCCCGCCAGGCACCGATGCTGTGGCGCTTCCGCTCCGGCTCGCCCGCGTTCGGGGTGTTCGTCGGCGAGGAGCACGCGTGGGTCGGAAACGAGAACGGCGACGTATACACCCTCACCCACACCGGCGAGGTCACCGGCCGCTTCGGCCTGCCCGACGGCGTCAAGTGCATCGTCGCCGACGACTGGTGGATCTACGCCGGCTGCGACGACGGCAAGGTGTACGACCTGGGCGGCAAGGTGCCGCGGGTGGCGTACGAGATCGCCCAGGACGTCGACATCTACTGGCTGGACATCCACGACGGCGTGCTCGGCGTCGCCGACGAGCGCGGCGGGCTGACCACGGTCGACCACGAGGACGAGTTCCAGTGGCGGCGCAACGCCGAGGGCCGGGCCGGCTGGATGGTGCGCTGCGACGCCGAGGCGGTCTACCACGGCCACTCCGCGGGCGTGGCCCGGTACGCGAAGCGCGGCGGCGAGCAGCAGTGGCACACCCGGACCAAGGGGCAGGTGCTGTTCGGCTGGCAGGAGCCCACCGAGGTGTTCGCCGGCACCTCGCAGGGCTGGGTGCACCGGCTGCGGAAGTCCGACGGGTCCGAGGTCGCCGCCTACAAGTGCGACGCCGCGGTGTTCTCCTGCGCGGCCTCGCCCGACGGCGAGTTCGTCTTCGCCGGCGACAACCACTCCTCGGTGTACTGCTTCGCCGCCGACGGCACCCGGCTGTGGAAGCTCGGCACCGGCTGCGGCTCCGCGTACAGCATGCAGTACCGCGACGGGCGGCTGTACGTGGTCACCACCGACGGTTCGCTGGCCTGCCTGGACGCCTCGCCGGACGCGGTGCAGGCCGCCGAGCAGGGCTCGCTGCCGGCCACCGCCGAGGTGCAGGGCGGTGGCATCGAGCGGGTGGTGCCGAGCGCCGAGCTGGAGACGGTCAGCGTCGCGGCGGTCGCCTCCGGTGGCGGCGTCGAGGTCGAGTGCGTGGCCGAGGCGGGCCGGCTGCGGGTCCGGGTGGTCTCGCCCGGCTTCGACCCGAGCTGGCGGGTGCAGTTCCCCAAGGAGGTCCGGGTCGCCGGTGCGCGCTACCTGGTCGCCGAGGTGCGGGAGTCCGGTTCCGGCGGCTTCTACCGGGCGCGTGGGGAGATCAAGCGGCTGCTGTGACGGTCCGTCACCGCGCGGAGGGCGCTCCCGGACGGGGGCGCCCTCCGGCGCGTTGCGGGACGACCGGCGACGGATGGGAGGATGCCCGGATGGGTGACGGGGGAGCGGCTCTGCTGGGCTGGTGGCGGGCCCGGCCGTGGCTGGTCGACGGGCTGCTGGTGGCGCTGTCCGCCGGGGTGTCGCTGTGGGCGGTGGCCAACGACGAGCCGTCCTGGCCGTGGTGGGCCTACGCGCTGGCGCTGGCGAGCGCGGTGCCGCTGTGGTGGCGGCGCCGCCGGCCGTGGGCGGTGATGGCGGCCGCCGGGGCGCCGACCATGGCGCTGTCGGTGCTGGCGCACTCGGCGATGCCGCAGGTCCAGGTCTGCATGGTGGTCGCGATCCACACGCTCGCCGACCGCGGCAAGGACTGGCAGCGCTGGACGCTGCTCACCCTGCTGGTGGTCGGCAACGTGGTCGGCACCCGCTCGCCCAACGGCATGCTGTTCAGCCTGGTCGTCTCGGTCGGCAGCTTCGTCTTCGGCAGCCTGGTCCGCGAGTTGCGCCGGCTCGCCACCGCCGAGGCCGACCGGGCCCACCAGGTCGGCCTGCGGGCCGCCAGCGACGCGGCCCGGGCCGTCGCCGAGGAGCGGGCCCGGATCGCCCGCGAGATGCACGACATCCTCGCCCACGCCGTCTCCCTGATGGTGATTCAGGCCGAGGCCGGCCCGCTGGTGGTCCGCTCCGACCCCGACCGGGCGATCCGCGCGTTCGACGCGATCGCCGACTCCGGCCGCGACGCGATGGTCCAACTGCGGCGGGTGCTGGGCGTGTTGAAGGAGGCCGGGGCAGCGCCCGCGCTGGTGCCGCAGCCGCGGCTGGCCGAACTCGGCGAGGTGCTGGAACGGGTCCGCGGCTCCGGGGTGGAGGTGGACGCGGCCGTCGAGGAGGCCGGGCCGGCCGAGGTCCAGGCCGCCGCCTACCGGATCGTCCAGGAGGCGCTCACCAACGTGGTCAAGCACGCCCGGGCCCGGCGGGTGACCGTCCGGGTCGGGGTGCGCGGCGGCGACGTGCTGGCGGTCTCGGTCACCGACGACGGACGCGGCTCCGGTGCGACCGGTGGCGGTGGCGGTGGCGGTGACGGCTGGTCGGGCGGGCGCGGGCTGGTGTCGATCCGGGAGCGGGCCGCCGCATGCGGGGGCACCGCCCGGATCGGTCCGGGGGCGGACGGCTCCGGGTTCGTGGTGGCGGCCGAGCTGCCGCTCAAGGCGTGAGGGAGAGGGACGGGTTGACGATTCGGGTGGTCATCGCGGATGACCAGGAACTGGTGCGGGCCGGCTTCGGCATGATCCTGGACGCCCAGCCGGACATCACGGTGGTCGCCGAGGCCGCCGACGGGGCCGAGGCGGTCTCCGCCGTGCGCGAGCACGGGCCGGACGTGCTGCTGCTGGACGTCCGGATGCCCGTGATGGACGGGCTGGAGGCGGCGCGGCGGGTGTGCGCGGAGTTCCCCGACTGCAAGGTGATCATGCTGACCACCTTCGACGTCGACGACTACGTGTTCGACGCGCTGTACGCGGGCGCGAGCGGCTTCCTGCTGAAGGACGTGCGACGCGACGACCTGGCGCACGCGGTGCGGGTCGTCGCGTCCGGTGACGCGCTGCTGGCGCCGTCGGTGACCCGGCGGGTGATCGGCGAGGCCACCGCGCGACGCGGCGCGGCCGGCGCGGTCGGCTCCGGGCGCCCGCCCGCCCGACTGCTGGAGCGGCTCACGGTACGGGAGTTGGAGACCCTGCGGCTGGTCGCCCGGGGCATGTCGAACGCGGAGATCGCGGCCGAGCTGGTGGTGAGCGAGCACACGGTGAAGACGCACGTGAGCAACGTGCTGGCGAAGCTGGCCCTGCGGGACCGGGTGCACGCGGTGGTCTTCGCCTACGAGGCCGGGGCGGTGGTAGCGGGCGGGGAGTGAGCGCGGCGACTCCCTAGTGGACGTCCCCTACCCCTCGCGGGGGAGGCCGCCGTTTCGCCGGTGCGGGGGAGGTGCACGGGAGGCGGTGGCGGCAGGGTTGGGGGTGTCGGAGATGGCACTCGGGTAGGGGAGTCGGGCGATGGTGACGGGGCGTCGGGCGTTGGGGTGGTCCGCGGGGCTGCTGGCGGTGTACGGACTGGTACGGCTGGTACCGGGGTCGCGCGGGATCGGGGCCGGGTGGATGGTCGGGCACCTGGCACTGTTCGCGGCGCTCGCGCTGCTGGGCGTCGGACTGGGGGAGTTGGCGCGGCTCGGCGGCGGGCGCGGGGTGTGGGGCCGGATCTGGCGGGACCTCGGGTGGGCGGGCATCGCGGCCTCGCTGGTGCAGACCGGGATCGACCTGTACGTGGGCGCGGTGGCGAGGAACGTGGCGGACCGGTCGGAGCTGTTCGACAAGGTGCAGTCGGTGCCCGGGGTGATGCCGGTGGTGTACACGGTGGTGCCGATGCTGGTCTACGTCGGCCTGCTCGGACTGCTGGTGCGGGCGGTGCTCGCGGGCGCCGCGCCGTGGTGGAGCGCGGCGCTGGTGCTGGTGGGCACGGTGGTGATGGGGGCGTCGCTGGACTTCCTCGCGGTCGGGGCGGTGCTGTACGGGCTGGCCTTCCGGCCGGTGATAACCGGTGGTCACAAGGGGCCGCGGGCCGTACCGTCCGGAGCATGACTGAGAAGCGTCCGCTGGTGGCGGTGTTGACGGGGGCGGGGATCTCGACGGACTCGGGGATCCCCGACTACCGCGGGCCGCAAGGGCTCTGGCAGCGCGATCCGAGCGCGCAGGAACTCGTGACGATCGGGCCGTACCTGGAGAGCACCGAGGTGCGGCGCCGGTCCTGGCTGCTGCGGCGGGACGCCGGGGCGGGGTCCGCCGAGCCGAACCCGGGGCACCTGGCGCTGGTCGAGCTGGAGCGCTCCGGCGTGCCGATGCGGGTGCTGACGCAGAACGTGGACGGGCTGCACCAGAAGGCGGGCCTGCCGGCCCGGAAGGTGATCGAACTGCACGGCACCGCGGCCGAGGTGCAGTGCGTCGGCTGCGCGGCGGTGACGACGATGGCGGCGGCGCTGGAGCGGGTGGCGGCGGGGGAGGACGACCCGGGCTGCGCGCAGTGCGGCGAGGTGCTGCGACCGCGCACGGTGATGTTCGGCGAGCCGCTGGACGACCGGGTGGTGGAGCAGGCGGCCACCGTCGCGAGCGCCTGCCAGCTGTTCATCGCGGTGGGCACCAGCCTCCAGGTGACGCCCGCGGCGTTGCTGCCCGCCGAGGCGCTGGAGAACGGCGCGAAGCTGATCATCGTCAACGGCGAGCCCACCCACTACGACGGCGACGCCGCCGAGGTGATCCGGGAGCCGATCTCCGAGGCGCTGCCGAAGCTGGTGCGCCGGATCGTCGACGGCGACCTGTCCCGCGGCTGACCGTCGGACCCGCTCGTCGGGCTGTTTACCATGGCAGCCCGACGAGCAGGGAGAAGATCGATGGCGAGTGCGGCGTTCGACCCGTGGTCGGCCGAGTTCGTGGCCCACCCGTACCCGGCCTACGCGCAGCTGCGGGAGCAGGCGCCGGTGAGCCACTACGCGCCGAGCGACCAGTGGCTGATCGCCCGGTACGCGGACGTCAGCGCCCTGCTGAGGGACCGTCGACTCGGCCGGACCTACACCCACCGCTTCACCCACGAGGAGTTCGGACGGCCCGCGCCGGATCCGGCGCACGAGCCGTTCCACACCCTCAACGACCACGGGCTGCTGGACCTGGAGGCCCCGGACCACACCCGGATCCGGCGGCTGGTGTCCAAGGCGTTCACGCCGCGGATGGTGGAGTCGCTGCGCCCGGCGGTGGCCCGGCTGGCGGGCGAGCTGGTCGACGGACTGCTCGCGGACGGCGGCGGCGACCTGATCGCCGCGGTCGCGGAGCCGCTGCCGGTCGCGGTGATCGCCGAGATGCTGGGCGTGCCCGAGTCCGACCGGCACCAGCTGCGGCCCTGGTCGGCCGACATCACCGGGATGTTCGAGCTCAACCCGAGCCCCGAGACGGCCCGCCGCGCGGTCGCCGCCAGCGTCGAGTTCTCCGACTACCTGCGGGAGTTGATCCGCCGTCGGCGCGCCGAACCGGGCGGCGACCTGATCTCCGCGCTCGCGCAGGCCGCGGAGGACGGCGACCGGCTGAGCGAGCAGGAGATGGTCTCCACCTGCGTGCTGCTGCTGAACGCCGGCCACGAGGCGACCGTCAACACCACCGGCAACGGCTGGTGGGCGCTGTTTCGCAACCCCGGCGAACTGGCCCGCCTGCGCGCCGACGTGGACGGGCTGCTGCCCACCGCGATCGAGGAACTGATGCGCTACGACACCCCGCTGCAGATGTTCGAGCGCTGGGTGCTGGACGACATCGAGGTCGGCGGGGTGCGGATCCCGCGCGGCGCCGAGGTGGCGCTGCTGTTCGGCTCCGCCAACCGCGACCCGGAGCGGTTCGCCGACCCGGACCGGCTCGACCTGGGCCGCGCCGACAACCCGCACATCACCTTCGGCGCGGGAATCCACTTCTGTCTCGGCGCTCCGCTTGCCAGACTTGAGCTCACCGAGTCCTACGGCGCACTGCTCCGCAAGGCCCCCGGGCTGTCGCTGGTGCGCGAGCCCGAGTGGCAGCCCGGCTACGTGATCCGCGGGCTGAAGGAACTGCCGGTCGAGGTCCGGTAGGCCGAGGTCAAGGGGAGGACGCCGTGGGGCGGGCGACGGGCGCGATGCTGGGGTTGGCGATCGGCGACGCCATGGGCAAGCCGACCGAGTTCCTGACGTACGACGAGATCCGGCTGCTCAGCCCGGACTGGCGGCGGCTGCCGCTGCCGAAGCGGGCGAAGGTCACCGACGACACCCAGATGACGCTCGCCGTGGCACGCGCCCTGCGGGCGGCCCTGGCGGACGGTCCGCTGGTCCCGCTGCGCCTCGAACTGCCGCTGCGCGACGAGTTCGTGGACTGGTGGCGCTCCCCGGACAACGACCGCGCGCCCGGCATGACGTGCCTGCGGTCCTGCTTCCGGCTCTCCACCGATCGGGCCTGGCAGGACGCCAGCGACCTCGGCTCCAAGGGCTGCGGCGCCAACATGCGGGTCGCCCCGGTGGGCCTGGTCCGGGAGTTGAGCGACCGCCAGGTCGCCGGTGCGGCGCAGCTGCAGTCCGGCCTCACCCACGGCCACCCCACCGCGCTGGCCGCCAGCGAGCTCACCGCGTTCACGGTGCGCTGGCTGGCGCAGGGCGCCGACCCGGCCGGCCTGCCCGCCCGGCTGCGCGCGCACGCCCTCGAACAGCGGCTCAGCTACGACGAGTTCTGGCTCGGCGAGCTCGCCGAGAAGGCCCAGGACCACTCGCGCGAGGCGTTCATCGCCCGCGGCTGGGACGACTGCCTGCTCGCCCTGGACCGGCTCGACGCGGCGCTCGCCGCCGGCGAGGTGGACGCCGATCCCTGCGAGCGCACCGGCGCCGGCTGGGTGGCCGAGGAGGCGTTCGCCACCGCGCTGCTCTGCTTCCTGCTGCTGCCGGACGACCCGGTGGCGGCGGTCCGCCGGGCCGCCGCCTCCTCCGGCGACTCCGACTCGCTGGCCTGCCTGGCCGGCGCGTTCGCGGGCACCGCGCACGGCGAGCAGGCGTGGCCGCAGGAGTGGGTGGAGCGGATCGAGTACCGCGAGGAGCTGCTGGCCTTCGGCAAGCTCTGGGACTGACGCCGGGCTCCGGGGCCGGTGCCGCCCCGGTCCGACGCCCCGTCAGTTCCCGGCCAGCGCTGACCGGACGTCGGCGGCGTGCGGGCCGTCCCACCAGGGCACCGCGCGGGCCAGCAGCGGGCGGCTGCCGGACGGCAGCACCAGCACCCGGCCGGCCGGCAGCGCGGCCAGCTCGGCCACGTCCAGCAGCGGTAGCTGCACCTCGTTGCGGGTGACGGTGCGGGCGGCGGCGCCCGGCTGCGCGAGGTGGCCGACCTGGAAGCGGGCCGCGGTGTGCGACCCGGTCAGTTCGGAGAGCATCCGCAGGAAGGCGGGCTCGGCGACGCCGCCGCCGTAGACCCGCACCGTCGCCGCCGACCAGAGCTTGCGCATCCCGGTCTCACCCCAGGCCTCCGCGCCCTGGGACCAGGACTGCAGCAGCGTCAGCAGGCAGATCCCGCGCGAGCCGTAGTAGGCGTACAGGTCCGGCAGGCGCCGCCAGCGGCAGACGGCGGCCGCGTCGTCCAGGACGCCGACCAGCGGGGTGGCCAGCCGGCCGAGCCGCTGGTCGGCGGCCCGGCGCTCGGCGGTCTCCAGCGCGGTCACGGTCAGCGCGGCGGTCAGCGGGCCGGCCGGGTCGGCGCCCTGCCGGGAGAGCGCGTACAGGGTGCCGCCGGCGTCGAGGAGTTCGCCGAGGTCCAGCCGGGGGCGGCCGCCGCCCGGGGTGATCCAGGCGGCCGCCCGCGGGTCGGTCAGGCAGGCGGTCTGCGCCAGCGCGGCGGCGTGGACGGCCAGCCGGTGCGCGTCCGGGGCCTGGGTCCCGGCGGCCAGGCTCTCCGCGGCCCGGTCCTCGCCCGCCTCGCACAGGATCCGCAGCGCGGCGTCGTCCTTCGGCCGGGACAGCCAGGTGCGCACCCGGGTGACCGGGGCGCCGGAGAGCGCGGCGGCCAGCAGCAGACAGGCAGTCAACTCCTCGGCCGCCGGGTCGGGGAGCTCGTCGGAGCGGGCCCCGCCGGGCCGGGCGCCGTCCGCGAACACCCCGGCCAGGGTGCGGGCGGCGGCCAGGTCACCCACCGTGTCCAGCGGGTTCCACCACCACTCGGCCCGCTCGCCGGTCAGCTGCTGCGGGTCGAACACCCGGACCGGGCCGCGGCGTTCGCGCAGCGCGCGGGTGGCGAGCAGCAGCTCGCGCCCGGTGGAGGTGGCCAGCACCGGGCCCGGCGCGTCGAGCACCGCCGGGATCGCCCGGGCGGTGGTCTTGCCGGCCCGCGGACCCCACACGTCGAGCTGCTGGTCCTCGTAACTTCCGTACAGCGGTCGGCCGGTGGCCAGTTCGTCGGCGATCCGCGGGCCGGGCACGGCGCCCTCCGGCAGGACGGTGCCGTGCCGCTCGGCGACCGTGCGGGCCCGCTCGGCGGACAGCCGGTCGGCGGCCGCGACGGGCACCATCAGCCGGGCCACCGTCTCCAGCGGCGCCGGGCCGGAGCGGCGGGCCTGCGCCCGGGCCACCGCCGCGGCCAGCACCGTGCCCAGCTCCAGCGTCGCGTGCTCGCCCTCCGGGTCGCCCAGCAGCGCGGGCAGCACCGGCAGGCCGTCCCAGCGGCCGGCCGGCTCGGCGGCCAGCACGTCGGCCGGCGCGTCGGCGGCGGCGACCAGCAGGTCCGCCGCGGACTGCACGCTGTCCAGCAGGTCCCAGACCGCGCTCTCGACCGCGGCGTCGTCCTCCCGGGCCATCGCGTCCCGCAGTCGGCGCACTCGTTCCAGCATGACGATTCCCCCGAATCACCCTTGTACGACGCCTGGTTGAGGCATCGTCACCGGGTGGGATGCCCCCGCCCGGCCGCCGGTTCCAGTATCCCGCGCCGGTCAGACAGCGCCCAGGACGCCTGCCGCCGCCGCTGCCCGCAGCCACTGCGGGAACTCCGAGAGCAGCCGGTCGTACAGCACCTCGTCGGGCACCGCGCGCGGGTCGCGGCCGGCCGGGAAGAACCCGGCGTTGTCGACCGGCCGGCGGCGCGGCACGGGCAGTTCGTCCAGCCGGTGCAGGAACGCGAACTCCCGGTCGGCGGGGTCGCCGAACCCTACGAACTGCCAGAACATCGGCAGTTCCGCGGCGAGGCAGAGCATGTCCTGCGCCGCGGTCCGCGAGGTCGGACCGCCGTCGGTCTGGAACACCACCAGCGCGGGCGCGGTGTTCCCGGAGCGCAGGTAGTGCCCGATCACCGCCTTCATCGCCACGTGGTAGCTGGTCAGGCCCATCCTGCCCATCGCCTGGTGGGCCTGGTCGATCCGGCCCCGGTAGTCGTCCACCGAGAGCTCGGCCACCCCGTCCACGCCGGTGGAGAAGAACACCACCGGCACCGTGCCGTCGTCGTCCAGGTGCGCGGAGAGCGCCAGCACCTGCTCGGCGAAGTGCTGCACCGCGCCCGAGCGGTAGAACGAGCGCATCGACCCGGAGCGGTCCAGCACCAGGTACACCGCGGCGCGCGTCCCGGTCAGGCCGGTCTTGTCCAGGCTGACCTTGGCCGACTTGTACAGGACGACCAGGCCGGGTGCGGTGCGCGCCAGCTTCTCCAGGCTCACGCTCACCGCGGCGCCCCCGGGTAGCGGTCGGCGACCTCGGCCGGCCGCCGCTCGGCGAAGACCGCCAGCAGGTCGTCGGCCACCCGCAGCACCGTCGCGCGGCCCTCCACCTCGGTGCACCAGTCGGCGGGCAGCCCGGCGGTGCCGTGGAGCGCGCCGACCAGGTTCCCGCAGACCGCACCGGTCGAGTCGCTGTCGCCGGAGTGGTTCACCGACAGCACCAGCGCCGCCCGGGCGTCCGCTCCGGCCAGCGCCGCGTACACCGCGATCGCCAGGCACTCCTCGGCGATCCAGCCGAGGCCGACCCGCTCCACCGTCTCGGCGGCGGGCGGCTCCTCGGCCGCGAGGCGCACCGCGCGGCGCAGCGCCTGCGCGGTCTCCGCGCCGCCCGGGTGCTGCTCGACCTGCGCGATGGTCTCCTCGACCGCCGCGGGCAGCTCCGCCCCGGCGGCGAGCCGCTCCACCAGCGCCGCGAACGCCCCGGCGGCCAGGTAGCCGGTCGGGTGTCCGTGCGTCAACTGGGCACACTGGGCGGCCAGTTCGAAGGCCTGCTCGGCGCCGAGGCCGATCAGCCCGAACGGCGCCGAGCGCATCACGGTGCCGCAGCCCTTGGACTGCGGGTTCACCCGGCCGTCCTGTCCGAACGGCACCAGGCCCCGGAACTCCGGGCTGCCGCCGATCCCGGACAGGCAGGCGCCGCCCGGCGCGCGCGAGGCGTACAGGAACGGCTGGGCCAGCAGCCAGCCGTCCGGCTGCCGCTCCGGGCCGGGCAGTCGCTGCGTCAGCAGCCAGCGCCGGTACGCCTGGTGGAGGTCGGACGGGCGGCCGCCGCGGATCAGGCCCTCCGCGGTGAACAGCGTCATCTGGGTGTCGTCGGTGACCTCACCGCCGCGGCCGCCCGCCGCCAGGCCGGTCAGGCCCGCCGGGCCGAACCGCGCCCGGATCTGATCCAGCTGCAGGAACTCCACCGGCCAGCCCAGGGCGTCGCCCAGCGCCCCGCCCAGCAGCGACCCGCGCACCCGCTCCGCGTACTCCAACTCCCGCCCCTCACCCTCGAGTCGATATGTCGTCAGCTCGATACGTGGCCCGCTCGAGCCGACGTCAGCGGGCGATCCGGCCCGCCGCGCCGTGCAGCGAGGCCCGGTCGGCGGCGGCCCGGCCCTCGTGCCAGCCCTCGCCGTCGCTCACCCGCACCCGCTGCGACACCAGCTTCGGGAACATCTTCCCCACCGCGTCGTCCACCGCCTCCGCCCGGGCCGCCAGCACCGGCAGCAGCCGCTCGTCCGGCAACGGCCGCTCGTCCGGCGCGAGTTGCACCTCGGCGCCGTCCTCGTCCAGAGGTCGCCCGGCGGCCGCGTCCTCGGTCGCCCGCTCGGTCGCCGCCGCCAGCCGCTCGCGGATCCGCGCAGCGTACGCGACCAGGAACGACTGCCGGAAGGCCTTGGTGCGCGGCGCCCCGTCCTTGTGCTTGCGGCTGCCCGCCCGGTGCATCGCCGCGGTCGCCTGCACCAGCAGCGAGGTGTACAGCAGCTCCACCGCGTCCAGGTCCGCGTCGAACCCGATCACCGTGCAGAAGCCGAACTCCTTCGCCCACACCACCCGGCACCGGTTCGCCGCCGCCACCGCGTCCAGCAGCATCGTCTTCGGGCCCTCGTACGGGTTGTCCACCCCGATCCGCACCGCCCCCGGCTCGTCCGCGGACGGACCGCCGACCGCCAGCAGCGCCTCGTCGATCGAGTGACGGGCCATCAGCTGCTGGGCCTTCGCGGTCAGCGCCTCCGCCTCCTCCGGGAAGCCGGTCGACTCCGCCTTCGCCAGCAGCGCCCGGATCCGGCCCAGCATCCGCGGCTCACCGCCGCGCGGCGCCCGCACCGACGTGGACGCCTGCTGCCCCGGGACCGGCCCCACCGGGGTGATCGGCGGCAGGTGGGCCCAGGTCCGCAGCAGCTCCAGGGCGGCCGTCGCCAGCGCGAACCGGTCCAGCCGGTGCCGCTCGGCGAACCGCTGCAGGAACTCGTCGTCCGACGGCCACCACGGCTCGGCCTCCAACTCCCGCAGCTGGTCCTGCCAGCGGCGGTCCAGCGCGGCCGCCGGATGGCGGCGGCCCTCCGCGGCGATCAGGTCCACCGCCAGCGCCAGGTGCGCCGGGTCCAGCTCCCGCCGGGCCACCCGCACCAGGTCCGCGGGCCGCCAGCCCGCCGTCCAGCACCGGCCGATCGAGCGCTCCGCCAGTCCCAGCAGCGCCCGGCTGACCAGCGGCCAGCGCTCCACCGACGCGGCCAGCACCGACGCCGCGCCGTCCACCACGTACTCCAGCCCGTCCGCGGGCGCCGCCACCACCTGCTGCACCGCGCCCGCCAGCAACTCGTCGACGGACTGCTCGCTGGTGGTCACGGGGTCCTGCTTCCTTCGGGGTGTCGGCCGCTGTCCATGATGCCGGAGGCCGCCCGCAAGGCCGTCAGCGCTCGACCACCCGGGCCAGGATCTCGGGGGAGCGGGTCAGCAGCCGCCCGGCGGCCAGCCGCATGCCCAGCAGCGCCAGCGCCGCGCCGTACAGCACGCCGACCGGGAGCACCGGCCAGGCGGCGCGGTGGTCCAGCAGCAGCCAGCCGAGCAGCGCGCCGACCGGCAGGCAGAGCACGGCGACGCCGATCATCGAGCCGAAGGCGTTCAGCATCACGACGCCGTTCTGGCCCGGCGCGGCGTTGCGCATCGGGTTGCCGTCGGCGGGCAGCGCGAACGGGGCGAGCACGCTGAGCAGGCAGCCCAGGCCCGCGCCGGCGCCGAGCGCCGCCATGGTCAGGCCGAGTGCGGGCGCCAGGTTCGCCCAGTCGCCGGTGACGGCGGCCAGCAGCGGGGCGAGCACCAGCACCAGCGGGACGGCGTAGCCGAGGATCGCGTAGACCCGGCCGGCGAGTTCGTCCCGGGCGTCCTGACGGGTGCTCAGCGCGGCGGCGACCATCCAGAACGCGGAGCCGTCCATGCCGAACAGGTTGGCGGTCTGCAGGCCCAGCATCAGCCCGCCGGCGCAGATCACGTACACCGAGCTCCAGCCCTGCACCACCGAGAGCACGGCGAAGACGCAGGTCATGCCGACGCCGGTGAAGATCGCGGCCTTGGCGCGCGGCTCCCGCCAGGCGTACCGCAGGTGCCGCTGCAGCACCGCGCCGACCCGGCCCTGCGGGAGCAGCCGCCAGGCCCGGGTGGAGCGTGCCGAGGAGGTGTCCACCAGCGTGGAGGCGTCGCCGCTGACCATCAGGTTTTGCAGGCTGCGCAGCCACCAGCGCAGCAGCAGCGCCAGCAGGCCGCCGGTGAGCGCCAGCTGCAGCGCCGCGAACGCGTAGTCGCCGTCCCCGGCGGAGCGCACCGCGTCCAGGCCGGAGACCGGCGGGATCCAGCGCAGCACGGCGGCGTACGGGTGCAGCGGCGAGAGGTCGAGGCCGCGGCCCGGGTCCTTGACGGCGCTCTGGAAGCCCAGGTTGCCGATCTGCACCAGCACCGCGAAGGCCAGCCCGCCGAAGATCGCGAAGTCCTTGCCGCGGCGCGAGGAGAGCAGCCGGGCGTTGCCGGCCGCCACCGAACGGGACAGCGCCAGCAGCGTGACCAGGGTGAGCGGCACCGCGACCACCGCCACCACGGCGGACGCCGGGCCCGCGCCGGCCGCGACCGCGGCGCCCGCGAGCAGCAGCAGGCCGATCGCCGGGCCCGGGCCGATCAGGCTGCCCAGCAGGGTGCCGCGCAGCAGCGCGGGCGGGCGCAGCGGCAGCATGGTGAGCCGGGTCGGGTCGGCGCTCTCGTCGCCCGCGAACAGGAACAGCGGCAGCGAGGCCCAGCAGAGGGTGAGCGCGGCGGTGAGCACCGCGGCGGCGTCGGCGGCGCCCGGGTGCCCGTGCAGCACCGCGAAGCCGGTGGCCACGCCGGCGGCCAGCAGCACCCCGAACACGGTGCCCAGCACGTACCCGACGGCCCGCCCGGGGCTGCGCCGCAGCCCGTTGCGCAGCAGCCGCACCTTCAGCGCGACCAGGGCCCGGACGACGGTCCGGTCGTCGGCGGTGACGGTGGAGCTCACCGGTTGCCCCCGCCCAGCCAGTCCAGCGCCTGCCCGTCGTCCTCGCGCACCCCGACCAGGCCGAGGAAGGCCTGGTGCAGCGAGGTGGCGCCGCGGACCTCGTCCAGCGGACCGGCGGCCACCACCTGCCCGGCGTTGATCACCGCCACCCAGTCGCACAGCGACTCGACCAGCTCCATCACGTGGCTGGAGAAGACCACGGTGGAGCCGGAGGCGGCGTAGCGGCTCAGCACGCCGCGGATGGTCTGCGCGGAGACCGGGTCGACGCCCTCGAAGGGCTCGTCGAGGAACAGCACGTCCGGGTTGTGCAGCAGCGCGGCGGCCAGGCCGATCTTCTTGCGCATGCCGGTGGAGTAGTCGGCGACCAGCTTGTCCGCGGCGCCGGTCAGGTCGAGCACGGCCAGCAGCTCCTCGGCGCGCCGGTCGGTCTCCGGGCCGGGCAGGCCGCGCAGCCGGCCGTTGTACTGCAGCAGCTCCCGGCCGCTGAGCCGCTCGAACATCCGCAGGCCCTCCGGCAGGATGCCGATCCGGGCCTTCACCGCGACCGGGTCCTGCCAGACGTCGGCGCCGTGCACCAGCACCGTCCCGTGGTCCGGCCGCAGCAGGCCGGTGACCATCGACAGCGTGGTGGTCTTGCCCGCGCCGTTCGGCCCGACCAGGCCGATGAACGACCCGGCCGGCAGGTCGAGGCTGAGTCCGGCGACCGCGGTCTGCGCGCCGAAGCGCTTCCACAGGTCGCGGATCGAGACGGCGGGCGGCGAGGTGGGCGCCTGCATGGCGGGGGATCTCCTTCTCGGACCGGGGCGGGGCGGATCAGTACGACCCTATGATCGCCGCCCCTCCTCTCCCATCCCCCGTTCGGCGGTACCCGTACCCCGCCGACCTGCCCGGCCGCGTCGGCAACTACCCGGGCCCGCCGTTCGTCCTGCATCCTGGGAGCACCCGCAGCGCGGGGAATCGGGAGGGAGGCCGTGATGGCCGGACAGTGGGGACCTCCGGCGCCGTACGGGCAGCAGCCCTGGCAGCCGGCGCCGACGCAGCAGTCCGCCATGCGGGCCGCGCACACCGACCGTGAGCGGACCGTCGACGTGCTGAAGGCCGCCTACGCGGAGGGCCGGCTCAGCGCCGCCGAGTACGAGCACCGGATGGGCGCCGCCCACCAGGCCGCCACCTACGGGCAGCTCGCCGCGCTGGTCGCCGACCTGCCGGCCGGCCCGATGGTCGCCCCGTTCGGCGCCGCCGTCCCGCTCGTGCCGCCGACCTTCCTGCCCAGCCCGCCGCGCCCGCGCAACGGCATGGCGCTGGCCGCCGCGGTCCTCGGCGGCCTGTGCATCCCCACCATGGGCACCACCGCGCTGCCCGCCGTGATCACCGGCCACATCGCCCGCGCCCAGATCCGCAGCACGCGCGAGGACGGCGACAACCTGGCGGTCCTCGGCCTGGTCCTCGGCTGGGTCTCGATCGCCGGCTGGGCGCTGCTGCTCGGCCTCACGGTGCTGGTCGGCGTCACCGGCGGGTGACCCGCCGGCGCCCGCCGGCACCCACGCTGAACTGGCCTTCCGCTCAGGGCTGTGCTAGCCGCAGCCGGTCTGGACCTGCCCAGTAGGATGCGTGGTCGCTGCCCCTGTGCGGCGCCGGACGACGACCAGCAAGAGGAAACCACCTGTGACTGTCAGTACCGAGGGGTCGGCGGGCGTGCTGCCCGGCCCCGAGAGCCGCGCCGCCGCGCGCGGGCGCGGACGGGCCGGGTGGGCCCGGCTGGCGGGGTCCGCGCCCGCCCTGCTGGCCATGGAGGCGGCGGTGGCGTTCCTCGCCGCGCTGATCCTCCCGTTCATGGCCCGGAGCTTCCAGCTCGACCCGCTGGACCGGATCGCCCAGGTCAGCGGCCTGGCCGCGATCCAGCTGCGGTTCGCGCTGCTCGGCCTGGTCTGCCTCGCCGCCGTGGTGATCGCCATGCGGCTGCGCCGTGGCCGGCACTTCGACCTGGTGGTGCGGTTCGCCAGCGCCGCCATAGCGGGCCTGGCCAGCGGCTTCGTCGCGGCCGGCGCCGTGATGGCGCTGCTCGGCACGCCGTGGCCGATGTTCGGCCTGAACGGCGACAGCGGCCGGATCGTCGAATGGGCGCAGGCCGTCGCGCACGGCCAGCCGTCCGGCTCCGCGGTCTACCCGCCCGGCCCGCTGTACACCCTCGGCTACTACGCGCAGTGGTTCCACGACGGCAACACCGCGTACGCCTTCAAGGACCTGCAGATCCTCGGCGCCGCCGCGTTCGGCCCGCTGACCTACCTCGCCTGGCGGATGCTGCTCAGCCCGCTGCGCGCCCTGGCCTTCGGCGTCGCCCCGGCGTTCACCCTGATCGACGCCTACAAGCCGTACAGCCAGACCGTGCTGGCGGTGCTGATCCCCACGCTGATCGCCCTGGTGGTGGCGCTGCGGCGGAGCGGGAACCAGCGCTGGCCCAAGCTGCTGGCGATCGGCGCCGGCTTCGGCGTGCTGCTCGCCCTGCTCTTCCTCACCTACTCCGGCTGGTTCCTGTGGAGCGCCGCCGGCGTGCTGGTCGCCGCGCTGCTGTACTTCCCCTGGCGCACCGCCCCGGGCAAGGGCGCCGCCTTCCTGGGCTCCACCGTGCTGGCCTTCCTGCTGCTGGCCGGCAGCTACCTGTCGGTGATGCTCACCGAGGGCCAGAGCACCAAGGACTCGAACTTCCGGTTCGACAACTTCACCGACCCCGCCTACTACCTGATGTGGCGCACCGACATGCCCGGCAAGGTCACCGACTGGCCGCCGCCCGGCGAGTACGGCGGCCTCGGCCTGTTCGCGGTGGTCACCTTCGTCTGCCTGGGCGTGGCCCTCTGGCTCGGCATCCGCCGCCCGCTGGTGGTCACCGTGGTGGCGATGTTCGTCAGCGCCTGGCTGATGCGGATGTACATCGCCTCGCACATGTACGAGACGCACACCGTCCAGCTGTACACCCGCACCGACAACCAACTGCTGTACTGCGGCATGATCCTCTGCGCGCTGGTCGCGCACGTGGTCACGCTGCGACTCGCCGAGCGGCAGCGCGCCACGGGGGACAACGGGCCCGCCGCACTGCTCGGCACCATCGGCCGGCCCGCCGCCGTGATAGGCGCGCTGTGCGGCCTGCTGCTCCTCCTGGGTACGGTCTCCTCCTCCATGTCGGACCGCTACCTGCCCGCCAACGACGGCACCTACCGGGTGCTGCCGTGGGTCTCGCACACCGTGCGCAAACTCGACGGCACCTGCCCGAAGTTCGCACCGAATCACCAGTGTTCCAAGGACGGGGACCAGACGTGGCTGACGTACATCCGATGAGCGCGCAGAGCCGGACGACGGCCCGCCTGAGCCGCCTCGCCGACCGGATGACCCGTTCCCCGCGCCGCCTGTGGCTGGTCTCCTTCGCGCTCTTCATGGCGCTGGCCGGCGCCTGGTCGGCCGCCACCCCGCTGGGCGCCTCCCCGGACGAGCACGCGCACTTCATCCGCGCCGCCGCGGTCGCCCGCGGCCAGTTCGGCGGCACCGAGGTGATGGTCAAGCACACCGTGGCCGGCGTCGACGGCTACTTCGCCGAGACCGGCGTCCAGCTGCCCGCGTGGTACCGCGACCTGTCCTCGGACTACCAGTGCTACGCCTGGGAGCCCCGCAACACCGCGAACTGCATGCCGAAGATCGGCTCCGGCGGCCCGACCGTGCAGGCCACCACCGCGGCCGGCCGCTACCACCCCGCCTACTACCTCTTCACCGGCCTGCCCACGCTGGTCACCAGCGGCCCGGCCGCGCTGTACCTGATGCGCCTGCTGTCCGCCGGGCTGTGCGCCGCGCTGCTGGCCAGCGCCATGGTCGGGGTCAACGAGTGGCGGCGCAGGGCGCCCGCGATGCTCGGCCTGCTGGTCGCGGCCACCCCGATGGCGCTGTTCATGGCCGGCATGGTCAACCCCAGCGGCGGCGAGATCGCGGCCGGCATCCTGGTGTGGACCGCGGCGCTGTCCATCCTGATGTCGCCCGACCCGCTGCTGCTCAACCGCCGACTGGCCAGACTCGGCCTGGGCGGCGTGGTGCTGATCAACATCCGCCCGCTGGGTCTGTTCTGGTTCGCCGGCGCGATCGCCTTCGCACTCCTGCTCCAGCAGCGCGGCGCGGTCCGCCAGGTGCTGCGCCGCAAGGCGCTGTGGCTCTGGGCGGCCCTGCTCGGCGCCTCCGCGGTCGGCGCGCTGGCCTGGGCCGCCGCGCACCCCGACAACTCGGTGATCGACATCCCGTACTGGTACAACCCCTGGTACGCCGCCAAGACGACCTTCGCGTACGGCATGGAACACATCGAGCAGATGATCGGCTTCTTCGGCTGGCTGGACACCAAGGCCCCGCCGATCACCTGGGTGGTGTGGATCGGCGCGACCGGCCTGCTGGCCATGCTGACGGTCACCCTGGGCAACCGCCGGCAGATCTTCGCGGTGATCGCGATGACCCTCGCCACGCTCTTCGTCCCGGCCGCCGCGCAGGCCGCCCAGTACCAGCTCGGCCCGGTCTGGCAGGGCCGCTACCTGCTGCCCTTCGCGGTCGGCCTGCCGCTGCTGTGCGGCTTCGTGCTGTCCGCCAAGGACGAGGAACGGCCGATGCTGCCCTGGCGCCGGCTGACCGGCATCACCGCGGTCTCGATGGCCGGGGTCAACGCACTGGCGTTCTACTGGACGCTGCGCCGCTACGCCCTGGGCACCGACGGCTCCTGGCTGATCCACCACGCCCGCTGGCTGCCGCCGCTGGGCTGGCTGCCGTGGCTGGCGATCTACACCGCGGCCGCGCTGTTGGTGCTGGTCCCGGCGTTCGCGACCAACCGCGCCCCGGGCGAGCGCCCGGAGCGGTTCTCGGGCTTCGGCACCGGTCGCCGGAGCTCGCGACTGGCCTCGGTGGACTGAGCCGAACGCCGCACACCCCGGGCGCGCCCCATTTGTTTTGACCGCCGCCCATGCGCTAGGTAGGCTCTGACCTTGTGCCTGGGGTGTGCCCGGGTCCTTGTGCGTGCCAGCAGACCGGCCGCCGCGGCGGAGTTTCCTCCCGTCCGGCCTGTGCCGTCGCCGCAGCTCAGCTCATGGGATTCCGTGATTCTTCCCCCGAAGAGGCCCAACACGCCCGACCGCGTGGGTCGGTGGTGGTGGGAGAACACCGCAGGTTAGTTTTACCAAGCCTTGGCACACAGAAAACGGAGAAACGGTGCCTACGATCCAGCAGCTGGTCCGAAAGGGCCGGCAGGACAAGGTCGAGAAGAACAAGACGCCCGCACTGAAGGGTTCGCCCCAGCGTCGCGGCGTCTGCACGCGTGTGTACACGACCACCCCGAAGAAGCCGAACTCGGCTCTCCGTAAGGTCGCCCGTGTGCGCCTCACCAGCGGGATCGAGGTCACCGCTTACATTCCGGGCGAGGGCCACAACCTGCAGGAGCACTCCATCGTGCTGGTTCGCGGTGGTCGTGTGAAGGACCTTCCTGGTGTCCGCTACAAGATCATCCGCGGTTCGCTCGACACCCAGGGTGTCAAGAACCGCAAGCAGGCTCGCAGCCGCTACGGCGCCAAGAAGGAGAAGTAAGAATGCCTCGTAAGGGCCCCGCCCCGAAGCGCCCGGTCATCATCGACCCGGTCTACGGCTCCCCGCTGGTGACCTCGCTGGTCAACAAGATCCTGCTGCACGGCAAGCGCTCCACCGCCGAGCGGATCGTCTACGGCGCCCTCGAGGGCGTCCGTGAGAAGACCGGTGCCGACCCGGTCGTCGCGCTCAAGCGCGCGCTGGAGAACGTCAAGCCGACCCTCGAGGTCAAGTCCCGCCGCGTCGGTGGCGCCACCTACCAGGTGCCGGTCGAGGTCCGTCCGGGCCGCGCCAACACCCTGGCGCTGCGCTGGCTGGTCGGTTACTCCCGCGCCCGTCGCGAGAAGACCATGACCGAGCGTCTGCTCAACGAGATCCTCGACGCCAGCAACGGCCTGGGCGCTTCCGTGAAGCGTCGCGAGGACACCCACAAGATGGCCGAGTCCAACAAGGCCTTCGCGCACTACCGCTGGTAGTCCGAACCCCGTCACTAGACAGAGAGAGAACGAGCCACCATGGCTGCAACCTCCCTTGACCTCGCCAAGGTCCGCAACATCGGGATCATGGCGCACATCGACGCGGGCAAGACCACCACCACCGAGCGGATCCTGTTCTACACCGGTGTCTCGTACAAGATCGGTGAGGTCCACGATGGCGCTGCCACCATGGACTGGATGGAGCAGGAGCAGGAGCGCGGCATCACCATCACGTCGGCCGCGACGACCTGTCACTGGACCCTCGACGACTCCGACCACACCATCAACATCATCGACACCCCGGGCCACGTCGACTTCACCGTCGAGGTGGAGCGTTCGCTGCGCGTGCTCGACGGTGGCGTGACGGTGTTCGACGGCGTCGCCGGTGTGGAGCCCCAGTCCGAGACCGTGTGGCGGCAGGCTGACCGCTACGGCGTCCCGCGCATCTGCTTCATCAACAAGCTGGACCGCACGGGCGCCGACTTCTACTTCTGCGTGCAGACCATCGTGGACCGCCTCGGCGCCACCCCGCTGGTCATGCAGCTGCCGATCGGCGCCGAGGGCGACTTCGCCGGTGTCGTCGACCTGGTGAAGATGAAGGCCCTGGTCTGGTCCGCCGACGCGCCCAAGGGCGAGATGTACGACACCGTCGACATCCCGGCCGACCTCGCCGAGAAGGCCGCGGAGTACCGCGAGGCCCTGCTCGACACCGTGTCGAACGTCAGCGACGAGGTGATGGAGCTCGCCCTCGAGGGCGAGGACATCCCCGAGGAGCTGCTGGTCGCCGCGATCCGCAAGGGCACGCTGAACTCGGACTTCACCCCGATCTTCTGCGGCTCGGCGTTCAAGAACAAGGGCGTCCAGCCCCTGCTCGACGCGGTTGTGAAGTACCTGCCGTCGCCGCTCGACATCGAGGGCATCGAGGGCACCAAGCCGAACAACCCCGACGAGAAGATCGTCCGTCAGGCCTCGGACGACGAGCCGCTCGCCGCGCTCGCGTTCAAGATCATGTCTGACCCGCACCTGGGCAAGCTCACCTTCGTCCGCGTGTACTCCGGCCGCCTGGAGTCCGGCACCTCGGTGCTGAACTCCGTCAAGGGCAAGAAGGAGCGCATCGGCAAGATCTACCGCATGCACGCGAACAAGCGTGAGGAGATCGACTCGGTGGGCGCCGGCGACATCATCGCCGTCATGGGCCTCAAGCAGACCACCACCGGTGAGACGCTGTCCGACGAGAAGCAGCCGGTCATCCTGGAGTCCATGGACTTCCCGGCCCCGGTCATCCGCGTCGCGATCGAGCCCAAGTCGAAGGGCGACCAGGAGAAGCTGGGCGTCGCGATCCAGCGTCTGGCCGAGGAGGACCCGTCCTTCCAGGTCAACACCGACGAGGAGACCGGCCAGACCATCATCGCGGGTATGGGCGAGCTGCACCTCGAGGTGCTGGTCGACCGTATGCGCCGTGAGTTCAAGGTCGAGGCCAACGTCGGCAAGCCGCAGGTCGCGTACCGCGAGACGATCCGCAAGGCCGTCGAGCGCATCGACTACACGCACAAGAAGCAGACCGGTGGTTCCGGCCAGTTCGCGAAGATCCAGATCGCGATCGAGCCGCTGGAGTCCGGCGAGGGCTACGAGTTCGTCAACAAGGTCACCGGTGGCCGCGTGCCGAAGGAGTACATCCCCTCGGTCGACGCCGGTTGCCAGGAGGCCATGGAGTTCGGCGTGCTCGCCGGCTACCCGCTCCAGGGCGTCCGCGTGAGCCTGCTCGACGGTGCGTCGCACGACGTCGACTCGTCCGAGCTCGCGTTCAAGATCGCCGGTTCCATGGCGTTCAAGGAAGGTGCCAAGAAGGCGTCGCCGGCTCTGCTCGAGCCGATGATGGCCGTCGAGGTCACCACCCCCGAGGACTACATGGGCGACGTGATCGGCGACATCAACTCCCGCCGTGGCCAGATCCGGGCCATGGAGGAGCGTCACGGTGCTCGCGTCGTCAAGGCGCTTGTGCCGCTCTCCGAGATGTTCGGCTACGTCGGTGACCTGCGCAGCAAGACCTCTGGTCGCGCAAGCTACTCGATGCAGTTCGACTCGTACGCCGAGGTTCCGCGGAACGTGGCGGACGACATCATCGCCAAGGCCAAGGGCGAGTGACCTCCCGGTAATCGGGACGAATCGCAACCTTTAGGCTTGAAGGAGGGCACCCGGGCGCAATCCGTCCGGGTTCCGCCCGGGAGCCCTCCGGCACCCCACCCCGCGGGACGGCATGGGGCGCGACCAGCGCCCCGTTCCCAACCCGATCCAGACCAACTGACGTCGTACGGCGTACAGAACTGTCCCCAGGAGGACTGCAGTGGCGAAGGCGAAGTTCGAGCGGACGAAGCCCCACGTCAACATCGGCACCATCGGTCACATCGACCACGGCAAGACCACGCTGACCGCGGCCATCACCAAGGTGCTGCACGACGCGTACCCGGAGATCAACCCCTTCACGCCGTTCGACCAGATCGACAAGGCGCCGGAGGAGCGGCAGCGCGGTATCACCATCTCGATCGCGCACGTCGAGTACCAGACCGAGGCGCGTCACTACGCCCACGTCGACTGCCCGGGTCACGCCGACTACATCAAGAACATGATCACCGGTGCGGCCCAGATGGACGGCGCGATCCTCGTCGTCGCCGCCACCGACGGCCCGATGCCGCAGACCAAGGAGCACGTGCTCCTGGCCCGCCAGGTCGGCGTCCCCTACATCGTCGTCGCCCTGAACAAGGCCGACATGGTGGACGACGAGGAGATCCTGGAGCTCGTCGAGCTCGAGGTCCGTGAGCTCCTCTCCGAGTACGAGTTCCCGGGCGACGACCTGCCGGTCGTCCGCGTCTCCGCGCTGAAGGCGCTGGAGGGCGACAAGGAGTGGGGCGAGAAGCTCCTCGGCCTGATGGCCGCGGTCGACGAGGCCATCCCGACCCCGGCTCGCCTCACCGACCAGCCGTTCCTGATGCCGATCGAGGACGTCTTCACGATCACCGGTCGTGGCACCGTCGTCACCGGTCGTATCGAGCGTGGCATCCTCAAGGTCAACGAGACCGTCGACATCATCGGCATCAAGACCACCAAGACCACCACCACGGTCACCGGTATCGAGATGTTCCGCAAGCTGCTCGACGAGGGCCAGGCCGGTGAGAACGTCGGTCTGCTGCTCCGCGGCATCAAGCGCGAGGACGTCGAGCGCGGCCAGGTCATCATCAAGCCGGGTTCGGTCACGCCGCACACCGACTTCGAGGCCCAGGCCTACATCCTGTCGAAGGACGAGGGTGGCCGCCACACCCCGTTCTTCAACAACTACCGCCCGCAGTTCTACTTCCGTACCACTGACGTGACCGGCGTCGTGACCCTCCCCGAGGGCACCGAGATGGTCATGCCGGGCGACAACACCGCCATGACGGTCGCGCTGATCCAGCCGGTCGCCATGGAGGAGGGCCTGAAGTTCGCCATCCGTGAGGGTGGCCGCACCGTCGGCGCCGGCCAGGTCACCAAGATCGTGAAGTAATTTCACATCTTCTGACCATCGGTCATTCGGAGGGCCCGGCCCCGTCCCGCAAGGGAGGGGGCCGGGCCCTCCGGCGTTACCCGGTATGCTCCTGCGGTGCCTGCGTCTGCTGTTGTGGAAAATGTAAAGGCCCGGCGCCGCCTACCCGGGCGGAAGACCGCCGCCGGCCGCGACCTCTCCCCGGTCGCCCTGGCCGCCGGGCTCGCCGGGGCCTGGCTGGTCCCGTTGCTCACCCACCTGGCAGGCGTCGACCTGCTGCTGCTGCCGCTCCTGGTGCTGGCGGTGGCGAGCGTGCTGCGGATCGGCGGCGGGCTGGTCGACCGGCTGGTTGCGGCCGGACTGGTGACGGCCGGATCGGTGATGGTCTTCGGCCTGCTGTTCTCGGTCTGGCCCTGGGGCCTCGCCCCGGTGCCCACCGTCGGCACCATGCTGACCGCGGTCGTGCTCACCGCCTGGCTGGCCGACCGCCGCCCCGAACTGCCCTGGCGGCGGCTGCGCGGAACCGACCTGGTGATCGCCGGCGTCGGCGCGGTCGTCCTGTACTACCTGCACGGCACCATCCGCGGCCGCTCGGCCGCCGACCGGCTGCCGTACTTCCTGGTCTCCGAGGACCGGATGGGGCACTTCTCGTACTTCGAGGGCATCCGCGAACTCGGCGGCTACGCCTTCCTGCACCAGGACGCCGCCCGGACGTACATGATGACGCCCGCCGAGGGCGTCTACCCGCAGGGCTCGCACTTCCTGCTCGCCTGGATCGACGCGCTGGTCCGCGGCGGCAACGACGCCGGGCCGGTGCTCGGCGAGATGAACCGGTACTTCCTGTACGTGCTGGCCGCCAACGCCCTGCTGTGCGCGGTCGTGGTGTGGGCAGCCCGCTGGGTCGGCGGACCACGCCTGCGCGGCTGGCGGGCGGCCGCGGTGGTCGCCGTGGTCGGCGCGCTGATGCTCTCCGGACTGACCGTCAAACTCTCGCTGCGCGGCTTCGATTCGGAGCTGATCGGCCTGCTCTTCCTGGCCGCCGCGATGGCGCTGCTGATGCGGCCCGCGATGGGCGCCGCCGAGTTCGCCGCCGTCTCGGTCGCCGCGCTGGTCACCGTCACCTACACGTACAACCTGTACGGCGCCTTCGTCGGCCTCGCCCTGGTGGTGGTCTGCTGGGTCTACCGGCGCCGCTTCGCCGGCCGCCGGCGGGCGCTGCTCGCGGTGCTGCTCGGCGGGCTCGCGGTCGCCGCGATCCCCAGCGTGGTCTCGGTGCTCGGCGAACTCGACGTCGCCAAGACCTCCAACCTGCCCGGCCCGATGGCCTCCGCGGACCGCCCGCTGCTGGTCGGCGGCGCCTTCCTGGTGCTGCTCGCCCTGCTGGTCCCCGGCAACCGCCGCACCGGCGTGGCCCGCACCCTGCTGCTGACCCTGCTCGGCAGCGGAAGCGTCCTGCTGGTCTTCGGCCTCTGGCAGAAGGCCACCATCGGCTACTACTCGTACTACTTCGAGAAGCTCGCCATGGCGGTCCTGATCACCGCCGTGATCGCCTTCGGCACCACCGGCTGGCTGCTCCAGCCCCTGGTCCGCCGCCGCCGCGACCACCTGCTGCTCTCGGTCCTGGCCACCGGCGCCGCCTTCAGCCTGATCGCCGGCATCCAGTGGGGCTTCCCCTCCGCCGAGGGCATCCCGGAGAAGAAGAACAGCCCCACCGCCTTCGAGACCGGCGACCTGGTCGCCTTCGCGAAGGGCTCGAGCAAGGTCGACGACTCGCAGACCAGCCAGGTGCTCGCCCGGCGCGACATGAAGCGGATCGACCAGAGCCGCCCGGTGATCGCGCTGTACAGCACCTACTCGTTCCAGAACCTGCGGCAGACCTTCCTGGCCCAGCTGCTGTCGAAGCAGGCCGGGGACATGGTCCCGCTGTACGAGATCTACAACGTCAAGATGGGCGGCAGCCCGGCGCCCGGCGAGATCGACTACCAGAAGTCGCTCACCAGCCTGCGCAAGGCGATCTCCGGCCTCTCCGAGCCGCCCACCGTACTGGTCGGCGACTGGACCCTGACGAACCGCCTCAAGCACGACCTGGGCCCGTCCGGCGTGACCGTCCTGTACGCGCCGGTCGACGGCACGCCCTGACCGGTCCGCACCGGGAGTGAGACGGCCGGGCGGCCCCCCTCGCGGGGAGGCCGCCCGGCCGCTGTCGTCCCGTCAGTCCGACGGGCCGTCAGGCCTGGTTCAGGGTGCGGTAGAAGTCCTGGCAGGCCTGGTAGTCCGGGAGCAGGCCGGACTCGCGGGCCTCGGCGAAGGACGGGGCGGCGGCGTCGCGGGCGGAGAGCTGCGGGTCGTCGGCCGGCCACTCGATGCCCAGGTCGGGGTCGAGCGGGTGGACGGAGTGCTCGGCGGTCGGGTTGAAGGTCTCCGAGCACAGGTACGACAGGGTGGCGTCGTCGGTCAGCGCGCAGAAGCCGTGGCCCATGCCCTCGGGGATGTACACCCCGCGGCGGTCGGTGTCGTCCAGCCGGACGCCCTCCCAGCGGCCGAAGGTGGGGGAGCCCACCCGCAGGTCGACGATCACGTCGAGCACCGCGCCGCGCACGCAGGTGACGTACTTCGCCTGGCTCGGCGGCACGTCGGCGAAGTGGATGCCGCGCACCACGCCGCGGGCGGAGACCGACAGGTTGGCCTGCGCCAGCTTCAGCGGGTGGCCGACCACCTCGGCGAGCCGGTCGAAGCGGTACCACTCGGTGAACAGGCCGCGCGGGTCGCCGTGCAGCTGCGGGGTGACCTCGAAGACACCCTCGATGGAGAGCTCGCGGAACTTCACTTCGCGTCCTCCTCTTCCAGCAGGCGCACCAGGTACTGGCCGTAGCCGCTCTTCAGCAGCGGCTCGGCGAGCGCGCGCAGCTGCTCGCCGTCGATCAGCCCGGCGCGCCAGCACGCCTCCTCGATGCAGCCGATCTTGAAGCCCTGGCGCTCCTCGATGACCCGGACGAACTCCGAGGCCTGCACCATCGACACGTGGGTGCCGGTGTCGAGCCACGCGGTGCCGCGGTCCAGGATCGTCACCTGAAGTTCACCCGCGTTCAGGTAGGCCTCGTTCACCGCGGTGATCTCCAGCTCGCCGCGGGCGCTGGGCTTCAGGCCGCGGGCGATCTCCACCACCTGGTTGTCGTAGAAGTACAGGCCGGGCACCGCGTAGCGGGACTTCGGCTTCTCGGGCTTCTCCTCGATGGAGATGGCCCGGCCGGCCTCGTCGAACTCGACCACGCCGTACGCGGTCGGGTCGGCCACCGGGTAGGCGAAGACCCGGCCGCCCTGGGCGCCGGTGTGCTCGGCGAGCCGGGTGCCCAGGCCGCTGCCGTGGAAGATGTTGTCGCCGAGGATCAGCGCCACGGACTCGTCGCCGATGAAGTCCGCGCCCAGCAGGAAGGCCTGGGCGATGCCCTCGGGGCGCTCCTGGACGGCGTACTCCAGCCGCAGGCCGAACTGCGAGCCGTCGCCGAGCAGCCGCTCGAACTGGGCCCGGTCCTCGGGCGTCGTGATGATGAGGATCTCGCTGATACCGGCCATCACCAGAGTGGACAGCGGGTAGTAGATCATCGGCTTGTCGAAGACGGGGAGCAGCTGCTTCGAGACTGCCCGGGTCAGCGGCCACAACCGGGATCCGGTACCGCCGGCCAAAAGGATTCCACGCATGGCAGCACCCTATTCGACGCAGGTGTCCGCCCGGTCGGCCCGGGGCCGGGGTACCCCGGCGCGGGCGATAGACTCGCGACACTATGCGCATCCTTGTGACCGGCGGCGCCGGCTTCATCGGTTCTGAGTTCGTCCGCCAGCAGCTGGGAGCGGACGCCACTGCCCAGATCACGGTCTTCGACAAGCTCACCTACTCGGGTGTCGAGGAGAACCTCGCTCCGGTGGCCCACCTCCCGGGCTACCGCTTCGTGCAGGGCGACATCTGCGACGTCGAGGCGGTCGACCAGGTGATGGCCGGCCACGACGTGGTCGTCCACTTCGCCGCCGAGTCGCACGTCGACCGTTCGATCGCGGGCGCGGGCCCGTTCGTGATGACCAACGTGGTCGGCACCCAGGTGCTCCTGGACGCCGCCCGCAAGCACGGCGTCGGCCGCTTCGTGCACATCTCCACGGACGAGGTGTACGGCTCGATCAGCGAGGGCTCCTGGACCGAGGAGTGGCCGCTGGAGCCGAACTCCCCGTACTCCTCCTCCAAGGCGGCCTCCGACCTGCTGGCGCTGGCCTACCACCGCACCCACGGCATGGACGTGGTGGTGACCCGCTGCTCCAACAACTACGGGCACTACCAGTTCCCGGAGAAGGTCATCCCGCTGTTCACGACCAACCTGATCGACGGCAAGAAGGTCCCGCTGTACGGCAACGGCGGCAACATCCGCGACTGGCTGCACGTCTCGGACCACTGCCGCGGCATCGACCTGGCGATGCGCGGCGGCCGCGCCGGGCAGGTCTACAACATCGGCGGCGGCACCGAGGTCACCAACAAGGAGCTCACCGGCCTGCTGCTGGACGCGGCCGGCGCGAGCTGGGACATGGTCGAGTACGTCGAGGACCGCAAGGGCCACGACCTGCGCTACTCGATCGACATCTCCAAGATCAGCAGCGAGCTCGGCTACCAGCCGCAGGTCAAGTTCGAGGACGGCCTGGCCGCCACCATCGCCTGGTACCGCGAGAACCGCGCCTGGTGGGAGCCGCTGAAGGCGAAGGCGGCGCTGCAGAAGTGACCGCGAACACCGCGGGCGCCACCCGCTGGCTGGTCACCGGCGCCGCCGGGATGCTCGGGCAGGACGTGCTGTCCCGCCTCGCCCAGCTCCCGGGCGCCGAGGCCACCGCGCTCGGCCGCGCCGACCTCGACATCACCGACCCGGCCGCCGTGCTCGCCGCGGTCGAGGGCCACCAGGTGGTCGTCAACTGCGCCGCCTGGACCAACGTCGACGGCGCGGAGACCGCCGAGGCCGACGCCACCGCCGTCAACGGCGCCGGCGTCCGCAACCTCGCCGCGGCCTGTGCCAAGGTCGGCGCGGTGCTGCTGCACGTCTCCACCGACTACGTGCTGCCCGGCGACGCCACGCAGCCGTACCCGGAGGACGCCGCCACCGCCCCGGTCAACGCCTACGGCCGCTCCAAGCTGGTCGGCGAGCAGGCCGTGGCCGAACTGCTGCCGGAGCACGGCTACGTGGTCCGCACCGCGTGGCTGTACGGCGAACACGGGAAGAACTTCGTCGCCACCATGCTGCGGCTGGCCGCCCAGCGTGACACCCTCGACGTGGTCGACGACCAGCAGGGCCAGCCCACCTGGTCGTACGCGCTGGCCGGGCGACTGGTCGAGCTCGGCACCGCCGCGCTGGCCGGCACCGCCCCCGCGGGCGTCTACCACGGCACCGCGAGCGGCCGCACCACCTGGTGCGGACTGGCCCGGGAGACCTACCGGCTGGCCGGCCTGGACCCCGAGCGGATCCGCCCGACCACCTCGGCGGCCTTCCCCAGTCCCGCCGTCCGACCCGCTTTCAGTGTGCTCGGCCACGACCGCTGGGCCGCGGCCGGCCTCGCCCCGCTGCCCGACTGGCGCGAGCAGCTGGCAGCCGCGCTGGCCACCCCGGTCTTCGCCGAGCTCGCCGCCGCCGGGAGAAACCGATGAGAGGCGTGTTCGCCAAGCTCGCAACGGCGCTGCCGCCGGGGACCGTCGCGGTCGCCGGCGGCACCGTCGTGCTCGGCGCCGCGTCCTACGTGCACCTCGGCGTGGCCGGGCACAGCCTGTCCACCGACGCGATGGCCAACGTCTCGGTGCTCTGGACGATCGTGATGTCGGTCGGCATCGGCGTGTTCTTCCCGATCGAGCAGGAGCTCACCCGGATCGTCGCCGCCCGCGCGGTCGACGGCCACGGCGCCACCCCGGTGCTGCGCCGGGCCGGCGCGCTGACCGCGGCGATCCTCGGCGCCACCCTGCTGGCGCTCGGCCTGGCGGCCGACCCGCTGGCCGACGCGCTGTTCCACGGCGACCGCTCGCTGGTCGCCGCGCTCGGCGGGGCGTTCACCGGAATGGCCCTGTGCTACCTGACCCGCGGCATCCTGGCCGGCCTCGGCCGGTTCGGCGCCTACGGCACCCAGCTCGCCGTCGACGGCGGCCTGCGGATCGTGCTGGCGGCCGGATGCATGGTGGCCGGGCTGCACTCGGCGCTGGCGTTCAGCCTGGTGCTGGCGGTCGCCCCGGTGGTCGCCGTGCTGGTCACCCTGCCGCCGCTGGTGCGCGGGCTGCGGCCCGGCGGGGTGATCGGCTGGCGGGAGCTGTCCGGCGGCCTCGGCCTGCTGATCTGCTCCACCCTGCTGTCGCAGGTGGTGGTCAACGCCGCGGTGATGAGCACCAAGCTGCTCGCGCCCACCGACAGCGTGCTGATCGCCGCGCTGCTGAACGCGCTGGTGCTGGCCCGGGTGCCGTTGTTCGTCTTCGGCTCGCTGCAGGCCTCGCTGCTCAACGGGCTGTCCGCGGCCTTCGCGGCCGGCGACCGGGCGGCGTTCTCCGCGATGCTGCGCAAGATCGGCCTGGTGGTGGGGGCGCTCGGCGTGGCCGGCGGCATCCCCGCCACGATGCTCGGCCCGTGGCTGATCCAGGTGCTGTTCGGCGCCAAGCCGGTCCTCGGGCACCTGGACTTCTTCCTGCTCTCGCTCGGCACCGTCGCCTACATGTTCGCGATGGTGCTCGGCCAGGCGCTGATGGTCTTCCACCGGCACCACCTGCAACTGCTGTGCTGGGCGGTGGGAACGGCCGTCCTGGTCGGGGTCACCTTCGTGCCCGGCGACGTCGCGACCCGGGTGATCCTGGCGTACGCGCTTGGCTCGCTCGCCACCGTGCTCGGTATGCTGACCGCGCTCAGGCTGAGCTTCCGCGACCGCGCCGCAGCGCCGTCGGCCGAAGCCGACCGCGCCGGAACCGGTCCCGTGCGCGCCTCCGTCTCCGGGGAGTAGAGCGTGCCGATCCTCGACAAGATACCGACCACCGCGCCACCCCCGGCGCGGCCGTCCCACGTTGGAGCCTCTGTGTCCCTATACGACGATGTCTGGCTGGTGATCCCGGCCTACAACGAGGGCCAGGTGATCGCCGACGTGGTGGAGGAGGCCCGCAAGACCTTCCCGAACATCGTCGTGGTGGACGACGGCAGCGCCGACGACACCGCGAAGCACGTCGGCGAGACCGGTGCCCACCTGGTCCGCCACCCGGTGAACCTGGGCCAGGGCGCGGCGCTGCAGACCGGGTTGAAGTACGCCCTGGAGCAGCCCGGCGCCGAGTTCTTCGCCACCTTCGACGCCGACGGCCAGCACCAGACGGCCGACGTCGAGAAGATGGTCGAGCTGCTGCGCACCGGCACCGCCGACGTGGTGCTCGGCTCGCGCTTCATCGAGCAGAACGGCCAGGTGCCGTGGATCAAGCGGGTCGTGCTGCGCACCGCCGCCGCGGTCAGCCCGACCGCGCGCAAGCTCAAGCTGACCGACGCCCACAACGGGCTGCGGGTGCTCAACCGTGAGGCGGCCGGGCGCATCCGGATCACCATGAACGGCATGGCGCACGCCTCCGAGATCGTCAGTTTCCTGGCCGGCTCCGACCTGCGGGTCGCCGAGCTGCCGGTCGACATCCTGTACACCGAATACTCGCGCGCCAAGGGTCAGTCCCTGATCAACGGCGTCAACATCCTCTTCGACATCTCCTTGCGGGAGCGTGGCCGCCGATGAAGTTCTTCTGGATCCAGCTGGTCCTCATCCTGGGCTCGGTCTCGCTGGCACTGATGTTCATCCGGCGCTGGGACCGCGCCAACACCCGCGCCTGGAAGCGCATCGCGTTCTCGGTCTTCGTGATCGCGAACATCTACGCGGTGCTCCGCCCGGGCGACGTCACCTGGCTGGCCCACCAGCTCGGTGTCGGCCGCGGCACCGACCTGGTGCTGTACGTGATGGTGCTGGGCGTCGGCTTCCTGACCCTGAACACCTTCCTGCGCTTCCGCTCGATCGAGAAGAAGCTCACCGACCTGGCCCGCACCGTCGCGATCAACGAGGGCGTGCGCAGCAACGAGGAGCGGCTCAGCACCGACGAGCCCAAGCCCTCCTCCACGCTGAAGGTCTGACCCGGTGGCCGGCTTCGACTTCATGCTCCCGTACTACGGGGACGTGCGACTGATGCAGGACGCCGTGCGCAGCGTCCTGGCCCAGACCGACGGTGACTTCCGCCTCGTGGTGATCGACGACGGCCGCGAGCCGGAGGTCCCCGGCTGGTTCGCCTCGCTCGGCGACGAGCGGGTGCACTACCTGCGCAACGAGCAGAACCTCGGCATCACCAAGAACTTCCAGAAGTGCGTGCGGCTCTCCGAGGCCGAGCACGTGGTCATCATGGGCTGCGACGACCTGCTGCACCCGACCTACCTGGAGACCGTGCGCGCGGTGCTCAAGGAGCACCCGGGCGCGGGCATGGTGCAGCCGGGCGTCGAGGTGATCGACGGCGACGGCAACGTCACCTCCGGCCTGGTCGACCAGACCAAGCGCCGGCTGTACGCGCCCAAGGTGGAGGGGCGCCGGCTGATGGGCGGCGAGGAGCTGGCGGCCAGCGTGCTGCGCGGCAACTGGCTGTACTTCCCGTCCATCTGCTGGCGCGGCGAGGCGCTGCGGCAGGTCAACTTCCGCGACGACTACTCGGTGATCCAGGACCTGGCGCTGGTGGTCGACCTGCTGGAGCTGGGCGAGCAGATGGTGATCGACGGCGGCGCCCCGGTCTTCCAGTACCGCCGGCACGCGGTCAGCGAGTCCTCGGTGCAGGCCTTCTCCGGCTCCCGGTTCACCGAGGCCGAGAAGTACTTCACCGCGGTCGCCGAGCGGATGGACGCCCGCGGCTGGCCCAAGGCCGCCCGCGCGGCCCGGTTCCACAGCGCGTCGCGGCTGCACGCGCTGACCATGCTGCCGGGCGCGCTGCGCCACGGCCGAGCGGACGGCGCCAAGGTGATGGCCCGGCACGCACTGACCGGCGGATCGCGGCAGAGCGGCTGACCATGCCGACGGACAGTCAGGGGGAACGGCGGGTGGACACCATAACCGGCACCGCGGCACGGACCGCGGCGGCGGACGGGCCGGCGCAGCGCGAGCCGTCCGGCGGCGCCGAGCGGCCCGGCAGGCGCGGCCTGTGGGCGTTCGCCCTGCTGGCCGGGTACCTCGCCCAGGCGGCCTTCCGCTGGGTGCTGTCGCGCGGCCACACCTTCCCGGTGATCCACGCGGACGAGGCCTCGTACCTGGCGATCGCCCGGGTGCTGGCCGGCCATCCGACCACCGAGATGCCGGTCGGCGTGGTCATCCCCGGCGGCTACCCGCTGCTGCTGGTCCCGGCCTACCGGCTGGGCCACGACGCGGAGAGCATCTTCCGGCTGGTGATGGCGACCAACGCGCTGGTCAGCGCGCTGGTCTTCCCGCTGGCCTACCTGGCGCTGCGCCGGCTCGCGCTGTCCCGCCCGGCGGCGCTGCTGATCGGCACGGCCGCCGCGGCGCTCGGGCCGGTGGTCTTCTACGCCGAGTACGCGATGTCCGAGACGGTCTTCACGGTCATCCTGCTGGCCTGGGCGATCACCATGCACGGCTGGCTGTCCGCGGGCACGGTGCGCCGCCGCTCCTGGTACGCGGCCGGCACCGGCGCGCTGGCGGCGTACGCGATGGCCACCCACGACCGCGGCGGCGTGGTGGTGGCGCTGACCTGCCTGGTGCTGGTGGCGGCGCTGGTGCGGCGCTGGGCGCCCAGGCGGGCCTCCTGGACCGGGCTGGCGGTGCTGGCGGTCGGCGGCGTGCTGGACAAGCTGTTCGCGATCTGGGTGCAGGCCCAGTTCAAGGACAGCCCGGCCAGCTCGGTCGGCACCCAGGTGGTGAAGAACCTGATCGACACCCACCTGCTGCTGCGCACGCTGAAGCGGGTGGTCGGCCAGTGGTGGTACTTCACCACCAGCTCGTACGGCCTGGCCGCGGTGGCCGTGGTGCTGTGCCTGGTGGCGGTGTTCAGCCGCCGCTTCGCGGTCGCCGACCGGGTGGTCTCGTTCTGCCTGCTCGCCCTGGTGGCCGGGGTGGCGCTGGCCTCCTCGGCGGGCCTGGGCAACGACGCGCGCGTCGACAACTGGGTGTACGCCCGCTACCTGGCCCCGCTGGTGCCGGTCTTCTTCGTGATCGGGGCGGCCGCGCTGGTCCGGCTGACCCGCCGTCAGGTGCTGTGGCTGTGGGCCGGCGGCTCGCTGTTCATGGTGGCCACCGGCGGCGTGGTGGTGCGGCTGGTCGGCCCGGCGCTGCACAAGGTCGACATCATCCCGTGGACCATGCCGGACGCGCTGTTCCTGGCCCACAACTGGACCGAGCTGCACCTCTGGCGCACCACCGCGGGCGCCCTGCTGGTGCTGGCCGGCTGCGTGCTGGTGCGGCTGCTGGCCGGCCGCCGCTCCGGCTGGCTGCTGGGCGTGCTGCTGACCGGCTTCGCGGTGCTGGCCACCTCGGTGATGAGCACCCACATCACCAACCGCTACTACACCGGCTACAAGAAGGCGATCGCGGTCGGCTTCGCCCAGGACGCCGAACTCCGGCCCGGCGACAACCTGGTGATGGAGTGGGACGTCGACTGGGGCCTGCGGATGGCCCAGAGCTACCTGGTCTACCCGGGCCGGGTCTGGACGGTCAGCCTGCGCTACGGCACCCCGCCGCCGGCCGCGGCGAACGTCGCCGTGGTCCCGCTGCCGAAGGACGCCCCGGACGCCGACCCGGCCACCAGCTGGCCGAAGGCCCCGTCCGGCTGGCACGTCGTCAAGGTCAACAAGCACCCCGACCGCGAGTACGGCGGCGGCTACGTGATCTGGCGCCGCTGAGCCCCGTCGAACGTCTGACCAGCTCACCCGCTCGGGTGGATCCGATCATGGTCGGATCCACCCGATTGGCGTCTCGGCCGCGTTCTGTGGCAGGATGTCCGGGTTGCTCGGTTGAGTGCCGATGCTGCGCGCCTCCCGCCGGGAGGACCGGAAGCGAGTCCCATGTACTCGTCGTTCCCGTGAATGGCCGTTCATGTGCCCACGTGCTGTATGTGGGTGCAGTGGTGTGTAAGCGACACCGCGGCAGCTGCGGGGCGAAAGTACGGGAATCTTCCGGGAAGCGTGTGCGGGGCCTCGATCCGGCTCACCTCCCCCAGCAATTCGAGACCGACGAGATTCTTCGCCGGTTTTTTGCAAGCGCGAGTGCGACACGCCCGAGCGCGGGGGTCGGAGGAGGAGTCGTGCGGCAACTCACGAACGAAGGACTACAAGGTAGCCATGGCGGGACAGAAGATCCGCATCCGGCTCAAGGCCTACGACCACGAGGTCATCGACTCCTCGGCGAAGAAGATCGTCGAGACGGTGATCCGTACTGGTGCGCAGGTCGCGGGCCCGGTGCCGCTGCCCACTGAGAAGAACGTGTACTGCGTCATCCGCTCGCCGCACAAGTACAAGGACTCGCGCGAGCACTTCGAGATGCGCACTCACAAGCGTCTGATCGACATCCTCGACCCCACGCCGAAGACGGTTGACTCGCTGATGCGTCTCGACCTGCCGGCCGGTGTCGACATCGAGATCAAGCTCTGAGAGGCGCACCGAAGATGGCTAAGCAGATTAAGGGCATCCTGGGCGAGAAGCTCGGCATGACCCAGGTCTGGGACGAGAACAACCGGGTCGTCCCGGTGACCGTCGTCAAGGCTGGGCCCAATGTCGTGACCCAGGTCCACACCGCCGACAGCCCGGCCGGCTACGACGCCGTGCAGATCGGCTTCGGCGAGATCGACCCCCGCAAGGTGAACAAGCCCCTCCAGGGCCACTTCGCCAAGGCCGGTGTCACCCCCCGCCGCCACCTGGTCGAGCTCCGTACCTCGGACGCGTCCGAGTACACCCTGGGCCAGGAGATCACCGCCGAGCTGTTCGAGGCGGGTGTCAAGGTCGACGTGACCGGCACCTCCAAGGGCAAGGGCTTCGCCGGTGTCATGAAGCGTCACAACTTCAAGGGCCTCGGCGCCGGTCACGGCACCCAGCGCAAGCACCGTTCCCCCGGTTCCATCGGTGGCTGCGCCACCCCGGGCCGTGTGTTCAAGGGCATGCGTATGGCGGGTCGGATGGGTCACGAGCGCGTGACCACCCAGAACCTGACCGTGCACGCGGTCGACGCGGAGAAGGGTCTGCTGCTCATCAAGGGCGCGATCCCGGGTCCGAACGGCGGCCTCGTCCTCGTCCGCACCGCGGCGAAGGGGCTGTGAAGGATATGAGCACCATTGACATTCTGTCGCCGGCCGGCGACAAGGCCGGCAGCCTCGAGCTGCCCGCCGAGATCTTCGACGCCAAGGTCAGCGTTCCGCTGATGCACCAGGTCGTCGTGGCGCAGCTCGCTGCGGCCCGTCAGGGCACTCACAAGGTCAAGCGTCGTGGCGAGGTCCGTGGTGGCGGCAAGAAGCCGTACCGCCAGAAGGGCACCGGTCGTGCCCGTCAGGGCTCGACCCGCGCGCCGCAGTTCGCCGGTGGTGGCGTCGTGCACGGTCCCGTGCCGCGTGACTACTCGCAGCGGACCCCGAAGAAGATGATCGCCGCCGCGCTCCGCGGTGCGCTCACGGACCGGGCCCGCCACAACCGCATCCACGTCGTCACCGGCGTGGTTGCCACCGAGGCGCCGTCGACCAAGGCCGCGAAGAGCCTGCTCGGCAAGATCTCCGAGCGCAAGAACCTCCTCCTGGTGGTCGAGCGCGAGGACGAGCTGGGCATCCTGTCCGCCCGCAACCTGGCGAACGTGCACATCCTGGACGCCGGCCAGCTGAACACCTACGACGTGCTCGTCTCCGACGATGTGGTCTTCACCCAGGCCGCCTTCGAGCGTTTCGTGGCCGGTCCGGCCGCGTCCGCCAAGGCCGTTGCTGCTGAGGGCGAGCTCGAAGGGACTGCCGCCTGATGAGCGAGATCACCTCCAAGACGTTCACGGACCCCCGTGACGTCCTGATCAAGCCGGTCATCTCCGAGAAGAGCTACTCGCTCCTCGACGAGAACAAGTACACGTTCGTCGTGGCTCCCGGTGCCAACAAGACCCAGATCAAGCAGGCCGTCGAGGCGGTCTTCTCGGTCAAGGTCGAGGCCGTGAACACGCTGAACCGCCAGGGCAAGCGCAAGCGCTCCCGCACCGGTTTCGGCAAGCGCAAGGACACCAAGCGCGCGATCGTGACGCTGGCCGAGGGCAACCGCATCGACATCTTCGGTGGTCCGGTCGCCTGACCCTAGGGTCAGGGACTGCGATCGTCGTCAAGGACGAGGACAGAAATGGGTATCCGCAAGTACAAGCCGACTACGCCGGGCCGCCGTGGCTCCAGCGTGGCCGACTTCGTCGAAATCACGCGGTCCACGCCGGAGAAGTCGCTGGTTCGCCCGCTGCACAGCAAGGGCGGCCGTAACAACGCCGGTCGTGTCACTGCTCGCCACCAGGGTGGCGGTCACAAGCGCGCCTACCGTCTGATCGACTTCCGTCGTCACGACAAGGACGGCGTGCCGGCCAAGGTCGCGCACATCGAGTACGACCCGAACCGCACTGCGCGCATCGCGCTCCTGCACTACGCGGACGGCGAGAAGCGCTACATCATCGCCCCCCGCGGCGTGGCGCAGGGTGACCGGATCGAGAACGGCCCCGGGGCCGACATCAAGCCGGGCAACAACCTGCCGCTGCGCAACATCCCGGTCGGTACCACCATCCACGCGGTGGAGCTCCGTCCCGGCGGTGGCGCCAAGATGGCCCGCTCCGCGGGTGCCGGCATCCAGCTGCTCGCCCGTGAGGGTCGCATGGCGCACCTGCGCATGCCCTCCGGCGAGATCCGCCTGGTGGACGCGCGCTGCCGCGCGACCGTCGGCGAGGTCGGCAACGCCGAGCAGTCGAACATCAACTGGGGCAAGGCCGGCCGTATGCGCTGGAAGGGCGTCCGCCCGACCGTGCGTGGTGTGGCCATGAACCCGATCGACCACCCGCACGGTGGTGGTGAGGGTAAGACCTCCGGTGGTCGCCACCCGGTCTCGCCGTGGGGCAAGCCCGAGGGCCGCACCCGTCGCCCGAACAAGGCGTCGGACAAGCTCATCGTGCGCCGC
>NZ_JBFAQR010000005.1:0-211771 GCF_040678815.1 Kitasatospora sp. NPDC049285 | reverse complement strand
GGGGAGACCGGTCTCCCCGCACCCCCGTCCGACGGTGCCTACAGGCCGAAGCGCCGTCCCAGGTCCCCCAGGTTCCCGAGGTTCCCGAGGCCGGGGATGTTGGGGAGCTGTTGCTGCGCGCCGTGGCCGGCGGCGCCCTGGTGCGGGACGCCGGAGCCGGGGACGCCGGCCTCCGCGGCGACGACGCCGACCGAGCGGTCGGCCATCAGCGTCTCGGTGGACTGCATCAGCACCTGCCCGGCGCCGATGAACTCGAACTGGTGCTCCTCGCCGCTCGCGCCGCCGAGTCCGGTCAGGTGCCGCAGCCCGCCGATCAGGCCGTGCATGTAGCTGTGGTCGTAGTGGTGGCAGGGCGCGGGGCAGTCCGCCCAGCCGACCAGGGCCTGCGGGTCGACCCGGATCGGCGGTTCGACGAAGTGCACGGGGCCGTTGGAGGCCGCGACGAACTTGCCGGTGCCGATCAGGGTGAGGAAGCCGGGGATGATCGACTGCTTGAGCTGCAGCGAGGGCTCGAAGGCGAGCAGGTTCCCCGAACGGACCGTCAGGTTGCCGTTCTCCAGGTCGTAGGAGTTCAGGTCGAAGGCCCGGTCGGCGAGCAGCAGCTTGCCGCGGCCCTCGGCGACCACCCAGTCCGAGGCGTGCAGCGGGGAGTTGAAGTTCCGCTCCAGCATCTGGTCGATGACGCCGCGGCCGACGCCCGAGAAGCGCATCTCGCCGTAGTAGGCGATCATCTTGCCCTTCTGCAGGTAGTACGCGCCGTTCAGGTCGACCGAGAAGCAGTACGGGTTGACGTTGTCGTTCGCGGGCAGGCTCGACGGGTCCCACACCTTGGGGCCCTCGCCGCCGGGAGCCTGCAGCAGCGGCGCGCCGAACTGGCCGCCGGGGCCCGCCTGGTACTGCTGCTGCGGGGGCATCGGCTGGCCGGCCTGGGTGGGCTGGTAGGCCTGCTGGTACTGCTGCTGGTCGTACCCGGGCGGCGGCCCCTGCGGCGGGTACGGCTGGCCCTGCGGCGGGTAGCCGCCCTGCTGCGGGTACGGCTGCTGGCCGTAGGGGGGCTGCTGGGGCGGGTAGGGCTGCTGCCCGTACGGGGGCTGCTGCGGGGGGTAGGACATCAGAGCTTCACCTCGCTGGCCTGCACGTAGACCGCACCCTGCCCGGAGAGTTCGAGCTGGAACGCCTCGCCGGAGCCCCGGCCGATCATGTCGCGCCAACCGACGGCGCTGGAGAGCTTGTTGGTCACCTGGCCGCGGTGCGCGACGTACGCCTGCGGGTCGACGTGCACCGGCTGGCCGGGGGTGATGGGGAGTTCGACGACGCCGCCGTGGGCCATCACCGCGACCGCGCCCTTGCCGGTCAGCTGGGTGGTGAACAGGCCCTGGCCGGTGACCTGGCCGCGGACCACGCCCATCAGGCCGCCCTGCTGGCCCATGAACATGGTGGACTGCTGCAGGCTGCCCTCGAAGGCGAGCAGCCGGTCGGCCTCGACGAAGAGCGCGTCGCCGGTCAGGTCGATCAGGTGCACGTGGTGGCCGCCGTGGCCGAACATCACGGTGCCCTGGCCCTCGACGGTCATCAGCGGGGTGTCCTCGTTGGCGACCCGGCGGCCGATCATCGACATCACGCCGCCCTGGCCGCCGGCCATGTTGGGCTTGAAGGTGACCTCGCCGGTGTAGCCGAGCATCGAGCCGCGCTGGGAGAAGATCCGCTGACCGGGGATCACCTGGGCGGAGATCATCTTGTTGTTGATCCGGGTGAAGGCCATCAGACGTCGCCCCCGAAGGTCATCCGCTCGGAGGGCTGGACGTAGACCAGGCCCTCACCGGTGAACTCGACCTGCATCGCCTCGCCGCCGCCTTCGCCGATCAGGGTGGTCCAGCCCGCACCGGACTTCAGGGACCGGTTGAGGTTGCCGGTGTGCGCGACGTACGCCCCGGGGTCGACCCGCAGCGGCGGCATGCCCTGCGAGACCCGCAGGATGACCGCCGGGCCCTTGGAGGTGACGGCGGCCCAGCCCTGGCCCTCCACCTTGGTGGTGAACAGGCCGTTGCCGCTGGCCATGCCGTTCAGCCCGGTGAAGGAGGTGCCGGTGTGCAGCGTCGCCTCGGTGCAGAGCAGGTTGTCCGACTCGACGTACAGCGTCTCGCCGTTCAGCCGGACCAGATTGATCTCGGTGGCCTTGTCGGCGAAGAAGCAGGTGCCCTGCCCCCTCACCTCCATGACCTCCATGCGCTCGCCGGTGAGCCGGCGGGTGACCATGCCACGCAGGCCGTCGCCGCCGCCGGAGAGCTTCTTGAAGCCCATCTGCCCGGTGTACGCGACCATCGAGCCGTTGCGGGCCTTGACGGTGTCCCCTGCCAGATCGACGGCTAGGACCTTTGACCCCTGAAGTCGGAACTGTGCCACCCGGTGAATGTATCGGGCCCCCGCCCCGTGCGGGGAGGGGGCGCGGACGGCTGGTACCGAGCCGGTACAAAACCCGTACCGGCCCGATGCGCCGTCAGGCCGCCTGCGGGACGGCGCCGGCGGACTCCTCGACCTCCAGCAGCGAGGCCGAGTGCTTCTCCGCCTCGAACGCCGCCCGGCCGCCGCGCAGCCCGAACAGCCGCTTGGAGAGCATGATCCAGAGCACCGCGGCGATGTTCAGCAGCAGCGTGCAGATCTTCAGCACGCTGACGTGCTCGGTCAGCTCGTAGCCCTCCAGCGGCAGGAACGCGGCGGTGGCGACCACCGTCAGGTACTCCGCCCACCGCTGTCCCCACCACAGGCCGAAGGCCTCGACGATCTCGACCAGCGCGTAGACCACCAGCGCGACGGCGACGTACAGCAGCGTGGAGTGCTTGTAGTCGAAGGTCTTGCGGATGGTGTCGACGATCGGCGAGTGCTCCAGGTCCCAGTGGAAGTGCTCGGTGACCGGCTTCAGCACGGAGAGGTTCTCGTCGAAGATCCGGCGCACCGCGTCCTGGCTGTTGGAGAACTTCCACACGCCCCAGGCGACGATCACGATCAGCAGGCCGCGCAGCAGCCGCTCGACGGCCAGGAAGCGCAGGATGAACAGGTCGCGCAGCGCCTTGCCGCGGGGGACCAGCGGGGCGTTCTCGGCCGGGCCGGAGCCGTGCGGCTCGCCGAGCGCGAAGTCGCCGCAGCGCAGGCAGCGCCAGGCGGTCCCGAGCGAGGTCTCGGTGTGCAGGCGGGCGCGCAGCCCCGCTTCGTCGGGCGCGTAGGTGATGTGGCCGCGCCGGGCACAGGTGTGGCGGTTCCAGTCCCGCTTGAACATGTCGCTCGTCCCCCGTGGGTGGTGCGGGCCTGCCGCTCAGGCCGCGCGCAGCACAGCAGGATAGGGGGTCCGTCCGTCGGCGTTGTCAGGTCGGTGATAATAGGCACGGCTTGTGCGTGCATTCACAAGCTGTCCGTACAAGCCCGCCCGTGCCCCCGTGAGGAAACCCCCGTGAAGAGCGTCGCCGCCGTCCACCGCCTGCGCCTGGTCTCCGGCCCCGAGGGCCTGTCCTTCATCCTGCTGCTGATCTGCTCGGTGCTGAAGCGCACCACCAGCTTCGACGCCGTGCCGGTGATGGGCATGGTGCACGGCATCCTGTTCATCCTGTACGTGGTCTTCCTCGCCCAGGCCTGGCAGCAGCGCCGCTGGGAGCCCAAGCGCGGCATCCTGCTGTTCGTGCTCTCGGTGCTCCCGACCGGCGGGTTCTTCGCCGAGCGGATGCTGGCCCGGGAGGAGCGCGGCGAGGTGGTCGCCGCCCCGGCGACCGCCTGACCCGCAACGTGGTGCGCGGCGGCCGGGCCTCCTCGTGGGAGGCCCGACCGCCGCGGGCTTTTCCGGGACGGGTGCGTCAGTTGACGTTGACCGCGGCCCAGGCGGCGGCGACCGTGTTGTACTCGGTCGAGCCGGAACCGTAGAGGTCGGCCGCCGCGCTCAGCGTCGCGGTGCGGGCGCCCTTGTAGTTGGTGGTGGAGGTCATGTAGACGGTCAGCGCCCGGTACCAGATCTGCTGGGCCTTGGCCCGGCTGATGCCGGTGATGGTCGAGCCGTTGTAGGTCGGCGAGTTGTAGCTGACCCCGTTGATGGTCTTCGCGCCGCTGCCCTCGGCCAGCAGGTAGAAGAAGTGGTTGGCGACGCCCGAGGAGTAGTGGACGTCCTTGCTGCCGACCGTGGAGGACCAGTAGTCGGCGGACGCGCCGTCCTTGGAGGGCTTGTCCATGTAGCGCAGCGGCGTGCCGTTGCCGTTGATGTTGATCAGCTCGCCGATCAGGTAGTCCGGCACGTCCTTCGACAGGTTGGCGTAGAACTCCACCATGGTGCCGAAGATGTCGCTGGTCGCCTCGTTGAGGCCGCCGGACTCGCCCGAGTAGTTCAGGCCGGCCGTGTTGGAGGTGACGCCGTGGCTCATCTCGTGGCCGGAGACGTCGAGTTCGGTCAGCGGGTGGGTGTTGGACGAGCCGTCACCGTAGGTCATGCAGAAGCAGCTGTCGTCCCAGAAGGCGTTGACGTAATTGCGCCCGTAGTGGACCCGGCTGTACGCGCCGACACCGTCGTTGCGGATGCCGCTGCGGCCGAAGGTGTTCTTGTAGAAGTCCCAGGTGACCGCCGCGCCGTACTGCGCGTCCACGGCCGCGGACTCGCCGTTGGAGACGGTGCCGTTGCCCCAGGTGTTGCTGGTCTTGGAGTAGAGGGTGCCCTTGCCCGAGGTCTTGCCGGCCAGGGTGGTGGTGTACTGGCCGCCGCGGGTGGCGTCCTTCAGCGAGTAGGTGCTGCCGGACAGCGTGGTGGTCAGCGAGACGTTGCCGACGAAGACGCCGTTGCCGGTGCCGGTCGCGTTGGCGGTCTGGATCTCCTCGTGGGTGGAGAGCACCGCGCCGCTGTCCGCGTCGGTGACCAGGATCTGACGGCTGGGGGTGCCGTCCGCGCGCATGCCCTCGACGGTGGTCCGGTAGGCGAGGCGGGGGTTGCCGTCCGCGGCGAAGATCACCAGCTGGGCGGCGCCGGCGCCGGAGACCGAGGAGATCACGGCCTCGTCGGCGTCGCCGGCCTGGCCGACGGTGGCCTGCACCGTGCCGGCGGCCTTGTTGGAGGCCTGACCGGCGGTCAGCTTCGGGCTCAGCGAGGCGGGGGCCAGGCTGCCCTTCACTGCGAGGTCGGAGGAGCGGACCTGGCCCTTGGCGTCCTGGTGGACCACCAGGTCGCCGCCGAGCACCGGCAGTCCGTTGTAGGTGCGCTCGTAGCGGAAGTGGCGGGTGCCGTCGGCGTCGACGACGGCGTCCTTGACGACCAGCTTCTCCTGGGCGCCGAGGCCCAGGGTCTTGGCCGCGCCGGGGGCCTGCGCGGCGGCGAGCGCCAGCAGCTCGCCGCGGTGCTGGCCCGCGACGTTCTGGGCGGCCGGGTTGGGGACGGCCTGGGCGATCCCGGCGCTCACCTGGATCGCGGAGGCCAGGATGGCCGAGGCAGAGAGAACGGCTCCGACAGCGAGCTTTCGCTTCACGAACGGATTCCTTCCGGATCAACCGCGTGTGCGCGGTCGCACGCCGTTCCGGGGCACCGGGGTCAGTGCCTGCTGGGGCGGAACGAGTGCTGACGTGCAGCTCCGTGCGGTCAGACGACTGCTGCCGGTGGGGTGGGGCCGGCGGCGTCGAACGGGGCTGGCCAGAAGCATGACGATCGTTCAAATGCGGGAACAGCACTTCGGCAACGATTGGCAAACTCTCGCCAGTGGACCCGCAATGTCGAAGTCGGAAAAGCAGAGGTTTAGCCGCGAACCATGCGGCGCGGTCTGGGGATCCGCCCAACTCCCGTCCGTTCACTGAATATTGCCGGAATATCCGGTGTAAACGGCCGCCGGGCGGCGTTGTCCATCTGTTTGGCGTGATCCCGCCAAGAGGTGGCCTTGTCTGCCATCGTGGACACCTGCTACCCCGCCCGCCCCCCGCGAGTACGGTGGGGTGCGTGGCCAAGCCCCTCTCCCTCGACTTCGACCCGATCGCCCGCGCCGACGAGCTGTGGACCCGGCGCTGGGGCAGCGTGCCGTCGATGGCGGCGATCACCTCGGTGATGCGCGCGCACCAGATCCTGCTGGCCCGGGTCGACGCGGTGGTCAAGCCCTACGGCCTGACCTTCGCCCGCTACGAGGCCCTGGTGCTGCTCACCTTCAGCCGGGCCGGCGAGCTCCCGCTCTCCAAGATCGGCGAGCGGCTGATGGTCCACCCCACCAGCGTCACCAACACCGTCGACCGGCTGGAGGGCGCCGGCCTGGTGACCCGCCGCCCCAACCCGCTGGACGGCCGCGGCGTCCTGGCCGCCATCACCGAGCGCGGCCGCAAGGTGGTCGAGGAGGCCACCCGCGAGCTGATGGCCGTCGACTTCGGCCTGGAGGGCTACGACGAGCAGGACTGCCAGAACGTCTTCGACCTGCTGCGCCCGCTGCGCGTCGCGGCCGGCGACTTCGCCCTGCCGCGCCAGGAGGGCCCCGGCGGGGACGACGCGTAGGGGCGGTTACCCTCGATGCAGCGGTGCGCCCAGGCGGGGCGCGCCGGTGAGACGTGGCCGAGTGAGGCGAGGACAGAGATGAAGACCCCACCCCTGCTGGGCTGGTACCGGGCCCTGGCGATCGCGACCGGTGTCGCCCTGCTGGTGTTCTGCGGGTTCATCGTCGCGAAGTACGCCTTCGACACCGGCGCCGAGGCCACCACCTACGTCGCGATGCTGCACGGCTACCTCTACATCGGGTACTTCGTGGTGACCTTCCTGCTCGGCCAGAAGCTCAAGTGGCCGCTCGGCCGGATGGTCCTGACGCTGGCCGCCGGCTGCATCCCGTTCGCCTCCTTCGTCGCCGAGCGCAAGGTGGCCGGCGAGGCCGCCGCCGCCCTCGCCCCGGCCGCTCCGGCCCCCGAGACCGCCGGCGTCTGACCCGCCGCCCGCACGTCGCAGCGCCCCTTCCCCGGACCGCCGGGGGAGGGGCGTTCGTGCATTCGGCCGCCAGGCATCGACAGGTACTAGGACGTCCGAGTAAATTGCTAGGACATCCTAGTAGTTCTCTGCCGCCCCACGAGGACGGCCGCACGGAGCGGGAGTCGGAGCCGATGGACGCCGAGCAGATCGAGGCCGGCCGGCAGCGCTGGCAGCAGCGGTACGACAAGGCACGCAAGCGGGACGCGGACTTCACCACGCTCAGCGGCGAGAGCGTCGAACCGGTCTACGGCCCGCCCGCCGGGCAGGAGGTCGAGGGGTTCGAGCGGATCGGCTGGCCCGGTGAGTACCCCTACACCCGCGGCCTGCACCCCACCGGCTACCGCGGCCGCACCTGGACCATCCGGCAGTTCGCCGGCTTCGGGAACGCGCAGCAGACCAACGAGCGCTACCGGATGATCCTGGAGGCCGGCGGCGGCGGCCTCTCGGTCGCCTTCGACATGCCGACCCTGATGGGCTACGACTCCGACGACCCGCGCTCGCTCGGCGAGGTCGGCCACTGCGGCGTCGCCATCGACTCCGCCGCCGACATGGAGGTGCTGTTCGCCGGCATCCCGCTCGGCGAGGTCACCACCTCGATGACGATCAGCGGCCCCGCCGTCCCGATCTTCTGCATGTACCTGGTGGCCGCCGAACGCCAGGGCGTCGACCCCGCCGTGCTCAACGGCACCCTGCAGACCGACATCTTCAAGGAGTACATCGCGCAGAAGGAGTGGCTCTTCGCCCCCGAGCCGCACCTGCGCCTGATCGGCGACCTGATGGAGCACTGCGCCCGCGGCATCCCCGCGTACAAGCCGCTCTCGGTCTCCGGCTACCACATCCGCGAAGCCGGTGCGACGGCCGCGCAGGAGCTCGCCTACACCCTCGCCGACGGCCTGGCCTATGTCGAACTCGGCCTCTCCCGCGGCCTGGACGTCGACGTCTTCGCCCCCGGCCTGTCGTTCTTCTTCGACGCGCACCTCGACTTCTTCGAGGAGATCGCCAAGTTCCGCGCCGCCCGCCGGATCTGGGCCCGCTGGATGCGCGACCACTTCGGCGCCAAGACCGACAAGGCCCAGTGGCTGCGCTTCCACACCCAGACCGCGGGCGTCTCGCTCACCGCCCAGCAGCCCTACAACAACGTGGTGCGCACCGCCGTCGAGGCGCTGTCCGCGGTGCTCGGCGGCACCAACTCGCTGCACACCAACGCCCTCGACGAGACCCTCGCGCTGCCGAGCGAGCAGGCCGCCGAGATCGCCCTGCGCACCCAGCAGGTGATCATGGAGGAGACCGGCGTCACCAACGTCGCCGACCCGCTGGGCGGCTCCTGGTACGTCGAGGCGATGACGGACAGGATCGAGGCCCAGGCGGAGGAGATCTTCCAGCGGATCCTGGACAAGGCCACCGCGGACCACCCCATCGGCCCGATGACCTCGGGCATCCTGCGCGGCATCGAGGAGGGCTGGTTCACCGGAGAGATCGCCGAGGCCGCCTTCCAGTACCAGAAGTCCCTGGAGAAGGGCGACAAGCGGGTGGTCGGCGTCAACTGCCACCCCGGCACCGTCACCCCCGAGCTGGAGATCCTCCGGGTCAGCCACGAGGTGGAGCGCGAGCAGGTCCGGGTGCTGAACGAGCGCAAGTCGCACCGCGACGACGCCGCCGTCCGGGCCGGCCTGGACGCGATGCTGGCCGCCGCCCGCTCCGGCGCCAACATGATCGAGCCGATGCTGCACGCGGTCCGCGCCGAGGCCACCCTCGGCGAGATCTGCCACGCCCTGCGCGACGAGTGGGGCACCTACCGCGAGAACGCGATGTTCTGACGGTCCGTCGGGGGCAGGGGCGTCCGCCTCTGCCCCCGCTCCTCGTGGCGGCGCTACGCGGCCAGCCGCTCCGCCAGGAACGCCTCCCAGCTGCGGCCGCCGTGCGCGGCCTCGGGGGCGGCGAGGTTCTCGCCCTGCCGGTAGGCGCGCCCGACCTTCCCGGCCAGCGGCACCGGCAGCGCGAGGCGGCGGCGGCCGGTCGCGGTGAGGTACCCGCGGGCCAGGTCGGCGAAGGCGTAGGCGCGCGGGCCGGCCAGGTCGGGGACCAGCCCGGCGGGCTCGCCGAGGACCAGTTCGACCAGGCGGTCGGCGACCTCGCGGGCGTCCACCGGCTCGAAGCGCAGGCCCCCGGGGGCGGGCAGCACGGGGAGCTTGGCCAGCCTGGCGGCCATGGTGAACACCAGGTCGTGGAACTGGGCGGCGCGCAGCACGGTCCACGGCACCCCGCTGTCGGCGAGCGCCCGCTCGGCGTCCCGCTTCGCCCGGAACCAGCCGAGCGGCATCCGGTCCGCGCCGATCACCGACACCATCACCACGTGCCGCACGGCGCTGCCGCGCAGCGCCGCGGCGAGGTGGCGGGCCGCCGTGTCGTCGCCCCTCGCACCTCCGGCCAGGTGCAGCACCGCGTCGACGCCGTCCAGCGCCGCGGCCAGGCCGGTGCCGGCCACCAGGTCGCCGCGGACGTACCGGACGCCGTCGGCGTCCGGGTGCTCGCCGCGGGTGAGGACCCGGACCGTGAAGCCCGCGGCGAGCAGGCGGGGCACGGTGAGCCGGCCGAGGGTGCCGGTGCCGCCGGTGACCAGGAGGGTGGCGGGGGTGGTCATGTCGGTCTCCGATCCGGCCGCCGGAGTGATCGTCCGGCCTGCCACAGTGGGTGTCTGCCTCCATGACCCCGACCGAGGAAGGGATGTGACAGGTGAGCGGGGGAACTCTTCTCGCCGAGCGGTTCGAGGAGCACCGGCCCAGGCTGCGGGCGGTGGCGTACCGGATGCTCGGCTCGCTCGGCGAGGCCGAGGACGCCGTCCAGGAGACCTGGCTGCGGCTGGAGCGGCACGCCGAGGACGAGGTGGACAACCTCGGCGGCTGGCTGACCACGGTCGCCTCGCGGGTCTGCCTGAACGAACTGCGCAGCCGGGAGCGCCGCCGCGAGGACCCGCTGGACGACCCGCGGGTGCCGGACCCGGTGCTCGCCGCGCCGGACGCGCAGGACCCGGAGCGGGCGGCGCTGCTCGGCGACCAGGTCGGCCTGGCGCTGCAGGTGGTGCTGGAGACGCTGGGCCCGGCCGAGCGGCTGGCCTTCGTGCTGCACGACCTGTTCGCGGTGCCGTTCGAGGAGATCGCGCCGCTGCTGGAGAAGTCCCCGGCGGCGGTGCGGCAGCTGGCGAGCCGGGCCCGGAAGCGGGTGAAGGAGCGGGCGCCGGAGCCGGACCGCGACCCGGCGGCGCAGCGCACCGCGGTGGAGGCGTTCCTGGCCGCCGCCCGGGAGGGCGACTTCGACGGACTGCTGCGGGTGCTCGCCCCGGACGCGGTGCTGCGGGCGGACGGCGGCACGGCGCTGGCCGAGCTGAACCGGGTGCTGCGCGGCGGCGCGGCGATCGCGTCCTCGGCGGCCGGCTTCCGGGCGCTGGTGCCGTTCGCGCGCCTGGTGCTGGTGAACGGCGCCTACGGCGTGCTGACGGTGATCGACGGCCGGCCGGTGTCGGTGATGGCGTTCACGGTGGTCGACGGCCTGGTCGCCGAGATCGACGTGCTGAACGACCCGGTGCGGCTGGCCGCCCTCGACCTGGCCGGCCTGGACGGCTGACGGGTCGTCAGCGCAGCAGCCCCGGCAGGGGGTTGAGCAGCAGCGTGGTGAAGCGGCGGATCCACTCCGCGGTGACGGGTTCGCCGCTCACCAGCAGCCGGTGCTCGACGGTGCCGGCGATGGTGTCGAAGATGATGTCGATCTCCTCGTCGGCGGTGGCCGGGTCGCGGTCCGGGTCCATCTCGCCGCGGGCCTGCGCGTTGGCCCGGCCGAGCTGCACCAGCACCTTCTGCGGCTGGACGATCCGCTCCCGGATCCGCAGCCGCAGCTGCGGGTCGCGGGTGCCCTCGGCGAACAGGGCGAGCAGCGCGGCCTGGGTCTCGGGCCGGGTGAGCAGCTCGGCGAACTGGGCGACCACCGCCTCGATGTCGGCCTGCAGGCTGCCCAGGTCGGCGCACTCCAGCTGGTCGAAGAGGCTGGCGATGGCGTCGACCACGAGTTCGCTCTTGGACGGCCAGCGCCGGTAGAGGGTGGTCTTGGCGACCCCGGCGCGCACCGCGACGTCGCCCATGGTGAGGCCGCCCCAGCCGAGCTCGGCGAGGGCCTGGCGGGTGGCCTCCAGGATGGCGAGGTCCGCGGCGGCGCTGCGCGGCCGGCCTTTGCCGCGGACCGGGGTGGTGGGGGCCACCGGGCCTCCTAGCGAATTTACTCAGAAGTAACTTGGAGGCCCCACGGTAGCGACCTCCCGCCGTACCCGGCACCCGCCCCGCCGCGGAAAGTGGTTCAGCTCACGCGTCCGGAGGGCCAGGGGGGCTTGCGGGGAGTGCCCCAGGGGCAGATACGCTACGACGAGTAGCGAAAGAGCGACAACCATCGTGCCCCGCCCTCTGGGATCGGGCGGGCGCGCGGCGCGGGTGGGGACCCGCGTTCCGGTCGGACCTCCCGCGCACGGCGGGCGGCTCGTCCCGGTCTTTTCCGGGCGGTTGGCGCCCGTCAGGTGCTCCGGCGGGGGAGGATGGTGCCATGCAGTCACGGAATTCGCGTATCGACAGCTCCGCCCTGCGCGGCGCGGTGGACCTCGCCGCGGTGAAGGCGGCCGGAGAGGCCGCCCAGAAGGCCGAGCAGACCAGGGCCGAGCGGGCCCGGCAGGCCGCCGCGGGCGACGGCCCGGCACTCGCCGACTACCCCCTGGTGCTCGACGTCACCGAGGGCACCTTCGAAACCGAGGTGGTCCAGCGGTCCGCCGAGGTGCCGGTGGTGGTGGACTTCTGGGCCGAGTGGTGCGGCCCGTGCAAGCAGCTCAGCCCGATCCTGGTGCGCCTGGCCGAGGAGTACGCCGGCCGGATCGTGCTCGCCAAGATCGACGTGGACGCCAACCCGCTGATCGCCCAGCAGTTCGGCATCCAGGGCATCCCCGCCGTGATGGCGGTGGTGGCGGGCCAGCTGGTGCCGCTGTTCCAGGGCGCCGAGAACGAGGCCAACGTCCGCAAGATCCTGGACCAGCTGATCGCGGTGGCCGAGCAGCGCTTCGGCATCGTCGGCCGGGCGGCCGGTGGCGACGGCGGGGTGGAGCCGGCGGCGCCGCGGGTGCCGTCCGACCCGGCGCTGGAGGCGGCGCACGACGCGCTCGACCGGGGCGACCTGGGCGGCGCGATCCAGGCGTACCGCAACGTGCTGGGCGAGCGGCCCGGCCACGTCGAGGCGAAGCTCGGCCTGGCCCAGGCCGAGCTGCTGCAGCGGGTGGAGAAGCTCGACCCCCAGCAGGTGCGCACCGACGCGGCGGCCGATCCGAAGGACGTGGCGGCCCAGCTCCGGGCGGCCGACCTGGACCTGGTCGGCGGGCACGTCGAGGACGCCTTCGGGCGGCTGGTGGCGACCGTGGCGAAGACCTTCGGCGACGACCGGGACACCGCTCGGCTGCGGCTGCTGGAGCTGTTCGAGGTGATCGGCCCGGAGGACCCGCGCACGGTGGCGGCCCGTCAGGCGCTGGCCCGGGTGCTGTTCTGACGGACCGCCGGACGGCACCGGGTGACACCGTTGGTGACCTGCGGTGTCGGCGGCGATTTGACGACTTTCGAGGGTAATCCCGGCAGGTTTACCAAATCTTGATATCACCCCTCTTCGGTCACTCCAGGTGATCGGAGGGGGGTGTTTCGTCGGTGTTTCCAGGGGGTGACGTCCAGGCGGCAGGCCAGTTTCGTCACTCTCCGCAAACTCGCCTTCGATTCCATGATCGAACGCACTTGTTGTTGGATTACCCGTCAGTAACGCACCCCTTGTGCTTCGCCCGGGATTCAAGCACGATCGGCGACGCCCGGTCCCTCGGCGACGAGGGGTCCCCACCGGGTGAGGACAGGGGGGTAACCGCAGATCCCACGCGGCGGTTCCTGGCCTCCGCGGCCGCGCACTCCGCTCGGTCGCACGGTTGTCGCTCGGGGGTGATCGCCCGACGCCGTCCCACGGCACTGGCGCTCTCCGCTACCGAGGACGTAGCTCTCTCCCATCCCGGGCCGGACCTCGTGCGGGACGCACCGGAAACGGCCGGAGATGTACGTCCTAGAAGGAGGACTCGTATGTCCCAGTCTTACGGCAAGACCCGCTGGAAGCGCTTCGCCCTGGCGATGGTGCCCAGCGTCGCCGCCACCGCCGCGATCGGCGTCTCGCTCGCCTCGAACGCGCTGGCCGCCTCGTTCAGCGTGTCGGGCCAGCAGTTCAAGGTGACCGCGCAGGACCTGAACGGTGAGGGCTTCTCGCAGTTCGGCGGCGTGGACGTGGAGGCCAACGGCACCCCGCACCCGATCGCCATCTCGGCGTTCGACCACGCCAAGATCAAGGGCCTGTGCCAGTCCGTGGTCACCAACCTCGGCCCGCTCGGCAACTGGACCCTGGTCCTCAACGCCGGTCAGAGCGACGACGTGGCCAAGCAGGTCGACGCCAAGCAGCTGCTGATCGACCTCAACCAGCTGAACGCGGACGCCGAGTTCAAGAACATCAACATCGGCCAGGACGCGTCCACCCTGACCGGGTCGGCCGTGGACAAGCTGAAGGCGGACGGCGGCAAGCTGCCGACCGGCGGCCAGGGCTTCGCCCAGCGTGCCGACAGCGCGCACCTGACCGGCGTTCAGCAGACCGCCTGGGCCACCTCGGCGGGCACCTTCACGCTCAACGGCCTGAAGCTGAACATCGTCAAGGGCTCCGGCGCCGGCATCGAGTGCTACTGATCCGCATCTGACGGCCCGCCAGTCGGGCCCAGATGACGGACCCGGGTCCGAGGGGGCGGCGACCCGCCGCCCCCTCGGACCGCACCCCGGCCAGGCCGGGGCCATCCGTCTTTCCCCTCGGACCCACCATCGAGGAGTCGCACCATGTCCAGCGCAACCGCCGAAGCCTGGCCCGAGGGCCCGGGCGGCATGAGCCGCCTCCGGCTGAGGTTCCGCGGGTGGCGGCGCACCCGGCCGTTCTGGGGTGGCCTGCTGGCCATGTTCGCCGGCCTCCCGATCCTGTACTTCCCGTACGCGCACCTGAAGCTCGGCAACCTGACCGTGGCGATGTCCACCACGGCCGGCGCCGGCTCGATGATCATCGGCCTGCTGCTGATCGCGCTCGGCCTGACCGCCTGGTTCCAGCCGCTGGTGCGGATCTTCTGCGGGGTGGCCACCACCATCCTGGCGCTGATCTCCATCCCGGTCTCCAACCTGGGCGGCTTCGGCATGGGCCTGATCCCCGGCCTGCTGGCCGGCGGCCTGCTGGTCTCCTGGGCGCCGCTGAAGCCGCTGCCGCAGACCGCCGAGGCCGCCTCGGCGCCGCAGGCCCCGGGCGCGACCGTCGCGCAGCAGGCGGCCCAGCCGGACGCCGCGCCGACCGCGCAGCTGCCGCAGGCCGCCGTCGAGCAGCCGCTGGAGTACGGCGCCGCGCCGCAGCAGCAGCCGCCCGCCGAGGGGGAGCCGCGGTGACCGAGCTGGAGCAGCCCGCCGTCCCCGGCCCGCGGCACGCGGTGCCGCGGGAGAGCGTCCGGTCGCGCCTGCGCGGCAAGGCGCTGGCGATGGCCGCGGTGCCGACCGCGCTGCTGGTGGGCGCGGCGTACGCGCCGACCCTGGCGATGGCGGAGACCCCGACCGGCAAGTGCGCCAGCACGCCGGACGCGGTGCTCAAGGAGACGCCCGTCCCGAAGAGCCAGATCAAGGTGCTGCCCGACTCCGGCACCTCGGTGACCCGCTCCTCGGCGCAGCAGGCGCCCGCGGGCAGCGCCGCCGCCGTCCCCGCGGTCTTCACCGGTGCCGCGGGCACCGTGCAGTCCGCGGTCTACACCACCCCGAACACGCCCGCCGCGAGCGGCGCGGTGCAGCCGGCCGGCCTGATCGACGACCTGCTGGGCGGCCTGCTCCACCCGGGCGGGACGCCGACCCCGACGCCTTCTCCGACGCCGAGCACCAAGGCGGCGACGCCGAGCGCGACGGCGTCCGCCAAGCCGCCGGCGACGCCCGCCCCGCCGGTCACCGGCCAGTCCTCGGCCACCCCGGCCGCGGGCGGCGCCGCGCCGTCCGCCGCGTCCTCGGCGTCGGTCGCGGGCTCGGCCCGGTCGGCGGCCAAGCCGACCGCCTCGGCGTCGGCCTCGGTCGGCCCGAACTGCCAGCTGGACACCCGCCACGTGGCGGCCCTGGCGGCGCCCAAGGGCGACGTGGTGCCGGACCAGAACTGGGTGCTGCACTCGACCCGGCTGTCGCTGCACGGCTCGGTGTTCAACGGCGTCTACGACGTCACCACCGAGAGCGGCACCAAGCGGGTGCTGAAGTTCACCACCGACAGCGTGGACATCGAGAACCTCGACATGTCGACCATCCAGGTCCAGGGCCTGACCTTCCACGTGAAGAGCCGTGAGGGGTCGACCTCGACCATGCGCAACGGCCCGGTCACCATGTACGTGGAGAGCCTCTCGGGCCACCTGGCGGCGATCTACGGCCTGCCGATCCCGATCGACCTGGGCCCGATCACGCTGACCCCGGACACCCTGCCGAAGTGGCTGTGGGACCTGCTCGGCGCGGTGCCGATCCCGCTGGACCTCACCCTCACCGACGCCAAGGCGGTGCAGGCGGGCCAGTTCGGCGGCGACCTGAAGATCCCGGGCATGCGCCTGTTCAACGACAAGACGCCGTACGACGGCTGACGGAACGTCGCGCGAACGCCGCAGGGGCGGGACCCGGTCCTCGGGTCCCGCCCCTGCGGCGTTCGGCGGTGTCGGCTCAGGAGCCGTCGCGGGTGCCCAGGTGGTGCACCTGGACCATGTTGGTGGTGCCCGGGATGCCCACCGGCACACCGGCGGTGACGATCACCGTGTCGCCGTCGGCGAGCCGGCCCATCTTCAGCAGCTCGCGGTCGACCTGCTCGACCATCTCGTCGGTGGTGGCCACCTGCTCCGAGACGTGCGCCTCGACGCCCCAGCTCAGCGAGAGCTGGTTGCGGGTGGCGATGTCCGGGGTGAAGGCGATCACCGGGATCGGCGAGCGGTAGCGGGAGAGCCGGCGGGCGGTGTCACCGGACTTGGTGAAGGCGATCAGCGCCTTGCCGTCCAGGAAGTCGCCAAGCTCGCAGGCGGCGCGGGCGACCGAGCCGCCCTGGGTGCGCGGCTTGCGGCCCGGGTTGAGCGGCTGCAGGCCCTGGGAGAGCAGCTCCTCCTCGGCCTTCTCGGCGATCCGGCTCATGGTCTTGACGGTCTCGACCGGGTACTTGCCCACCGAGGACTCGGCGGACAGCATCACCGCGTCGGCGCCGTCCAGGATGGCGTTGGCGACGTCGGAGACCTCGGCGCGGGTCGGGCGCGAGGCGTGGATCATCGACTCCATCATCTGGGTGGCGACGATCACCGGCTTGGCGTTGCGGCGGGCCAGCGTGATCAGCTGCTTCTGGACCAGCGGCACCTTCTCCAGCGGGTACTCGACCGCGAGGTCGCCGCGGGCCACCATGATGGCGTCGAAGGCGAGGACGATCTCCTCCATCGCCTCGACGGCCTGCGGCTTCTCGATCTTGGCGATGACCGGGACGCGGATGCCGACCTCGTCCATCACCTTGTGCACGTCGTCGATGTCCGCGGCGTTGCGGACGAAGGACAGCGCGACCATGTCGACGCCCAGCTGCAGGGCGAAGCGCAGGTCGTCCTTGTCCTTCTCGGAGAGCGCGGGGACGTTGACCGCCGCGCCGGGCAGGTTGATGCCCTTGTTGTTGGAGAGCACACCGCCCTCGACCACCACGGTCTTCACCCGCGGGCCGTCGACGCTGACGACCTCCAGGGCGATGACGCCGTCGTTGATCAGGATCGGGTCGCCGGCCTGGACGTCGCCGGGCAGGCCCTTGTAGGTGGTGCCGCAGACGAACTGGTCACCGGGGACGTCCTCGGTGGTGATGGTGAACGTGTCGCCGTTGTCCACGGTCACCGGCCCGTTGGCGAAGGTCGCCAGACGGATCTTGGGGCCCTGCAGGTCGGCCAGTACGCCGATGGTGCGGCCGGTGTCCTCCGACACCTGGCGGACCCGGCGGTACCGGTCCTCGTGCTCGGCGTGGGAGCCGTGGCTCATGTTGAGGCGGGCGACGTTCATGCCCGCTTCGACGATGGCCTTCAGCTGTTCGTAGGAGTCCGTCGCAGGACCCAGGGTGCAGACAATTTTCGCTCGGCGCATATCCGTCAGTCTATCCGTTCGTGTTATCGGGACATTCGGTTCGCATCGTCAGATATCGCCAACGAACATTCCGAGGGGTGGGATACTGACGGGTAGTCATCCCGCGCCGGGCTCACGCCGCGTGGACCAGCGCGAAAGTCTGCTGGGCGATCTCCAGTTCCTCGTCGGTCGGCACCACCGCGACGGTCACCCGCCCGTACGACGGCGAGATCACCCGGGCACCCGGCGCGCGCACCGAGTTCAGCTCCGGGTCGACCGCGATTCCGAGCTCCTCCAGGTCGGCGCAGACCGCCGCGCGGACCTCCGCCGAGTTCTCGCCCACGCCCGCGGTGAAGGCCACCGCGTCGAGCCGGCCGAGCACCGCGTAGTAGCCGCCCAGGTAGCGGCGGATCCGGTGCACGTAGGCGTCGAAGGCCAGCTTGGCGTCCTCCTCGCCGTCCTGGGCGCGGCGGACCACCTCGCGCATGTCGTTGTCGCCGCACAGGCCGAGCAGGCCGCTGCGGCGGTTGAGCAGGTCGTCGATCTGATCGATGCTCAGCCCGCCCACCCGGTGCAGGTGGAACACCAGGCCCGGGTCGACGTCGCCGGAGCGGGTGCCCATCACCAGGCCCTCCAGCGGGGTCAGGCCCATCGAGGTCTCCACGCAGACCCCGCCGGCCACCGCCGAGGCGGAGGCGCCGTTGCCCAGGTGCAGCACGACCACGTTCACCTCGGCCGGGTCGCGGCCCAGCAGCCGGGCGGTGGCCCGGGAGACGTACTGGTGCGAGGTGCCGTGGAAGCCGTAGCGGCGCACCCGGTGCTCGTCCGCGGTCCTCCGGTCGATCGCGTAGCGGGCCGCGTACTCCGGCATGGTGGCGTGGAAGGCGGTGTCGAAGACCGCGACCTGCGGCAGGTCCGGGCGCAGCGCGCGGGCCACCTCGATGCCGGTGATGTTGGCCGGGTTGTGCAGCGGCGCGACCGGGATCAGCCGACGGATCTCGGCGACCACCGGGTCGGTGATCAGGGTGGGGCGGGTGAAGCGCAGCCCGCCGTGCACCACCCGGTGGCCGATCGCGGCCAGCTCGGGGGAGTCCAGGCCCATCAGGTCCGCGGCCAGCTCCTCGGCCACCGCCTTCAGCGCCCCGCCGTGGTCGGCGAAGACCTGCCGGGTCTCGCGCCGCTCGCCGGTGAGCGGCTGGTGCAGCAGCCGGCCGTTCGCCTCGCCGATCCGCTCCACCAGGCCGGACGCCAGCCGGGCGCCGTCGAGCATGTCGATCAGCTGGTACTTCACCGAGGAGGACCCGGCGTTCAGCACCAGGACTCGGGTACCGGTGGTCACTGCGCGCCTCCTGCGGGGCCGTTCGCGGCGGGCTTCTGGGACTGGATGGCGGTGATCGCCACGGTGCTGACGATGTCCTCCACCAGGGCGCCCCGGGAGAGGTCGTTGACCGGCTTGTTCAGGCCCTGCATGACCGGGCCGACCGCGACCGCCCCGGCCGAGCGCTGCACCGCCTTGTAGGTGTTGTTGCCGGTGTTGAGGTCCGGGAAGACCAGCACGGTCGCCCGGCCCGCCACCGCCGAGCCCGGCAGCTTGGTCGCCGCGACGTGCGCGTCCACCGCCGCGTCGTACTGGATCGGGCCCTCCACCAGCAGGTCCGGCCGCAGCCGGCGGACCAGCTCGGTGGCCTTGCGGACCTTGTCGACGTCCACGCCGCTGCCCGAGGTGCCGGTGGAGTAGGACAGCATCGCCACCCGCGGCTCCACGCCGAACTGGGCGGCGGTCTCCGCGGACTGGATGGCGATGTCGGCGAGCTGCTGCGCGTCCGGGTCCGGGTTGACCGCGCAGTCGCCGTAGACCAGCACCTTGTCGGCCAGGCACATGAAGAACACCGAGGAGACGATCGCCGCGCCCGGCGCGGTCCTGATCACCTCGAAGGCCGGGCGGATGGTCGCCGCGGTGGAGTGCACCGCCCCGGAGACCATGCCGTCGGCGATGCCCTCCTGGACCATCAGGGTGCCGAAGTAGGAGACGTCGGCGACCACGTCCAGCGCCCGCTCCACGGTCATGCCCTTGTGCGCCCGGGCCTTCGCGTACAGCTCGGCGAACTGCTGGCGCAGCGGGCTGGCCGCCGGGTCGACCACCCGCAGCTGGGCGCCGCTCTCGCCGGCCTGCGGGAACTCGATGCCGAGCGCCGCCGCCCGGCGCTGCACCGCCTCCGGCTCGCCGAGCAGGGTCAGGTCGCAGATGTTGCGGCGCAGCAGGACCTCGGCGGCGCGCAGCACCCGGTCCTCGGTGCCCTCCGGCAGCACGATGTGCCGGCGCTCGGCGCGGGCCCGCTCCAGCAGCGCGTGCTCGAACATCATCGGGGTCACCCGCTCGGACCGGGTCAGCTCGATCCGGCTGGTCAACTCCGCGGTGTCGACGTGCAGTTCGAACAGGCCGAGGGCGACCTCGGCCTTCCGCGGGCTGTTCGGCCCGATCCGCCCCTCCAGGTGGGTGAGCGCCGCCGCGGTCAGCCAGCTGCCCTCCGACACCGCCGCGACGGGGGTGCCCGGGGCCAGCCGGGAGGCCAGCGCCATCACCTCCGGGCCCGGATGCTGATCGAGCGTCAGCAGCACCCCGGCGATCGGCGGGGAGCCCGCGGCGTGCGCCGCCAGCGAGCCGATCAGCAGGTCGGCCCGGTCGCCCGGGGTCACCACCAGCGCGCCCTCGGTCAGCGCGGTCAGGAAGGTCGGCAGCATCGCCCCGCCGAAGACGAAGCCGCGCACGTCCCGGGCCAGGCCCGCCGCGTCGCCCAGCAGCACCTGCGCGCCGGTCGCCTCCACCAGCTGCGCCATGGTCGGGGCGGCCAGCGACGGCTCCTCCGGGATCACGTACACCGGCACCGGCAGCCGTTCGGCCAGCGCGTGCTGCACCTGCTGCTTGGCGCCCGGCGCCACCCGGTTGGCGATCATCGCCAGGATCGAGCAGCCCAGGTCGCGGTAGGCCCGGTGGGCGCCCAGCACCTCCGCCACCACCGCCTGCGGGTCCTCGTGCCGGCCGCCGACCACCGGCAGCACCACGGCCCCGAACTCGTTCGCCAGCCGGGCGTTGAAGGCCAGCTCGTCCGGCATGTTGGTGTCCGCGAAGTCGGTGCCCAGCACCAGCACCGCCTGGCAGCGCCGCTCCAGCTGGTGGAACCGGTCCACCAGCGCCGACACCAGCTCGTCCTGCCCGTGCGCGGCCTGCAGCGCCGCCGCCTCGTCGTAGGTGAGCCCGTACATCTCCGCCGCCGGCAGCTCCAGCCGGTACCGGCCGCGCAGCAGCTCCACCACGTGGTCCGCGCCCGGCTCTCCCGCCTGCGCCGCGTGCACCAGCGGACGGAACACGCCCACCCGGTCCACCTGACGGGTGAGCAGTTCCATGACCCCGAGCTCGACGGCCTGCCGGCCGTCCCCCCGGTCGATCCCGGTCACGTACACACTGCGCGCCACGGTGGAGCTCTCCGTCCGTCGTCCGGCTGCCGGTCATACCGACCATACCGTCGTACAACAGGGAGGCTCGGCTGCGGCACCGCCGCTACGGCCGCACGGTGGACTACACGTTGAGGTACACCAGGCAGCCGAGGCCGGCGACGGTGCAGTAGACCGCGAAGGGGATCAGGCTGCGGGTCTCGAAGTACTTGGTGAGGAAGCGCACCGAGACGTAGCCGGCGGCGAAGGCGGCGAGGGAGCCGGCCAGCAGCGGGCCGCGGACGGCGGCGTTCGCGGGGGACATGAGTTCCGGCAGCTTGAGGGCGGAGGCGGCCAGGATGACGGGGGTGGCGAGCAGGAAGGAGAAGCGGGCGGAGTCCTCGTGGTTCAGGCCGCGCAGGATGCCGGCGCTCATGGTGACGCCGGAGCGGGAGATGCCGGGGAAGAGCGCGAGGATCTGCGCCGAGCCGACCCAGGCGCCCTGACGGAAGGTCAGCCGGGCGATCCGCCGGTCGGATTCGACGGCGGGGTCGAGGCCCGCGGGGTGCGCCTGATGGTCGCCGGCCCGCCGCCGGCCGCCGCCGCCGCGCTTGAGCCGCTCGGCGCCGAACAGCACCAGGCCGTTGAGGGTGAGGAAGAACGCGGCCGGCGTGGGCTTGCCGAGGGCGTCGCGCAGCAGGTGGTCCAGAGCCAGGCCGGCGATGCCCACCGGGATGGTGGAGACGACGAGCAGCCAGGCCAGCTTCTGGTCGGGGCTGCTGATCTCGCGCCGGGTGATCGAGGTGAACAGGCCCCGGACGATGCGTATCCAGTCCCGGCGGAAGAAGACCACCAGGGCCAGCGCGGTGGCCAGGTGCAGGCCGACCAGCACGGCGAGGTACGGGGAGCCGTCCGCCGTGACGTCCAGGTCGCGCTGGGTCTGGCCGCCGATCAGTGCGGGGATCAGGATCGAGTGGCCGAGGCTGGAGACCGGGAAGAGCTCGGTGACTCCTTGGAGCAGACCGACGCCGACGGATTCCAGGTAGGTCAGGGACGACATCACACACTCTCGGCGGCTGTGGCGGGCTCTCTCTGGCGAGCGTGAACCTACTACAGCGCTGTAGACGGGTCGATGACGGTCCCCGACCTTTTACCTGAACATCACCCGGCGCCTCAGCGAACCGGCCGCAGCCAGACGGTGGCCAGCGGCGGCAGCACCAGCTCGGCCGAGCGCGGCTGCCCGTTCCACTCGGAGGCCTCCGCCTTCACCGGGTGCGAGTTGGCCACCCCGGCGCCGCCGAACTCCTCGGCGTCGGTGTTCAGCGCCTCCTCCCACAGCTGCTCGCCGCCCTCCAGCCGCGGCAGCCCGACCCGGAAGCCGTGCCGCACCACCGGGGAGAGGTTGCTGACCGCCACCAGCGGGCTGCCGTCCGCCGCGAACCGGACGAAGGAGAACACGTTGTCGTCGGCCGCCCCGCCGTCCAGCCAGCGGAAGCCCTCCGGGACGGTGTCCTGCTCGTACAGCGCCGGGGTGGCCCGGTAGACCCGGTTCAGCTCGCCGACCAGCCGCTGCACCCCGCGGTGGTCGCCGTGCGCCGGCCAGCCCTCGTCGAGCACCCACCACTGCGGGCCGCTCTCGTGGTCCCACTCCGCGCCCTGCGCGAACTCCTGTCCCATGAACAGCAGTTGCTTGCCCGGGTGGGCCCACATCAGGCCCAGGTAGGCGCGGTGGTTGGCCCGCTGCTGCCACCAGTCGCCGGGCATCTTGGAGACCAGCGCCTGCTTGCCGTGCACCACCTCGTCGTGCGAGATCGGCAGGATGTAGTTCTCCGAGTAGGCGTACACCATCGAGAAGGTCATCTCGTTGTGGTGGTACTTGCGGTGCACCGGCTCCTTGGACATGTAGACCAGCGAGTCGTGCATCCAGCCCATGTTCCACTTCAGGCCGAAGCCCAGGCCGCCGGCGTCGGTGGGCCGGGTGACGCCCTCCCAGGCGGTGGACTCCTCGGCCACCGTCAGCACGCCCGGGCAGCGCCGGTAGACGGTGGCGTTCATCTCCTGCAGGAACGAGGCGGCGTCCAGGTTCTCCCGGCCGCCGAACCGGTTGGGCGTCCACGCGCCGCCCTCGCGCGAGTAGTCGAGGTAGAGCATCGAGGCGACCGCGTCCACCCGCAGGCCGTCGACGTGGAACTCCTCGCACCAGTACACCGCGTTGGCGACCAGGAAGTTGCGCACCTCGGTGCGGCCGTAGTCGAACTCCAGGGTGCCCCAGTCCGGGTGCTCGGCGCGCAGCGGGTCGGCCGGCTCGTACAGCGGCTCGCCGTCGAAGCGGGCCAGCGCGAAGTCGTCCTTCGGGAAGTGCGCGGGCACCCAGTCGACCAGCACGCCGATGCCGGCCCGGTGCAGCGCGTCCACCAGGAAGCGGAAGTCGTCGGGCGAGCCGAGCCGCGCGGTCGGCGCGTAGAAGCCGGACACCTGGTAGCCCCAGGAGCCGCCGAACGGGTGCTCCATCACCGGCATGAACTCCACGTGCGTGAAGCCGAGTTCGGCGAGGTAGCCGGGCAGCACCTCGGCGATCTGCCGGTAGGACGTCAACTCCGGCCGCCAGGAGGCGAGATGAAGCTCGTACACCGACATCGGCGCGCGGTGGTGCACGGTCTGCGCCCGCCGCGCCATCCAGTCGGCGTCCTGCCACTCGTAGCGGGAGACCGTCACCACCGAGGCGGTGTCCGGCGGGCACTGCGCCGCCCGGGCCAGCGGGTCGGCCTTCTCCAGCACCTGCCCGGAGCGGGCCAGGATCTGGTACTTGTACTGCTCGCCCTCGCCGAGCCCCGGGACGAACAGCTCCCAGACCCCGGACGAACCCAGCGAGCGCATCGGGTGCGCGGTGCCGTTCCAGTGGTTGAACGAGCCGATCACCCGCACCCCGACCGCGTTCGGCGCCCACACCGCGAACGCGGTGCCGGTCACCCCGTCCACCGTGCGCACGTGCGAGCCGAGCGCCCGCCACAGCTGCTCGTGCCGGCCCTCGGAGATCAGGTGCAGGTCCAGCTCGCCCAGGGTCGGCGCGAACCGGTAGCCGTCCTCCTGCGCCAGCGGCTCCCCGCCCGGGTAGCTCACCCGCAGCCCGTACCGCGGGAACCGCCGGCCCGTCAGCAGGCCGGTGAACAGCCCGTCCTGCTGGTGGGTCAGCTCCGCCGGGCCCAGCTCGGTCTCCACCACCACCCGCTCGGCCAGCGGACGCAGCACCCGGACCGCCGTGCCCTCGGGCAGCTCGTGCGCCCCCAGCAGCGCGTGCGGGTCGTGGTGCGCCCCGGAGACCAGCCGCTCCACCTCGGACGGCGGCAGCGGCGCCTCCGGCAGCCGGAGCGCGGCGCCGGTGCGGGCGGCCGCAGGCGCGGGAGCCGGTTCGGGACGCTTCGCCTTCGCGGCGCCCGACCGCGCGGCCCGGGCCGGAGCCGGCCCGCCGGTCTTCCTGACGCGCTCTCCGTTCCGGAAGGTGGCCGGGACGGCCGACTGGCGGTCGGCCGAGAGGGACGGGTCGAGCGGACCGAGCGGGGTCACGGCGGAGTCCTCCTGGATGGGGTGCTGCGGTGGGGACGGTGGGGTTCAGACGGACAGGGCCAGGCGGTTGATCGCCGCCAGCGGGATCGGCAGCCAGCTCGGGCGGTGCCGCGCCTCGTACACCACCTCGTACACCGCCTTGTCGATCTCCAGGGCGCGCATCAGCTCGGGCGTGGCGGCCGGGTCGGCGCCGCCGCCGGCCGTGTAGCCCGCGCAGTACGCGGCCCGGTTGCGGGCCGCCCAGGCCGCGGCCAGGTGGGCGAGCTCCGGGTCCTGGCCGGGGGAGCCGGCCAGCAGGTGGGCGGCCGCGTAGTCGAAGGAGCGCAGCATCGCGGCGACGTCCCGCAGCGCGGGCTGCGGCAGGCGGCGCTCGGCCAGCGGCTTGGCCGGCTCGCCCTCGAAGTCCAGCAGCACCCAGCCCTGCGGGGTGCGCATCGCCTGGCCGAGGTGCAGGTCGCCGTGGATCCGCTGCACCTGCAGGCCGTCCAGGTGGGCGTCGGTCAGCTGCTGGAAGGCGGCGCGCAGCGCGGAGCGGTAGCGCAGCAGGCCGGGCACCGCGGTGACCGCGGAGTCCAGCCGGTCGGCCATCGCCGAGGCCAGTTCGCCGATCTTCGCCCGGTCGAGCCGGGCGGTGGGCATCGAGCGGGCCAGCACCCGGTGCACCTCGGCGGTGGCCCGGCCGAGCCGGTGCGCCTCGATCGCGAAGTTGCCGGGCGAGGGGTCGCCCTTCAGCCGGGCGACCTGGTCGAGGGCGAGCTCCCAGCCGTCCTCGGCGTCCGGCAGGTAGCGCTGCAGCAGCCCGAGGGTGGCGGGCTCGGAGCGCTCCAGCCGGCACTCGAACCAGGCGGCGACCCGGGGGATGCGGGTCGAGCCGGCCCGGGAGAGCGCCAGCGACAGCTCCAGGTCGGGATTGGTGCCGGGGCTGATCCGGCGGAACAGCTTGAGGATGAAGGCGGTGTCGTAGATCACCGAGCTGTTGGACTGCTCGGCGGTGGACGCCCGGCCGGGGATGTTGCCGGGCAGGCCCGGGCCCGGGGTGCGCCGGAAGGACAGCGAGCCGAACCGGTCGCCGGTGGCCAGGTGCTCGAGCAGCCGGCCCGTCAGTTCCGGGTCGTGCACCGCGTCGTACAGCGTCGCCCCGTCGTAGGTGCCGCCCACCAGGCGGCCCAGCACCGCGCCCGGGCCGACCGCGGCCGGCCGCTCGGAGCGGATGCCCAGCAGCAGCTGGTACACGTCGCCGTTCGCGCTCGACCCGGTGCCGTGCTCGACCCGCAGCAGCAGGTGCAGCAGCGCCGGATCACCGACCTGCAGCGGCGTGCCGACCACCGGGGTGAGGCCGGTGATCGGCCGGCCCTTTCCGGCGTACCAGCGCTGGGTGGGCAGCCATTCGGCGATCAGCGGCAGCGCCGCCTGGACCAGCTCGCTGACACCCGCGGTGGTTCTCCGCACCCCGGGCGCGCGCGTCCCGACCGGCCCTGCGGCGGCGTCGGACGGCTCACGTTGCACGTGGGCTTGAGAACGGGAGGGTTCGGACATGACTCCCTTTCCCCGGAAGCGGGCGGCTGCCCGACGGGTCGTGGCCGGGCCCTAAAGTCTTCCGGATTTCGGCGGCGCGGCGGCGACGGCACGCGAGCCGCGGCTCGGGTGTCACGCCTTCGTGTGGGTGGCCGTTGGGCTGTTCTCCGTACGCGGTGGTGCGAAGACCTCCGGGGGCGCGCGGTACGGCGCGCGCGCCCGCGGAGGGTTGACGTCCCGTTCGGGGCCTGAGGGATCGTTACTTCGTGTGCGACTGACGCAGCTGGAACCAGTAGAAACCGTGGCCGGCCAGGGTGAGCAGGTACGGCCATTCGCCGATGGTGGGGAAGCGCACGCCGCCGATCAGCTCGACCGGGTAGCGCCCCCCGTACTGCCGCAGGTCCAGTTCGGTCGGCTGCGCGAACCGCGAGAAGTTGTTCACGCACATGACCAGGTCGCCCTCGTACTCGCGCACGAAGGCCAGCACCGCGGGATTGCTGGAGGGCAACTCGGTGTAGCTGCCGAGGCCGAACGCGGGGTTGAGCTTGCGGATCTCGATCATGCGACGCGTCCAGTGCAGCAGCGAGCTCGAACTGCTCTGCTGCGCTTCGACGTTGGTCACCTGATAGCCGTACACCGGATCCATGATGGGCGGCAGACTGAGCCTGCCCGGGTCGGCGGAGGAGAAACCCGCGTTGCGGTCCGGGGTCCACTGCATCGGGGTGCGGACGCCGTCCCGGTCGCCCAGCCAGATGTTGTCGCCCATGCCGATCTCGTCGCCGTAGTACAGCACCGGCGAGCCGGGCAGCGAGAGCAGCAGCGCGGTGAACAGCTCGGTCTGGTTGCGGTCGTTCTCCAGCAGCGGGGCGAGCCGGCGCCGGATGCCCACGTTGGCCCGCATCCGCGGGTCCTTCGCGTACTCCGCGTACATGTAGTCGCGCTCCTCGTCGGTGACCATCTCCAGGGTCAGCTCGTCGTGGTTGCGCAGGAAGATGCCCCACTGGCAGCCGGAGGGGATCTCCGGGGTCTTCGCCAGGATCTCGGAGACCGGGTAGCGGGACTCCCGCCGGACCGCCATGAAGATCCGCGGCATCACCGGGAAGTGGAACGCCATGTGGCACTCGTCGCCGCCGGAGCCGAAGTCGCCGAAGTAGTCGACCACGTCCTCGGGCCACTGGTTGGCCTCCGCCAGCAGCACGGTGTCCGGGTAGTTGGCGTCGATCTCCTTGCGGACCATCCGCAGGAAGTCGTGCGTCTCCGGGAGGTTCTCGCAGTTGGTGCCCTCGCGGGCGTACAGGTACGGCACCGCGTCCAGCCGGAAGCCGTCGATGCCGAGGTCCAGCCAGAACCGCAGGGCCGCCAGCACCTCCTCCTGCACCCGCGGGTTGTCGTAGTTCAGGTCCGGCTGGTGACTGAAGAAGCGGTGCCAGAAGTACTGCTTGCGGACCGGGTCGTAGGTCCAGTTCGAGCTCTCGGTGTCGACGAAGATGATCCGGGCGTCCGGGTACTGCTTGTCGTCGTCGGCCCACATGTAGAAGTCGCCGTACGGGCCGTCCGGGTCGCTGCGGGAGGCCTGGAACCACGGGTGCTGGTCGCTGGTGTGGTTGACCACGAAGTCGATGATCACCCGCATGCCGCGCGCGTGGGCGGCGTCCACGAACTCCACGAAGTCGGCCAGGTTGCCGAACTCGGGGAGCACCGACTGGTAGTCGGAGACGTCGTAACCGCCGTCGCGCAGCGGGGAGTTCATGAACGGGGGGAGCCAGAGGCAGTCCACGCCGAGCCACTGGAGGTAGTCGAGCCGCGAGGTGAGCCCCTTGAGGTCCCCGACGCCGTCGCCGTTGCTGTCCTGGAACGAGCGGACCAGGACCTCGTAGAAGACCGCGCGTTTGAACCACTCCGGGTCGCGGTCCCGGGCGGGGGTGTCGGCGAAGGTGTCGGGGACGGGCTCGTTGACTGTCACTGCGGGTTCCTCCGAACCGTGAGGAGGTGGGCCGGCCCGGTAGAGGGATCGAGCCGGACGTAGTTGTGACGGCCCCAGGCGTAGGTGGCGCCGGTCAGCTCGTCGTGCACCGTCAGCGGCCCCGGCACGTCGAGCGTCACGGTGGCCTCCTGGACGTGGTGCGGGTCCAGGTTGACCACGGCGATCACGTGGTCCTCCAGACCGTCCTCGGTGACGGCGGTCTTGGAGAACGCGATGATCCGCTCGTTGTCCACGGGGTGGAAGCGCAGGCTCCGCAGCTGCTGCAGCGCGGGATGCCGGCGGCGCAGCCGGTTCAGGGCGGTGAGCAGCGGCGCGAGGGTGTCCTGGCGGGACCAGTCACGCGGCCGCAGCTCGTACTTCTCGGAGTGCAGGTACTCCTCCGAGCCGGGCTTGGCCGGCTCGTGCTCGAACAGCTCGTAGCCCGCGTACACCCCGTAGGTGGGGGAGAGCACGGCCGCCAGCACGGCGCGCACCGCGAACGCGGCCGGGCCGCCGTGCTGGAGGTACTCGGGCAGGATGTCCGGGGTGTTGGCGAAGAAGTTCGGCCGCATGTACGCGGCCGCCTCGCCGGTCAGCTCGGTCAGGTACTCGGTCAGCTCGTCCTTGGTGTTGCGCCAGGTGAAGTACGTGTAGGACTGGTGGAAGCCGACCTTGCCCAGGGTGTGCATCATCGCCGGGCGGGTGAACGCCTCGGCCAGGAAGAGCACGTCCGGATCGGTGCGGGCGATGTCCGCGAGCACCTTCTCCCAGAAGTTGACCGGCTTGGTGTGCGGGTTGTCGACACGGAAGATCCGCACCCCGTGGCCCATCCAGTAGCGCAGCACCCGGACCGTCTCGCGGACGATGCCGTCGAAGTCCTGGTCGAAGTTGACCGGGTAGATGTCCTGGTACTTCTTCGGCGGGTTCTCCGCGTACGCGATGGTGCCGTCGGCGCGGTGGCTGAACCACTCCGGGTGCTTGTGCACCCACGGGTGGTCCGGCGAGCACTGCAGCGCGAAGTCCAGCGCCACCTCCAGGCCGAGCGCCCCGGCCTCGGCGACGAAGTGGTCGAAGTCCTCGATGGTGCCCAGGTCCGGGTGGACCGCGTCGTGCCCGCCCTCGGGGGAGCCGATCGCCCACGGCGAGCCGACGTCCCGCGGACCCGCCGTCAGGGAGTTGTCCGGTCCCTTGCGGTGGGCCCGGCCGATCGGGTGGACCGGCGGCAGGTACACCACGTCGAAGCCCATCGCGGCGACCGCGGGCAGCCGCTCGGCGGCGGTGCGGAAGGTGCCGGAGACCGGCGGCTCCACGCCGTTGGGGTCGACCACCGCGCCCTCGGAGCGCGGGAAGAACTCGTACCAGGAGCCGAACAGGGCCCGCTTGCGGTCCACCTGGAGCGGTTGCGAGCGGGTCGCCGAGACCAGCTCGCGCAGCGGGTGGCGGGCCAGCAGCGCCGTCACCTCCGGGTCCAGCGCGGCGGCGTAGCGGCTCAGCGGCGGCAGGTTGACGTCGCGCAGCGCGTCCACCGCGGCCAGCACCTGGGCCCGGCCGTCCTTCTTCGGCACCCCGGCGGCGGCGCGCTCCAGCAGCTGCGCGCCCTCCTCCAGCACCAGCGCCGTGTCGATCCCGGCGGGCAGCTTCACCGCGGCGTGCTTCTTCCAGGTGGCGACCGGGTCGCCCCACGCCTCCACCAGGTACGACCAGCGGCCCGGCGCGGTCGGGGTGACGTACGCGCCCCAGCGGTCGGAGCCCTCGGCGAGCTCCTGCATCGGGGTCCACGGGCCGGAGCGCCCGCGCGGGTCGCGCAGCACCACGTTGGCGCCGACCGCGTCGTGGCCCTCCCGGAAGACCGTGGCGGAGACCAGGAAGCGCTCCCCCTCCACGGCCTTGGCCGGACGCCGTCCGGCGTCGACGAGGGGGGTCACGTCCAGCACGGGAATGCGGCCGATCACGGTGTCGCTCTCTGTCGTCTTGCGGGCGGTTCGGGTTCCGGCGGCGCGCTTGGCGGCCGGGCGGGGGCGCTCGGCGGCCGGCTCGGCGGCGGGTTCGGCCGGGGCTGCGGAGGTCGGCCCGGTGGGTGAACTCCCCTTGCCGGCACCGGACCTGACGGTGGTGGTCCGTTTCGCAGCGGTCTTGCGGGTGGCGCCGGCCCGGCCGGCCGCGGCGGGTTTCGCCGCGCTCTTGCGGGCCGCCGCGGCGCGCGGGGCCGGCACCGGGGGCTCCCCGGCTGACGGTGTGTCGGGTGCTTCGTCCGTCGGCACCGTGGAGTGGTCCCGCGTGTCGCCGTGCATGCCAAGCTCCTGCCCGAGATCGGCGGCAGCTCCCTCGGCAGGCGGCGCCTGGGGGAGTACCGGGAGGACTGCTGGGTGAGGAAGGACGTGCGGCCGAAGCCTGCCCGCGCCGACGGACCCGGCAACCCCGCCCGCCGACCGCGGCTGCGGTGAACACCGACCCGAATGCGCGCGTGTCCCGGCGCGCACCGCACGGTTCACGCCCCCGCGTGACCCAACCCACCGGAAAACGACCGGGCAGGGAACAAGGACACGCGAGGACACGGCGACTGAGGCCGAATGGGGGAAAGGGATGAGGGTTCGTCAACGGGGAAGCACCGGCCACGGGGCAGCAGGGGGTCCACCGGAAAGCACTCCCCGCGGCACCCACGACCTTGTTGCATCCTCGCATCACGGGCAAGGGCTACGGGTGGGTAGGCGCGCGGTTTCAGCCGGTATGCAAGCCTGAAAAAGATCCCGGAAACACCTTCGTCCCCAGAAGTTCACACCTGACGGCGCGTCTTTTCCCTGCGTGCGCCCCTCGTGCGCCGGGATTTGCCACCGCGCGCCTGAAACGATCTCACCAGTACTCCGAATGGGTGTGACGCACGTGTTCTGACACCTCTTCAGGCGCTTCTGCGGGTCTACGCTTCAAGCCGTGAAGGCAATCCGCAGATTCACCGTCCGCACCGTCCTGCCCGAACAACTGCAGCCACTGCACGAGCTCGCGCTGAACCTCCGCTGGTCCTGGCACCCGGAAACGAGGGAGCTGTTCCGCTCCGTCGACCCCGAGGTGTGGGCCGCCGTCGGGGAGGACCCGGTCCGGCTCCTCGGCGAGGTGCCCGCGGCCAGACTCGCCTCCCTCGCCACCGACCGGCGCTTCCTCCGGAGGCTCGGCGACCTGGCCGACGAACTGCGCGACTACCTCACCGGACCGCGCTGGTACCAGTCCGCGCCGCCGCTCGGCGACGAGGACGCCCCACTGCCGGCCGGCATCGCCTACTTCTCGCCCGAGTACGGCATCGCCGCCGCGCTGCCGCAGTACTCCGGCGGCCTCGGCATCCTGGCCGGCGACCACCTCAAGGCCGCCTCCGACCTCGGCGTGCCGATCATCGGCGTCGGGCTCTTCTACCGGCACGGCTACTTCCGCCAGTCGCTCAGCCGGGACGGCTGGCAGCAGGAGCGCTACCCGCTGCTCGACCCCGACGCGCTCGCCGTCACCCTGCTGCGCGAGGCCGACGGGACCCCCTGCCGGATCGACCTCGCGCTGCCCGGCGGCCGCACCCTCGCCGCCCAGGTCTGGCGCGCCCAGGTCGGCCGGGTCCCGCTGCTGCTGCTCGACTCCGACGTCGAGGCCAACACCCCCGCCGACCGCGACGTCACCGACCGCCTCTACGGCGGCGCCAGCGAGCACCGGCTGCTGCAGGAAATACTGCTCGGCATCGGCGGCGTGCGCGCCGTCCGCACCTACTGCCGGCTCACCGGCCACCCCGAGCCCGAGGTCTTCCACACCAACGAGGGCCACGCCGGCTTCCTCGGCCTGGAACGGATCAGCGAACTCACCGCCGCCCAACCGGACCTCGGCTTCACCGACGCACTGGAAGCCGTCCGGGCCGGCACCGTCTTCACCACCCACACGCCCGTCCCGGCGGGCATCGACCGCTTCGACCGCGAGCTGGTGGCCCGTCACTTCGGCGGCGACGCCGCGCTGCCCGGCGTCCCGGCCGAGCAGGTGCTCGCCCTCGGCGCCGAGAGCTGGACCGGCGGCGACCCCAAGCTCTTCAACATGGCCGCGATGGGGCTGCGTCTGGCCCAGCGGGCGAACGGTGTCTCCACCCTGCACGGCGCGGTCAGCCGCGAGATGTTCGGCGGGCTGTGGCCGGGCTTCGACGCCTCCGAGGTGCCGATCACCTCGATCACCAACGGCGTGCACGCCCCGACCTGGATCGACCCGGCGGTGGTCCGCCTGGGTGCCGGGGAGATCGGACAGGAACGCGCCGAGACCGCCATGGCGGTCGGCACCTCCGGCCAGTGGACCGGCCTGGAGCGGATCGGCAACGCCGACATCTGGGAACTGCGCCGCAGCCTGCGCGCCCAACTGGTCGAGGAGGCCCGGCGGCGGCTGCGCGCCTCCTGGAAGCAGCGCGGCGCCGGCGAGGCCGAACTCGGCTGGACGGGCGCGGTCCTCGACCCCGACGTGCTGACCATCGGCTTCGCCCGGCGGGTCCCCTCGTACAAGCGGCTCACCCTGATGCTCCGCGACCCGGTGCGGCTGCGCGCGCTGCTGCTCGACCCGGAGCGGCCGGTGCAGATCGTGGTCGCGGGCAAGGCGCACCCGGCGGACGACGGCGGCAAGCGGCTGATCCAGCAGCTCGTCGCGTTCGCCGACGACCCCGCGGTGCGGCACCGGATCGTCTTCCTGCCGGACTACGACATGGCGATGGCCAAGCTGCTCTACCCCGGCTGCGACGTCTGGCTGAACAACCCGCTCCGCCCGCTGGAGGCCTGTGGCACCTCCGGGATGAAGGCGGCGCTGAACGGCTGTCTCAACCTGTCGATCCTGGACGGCTGGTGGGACGAGTGGTACGACGGCCAGAACGGCTGGGCCATCCCCACCGCCGACGGCGGCACCGGCGAGGGCGTGCTCGACCCGGAGAGCAAGGAGGCCGAGCGGCGCGACGACATCGAGGCGGCCGCGCTCTACGACCTGATCGAGCACCAGGTCGCGGCCCGCTTCTACGACCGCGGCGCGGACGGCCTGCCGCACCGGTGGATCTCGATGGTCCGCCACACCCTGGTGACCCTCGGCCCGAAGGTGCTGGCCGGGCGGATGGTCCGCGAGTACGTCGAGCGGCTGTACGCCCCGGCGGCGCTGGCCCGGCGCGAGCTGGCGGGCGCGGGCGGCGACTACGCGGGCGCGCAGGCGTTGGCCGCGTGGAAGGCCGCCGTCCGCGAGGCCTGGCCCGCGGTGCGGGTCGAACACGTCGAGGCCGACTGCTCGGGCGAGGCCCAGGAACTCGGCTCCACCCTGGCCCTCCGGGTCCAGGTCGCCCTCGGCCGCCTCCAGCCCGAGGACGTCGAGGTGCAGGTGGTCTCCGGACGCGTTGACGAGAGCGACCGGATCTCCGAGGGAGCGGCCCTCGCCCTCAAGCCCGCGGTCGGCGGCGCCGACCTCGAAGGCCGCCTCCGCTACGAGGGCCACCTCGAACTCTCCCGCACCGGCCCGTTCGGCTACACCGTCCGCGTCCTGCCCGCCCACCCCCGGCTCGCCTCCATCGCGGAGCTCGGCCTGGTGGCGGTCCCGGCGGAGACGGGGGGGATGGACGCGGGGGTGCTGCGGTAAGGCACATGGGAGCCAGAACAGGGGCTCGGGGAACTGCGAGGCGAGTGTCTGGTGGTCTCAGGTCGGCTGGTGGCCTGGGAGACGTCCATGCACCCAGACCTCGCGGGCCCCGGGACCCTCGCCGCCACGCACCCCCGCCGTTCCCCGGGCCCCTGGATTGTGCAACTTACGCGTTCCAGGAGTTCCACAGCTTGGCGTACGGGCCGTCCGTCGCGAGCAGCGTCTCGTGGGGGCCCAGGTCGGTGAGGTGGCCGTCGGTGAGGACGGCCACCCGGTCGGCGTCGTGCGCGGTGTGCAGGCGGTGGGCGATGGCGATGACGGTGCGGCCGGTGAGGGTGGCGGCGAGGGCGCGTTCGGTGTGGCGGGCGGCGGTCGGGTCGAGCAGGGCGGTGGCCTCGTCGAGGATGAGGGTGTGGGGGTCCGCCAGGATGACCCGGGCGAGGGCGAGTTGCTGGGCCTGGGCGCCGTCGAGCCGGGTGGCGGAGGGGCCGAGTTCGGTGTCGAGGCCGTCGGGGAGGTCGTGCTGCCAGCCGACGGAGTCGAGTGCGGCGGTGAGCGCGGCGTCGTCGGCGTCGGGGGCGGCGATCTGCAGGTTGTCGCGGAGGGTGCCGAGGAAGACGTGGTGTTCCTGGGTGACCAGGACGACCTGGCGGCGTAGGCGTTCGGGGGCGAGGTCGGCGAGCGGGACGCCGCCGACCGTGACGGTGCCGGTGTGCGGGCGGTCGATCCCCGCGAGCAGGCGGCCGAGGGTGGTCTTTCCGGAGCCGGAGGGGCCGACCACGGCGAGGCGTTCGCCGGGGCGCAGGTCGAGGTCGAGGCCGTGCAGGACGTCGGGGCCGTCCGGATACGCGTAGCGGGCGCCGGTGACGCGGATCCGGTCGTCGGCGGGTTCGCGGGCGGCGGCCTGCGCCGGGACCGGGACGGCGGCGAGTCCCTCGACCCGCGCGTAGGAGGCGGTGCTGCTCTGCAGCTGTTCGAGCAGGACGACGATGCTGTCCAGCGGTTCCTCGATGCGGCGCAGGTAGAGCGCGGCGGAGACGGCGGCGCCGAGGGTGACGGCGTGGGCGGAGACCAGCAGGGCGCCGAGCGGGAGGACCAGCACCGCGGGGACGGTGTAGGACAGGTTGATCACCGCGAAGAAGCGCAGCCGCAGGTACAGCGTGCCGAGGCGGGTGCGCCGGCTCTCGGCGAGCGCGTCGCGGCCGGCGGCGAGGCGCTGCTGCTGGAGGCCGAGGGCGTCGACGGTGCGGGCGCCGCTCGCGGTGGCGGAGAGCGTCTCGGCGAGGCCCGCGGTGGCGGCGCCGTCGGCGAGGTAGGCGGCGCGGGCCCGGCGGAGGTACCAGCGGGCGCCGAGCGAGACGCCGAGGACGCCGAGCAGACCGCAACTGCCCAGTAGCGGGCTGACGGTGAGCAGCGCGGCGAGGATGAACAGCGCCTGGGCGGCGGCGACCAGCAGTTCGGGGGCGGCGTCGCGCAGGGTGGTGCCGACGGCGGCGGCGTCGGTGGTGCCCCGGGAGGTGAGGTCGCCGGTGCCGGCGCGTTCGGCGACGCCCGCGGGCAGGGCGAGGATCCGGTCGAGCAGCTGTTCGCGGACCCGGGCGGCGGCGCGCTCGCCGAACCGGTGGGCGAGATAGCGGGCTTGACGGCTCGTCAGGACCTGGAGCGCGGCGCAGACCAGCAGGGCGAGGCCGAGGCGGTCGATGTCGGCGGTGGTGGCGCCGGCGCCGACCCGGTCGATGATCCGGCCGAGCAGCCAGGGGCCGGCCAGGCCGAGCAGGGCGGCGGCGCCGTTGAGGGCGAGAACGGCGGTGAAGGTGGCGGCGTCCTGGCGTAGCAGCGCGCGGGCGGCGTGCCGGACCTGGCGGGCGGAGGCGATCGGCAGGGTGCTGGGCTTTGGGGTGGCGGGTTGTGGGGTGCTGGGCTGGGGGGTGCTGGGTTGGGGGATGCCGGGTTGTGGGGCGCTGGTCGGCGGGGTGGCGGGTTGGGGGATGCGCGGCTTTGGGGTGCTCAACTGGCGTCCTCGGTGGGGGAGTCGGCGTCACGGGAGACCAGGGCGCGGTAGCCGGGCTGGGTGCGGAGCAGCTCGCGGTGCGGGCCGCTGGCGGTGACCTTGCCGTCGACCAGGTAGTGCACGGTGTCGGCCTGGTCGAGCAGGAGCGGGGAGGTGCCGGCGAGGGCGGTGGTGCGGCCGGTGCGGGCGGCGCGAAGGCGGGCGGCGATCAGGGCCTCGGTGTGGGCGTCCACCGCGGAGGTGGGTTCGACGGCCAGCAGGACCTCCGGGTCGGCGGTCAACGCCCTTGCCAAGCGCAGGCGTTGGCGTTGCCCGCCGGAGAGGTTCCGGGCGTCGGCGGGGATCTCGGCGTCGAGTCCGCTGGGCAGGGCGGTGACCACGTCGAGGGCGGCCGCGGCCGCCAGGGCGGCGCGGAGGGTGTCGTCGTCGGCGGTGGTGCGGCCCTGCAGGAGGCGGCGGAGCGGGCCGGCGAAGAGGGTGGCCTCGTTCTCGGCGAGGGTGATCCGGTCCCGGACGGTCGCCAGCGGGAGGTCGGTGAGCGGGGTGTCGCCCCAGTCGGCGGCGGTGTCGGCGAGCCGGGCCAGCCGGGCGAGGACGGCGGCGGTGTCGGCCGGGCGGGCGGCGGCGAGCACCGTCAGCTTGCCCGGGGCGAGCCGGACGCCGGACTCCGGGTCGGTCAACTCGGCTTCGTGGAGCGGTGGTTGGGTGGTGCCGTGGTCGGCCTCGGGCGGCAGGTTGAGGAAGTCGACGACCCGGCGGGCGCAGACCAGGGCGCGGCCGATGTCCTGGCTGTTCTCGATCAGGAAGTAGACCGGGGCGACCAGTACCGCCGCGTAGGCGAAGACCGAGGCGAGCTGGCCGATCGTCAGTTCGCCCTGGGCGGCGAGCCGGGCGCCGAGCCAGGTGACCGCGGCGAGCAGCAGGATCGGCAGGCCGTTGCCGAGCGCCTGGATCCAGCTGGAGACCGCGCCGACCCGGTAGCCGTCCTGCCGCAGGCGCTGCGAGTCGGCGCGGTAGCGGGCGGCGTAGACCTCCTTGCCGCCGAGACCGCCGAGCACCCGCAGCCCGCCGGCCAGGTCCTCGAACCGGGCGGTGAGCCGGGCCTGGCGCTCGCGGTAGCGGGTCTCGGTGAGCTGCTGGCGGGCGAAGAGCGGACGCAGCGTCAGGGCCAGGAAGGGCAGGCCGAGCAGGACGACGGCGGCGAGGGCCGGCGAGATGGTGAGCAGGACCGCGGCGACGGTGAGGTAGCAGATCACCGCGCCGACACCGGGTCCGATGAAGGTCAGCGCCAGGCTGATCCGGCCGACGTCGGAGATGCCGATGGTGACCACCTCGCCCGCGGCGACCTGCCGGGGCAGCGCGGCGCCGAGTCGGACGCTGTGCTGCAGCACGACGGCGATGGTGCGGAAGGTGGCGTCGTTGCGGACCTTGGTCATCGTGCTGTGGCGGCCCCAGGCGAGCACCAGGTTGAGCAGGCCGAAGGCGAGCATGGCGCCGGCCCAGCCGAGGACCGGCCCGAGCCGGCCGGGGCGCAGCCCGTCGTCGATCGCGTGCGAGAGCAGGTAGGGCTGGACGGTGAGGCCGAGCATCCAGGCCGTGCCGTAGAAGGTGCCGAGGGTGCAGCGGCGGCGTTGGCTGAGGACCAGCCACCACAGGTAGCGCAGTGGGCTGCGGGCGTCGGGGGTGCCGGGGTGGCCGGCGATCGGGTCGTCCACGGAGTGAGGTTAGTGGGGCTGTGTGGGGGCGAGCGAGGGATTTCCTTTGGGGGCTCGGGGAACGGCGAGGTGAGTGTCGGGTGGTCTCAGGCTGGCTGGGGGTCTTGGAGGCCTCTATGCGCCCGGACCTTGCAGCGCCCTGTGAACCTCACCGCCGCGCACTCCCGCCGTTCCCCGGGCCCCTTTCGGGGCCCGGAGGGGCGGGGCTTTTAGTCGACGGTGAAGGAGTAGTAGGTGTCGTCGAGGGCCACGCCGTCCTTCGTGGTGGCATGGACGATCAGGAGGTACCAGCCGCTGGTGGGCGGGGTCCAGATGACGTCGGCTTCGCCGTGGGCGGCGGCGGGGATGGTGATGGGGTTGTTGCCCCAGTCGAAGGAGTAGGTGTAGCTCGCGATCTGGGCGCCCTTGATCTTCGGGGCGAAGTGGAAGGTGCCGGGGCCGGTGTTCTCGCCGCCGTCGGGGTACTGGGGCGAGGTGATGGTGGGGGTGGAGTCCAGGTAGCCGTTGTCCCACCAGGTCTGCTGGCTGGTCCAGCCGTTGGCGCTGGTGGTGTTGACGACCAGCTTGTCGCCGCTCGGGCCGTCCAGGGTGACGGTGGTCTCGGCGGTGCCGTTGGGGTTGGCCGGGACGGTGGTGGTGGTGACCGTGGTGCCGTAGTGCGTGACGGTGTAGCTGACCACCGGGCTGGCGGCCTGCAGGCCCGGCTCGGGGCTCAGGCGGAACGGGGTCGGCTTGCCGAACTGGGTCGCGTGGGAGAGCCGGGTGACGGTGGGCGCGTCCGGCTTCAGCAGGATGGTGTAGCGGGTGGGCTGCGAGGCGTTGTAGGCCCGGTCCATGCTGCGGACGTCGAGCGTGAGCCACCCGCTGAGGCCGGCCGGCGGGACCAGGGTCATCCGGGCGGTGCCGCCGACGGTCTGCGCGCGGACGCCGTGGGTGCCGTCGAACGGGTCCAGGAAGTGCGGGATGCCGTGCTCGCCGATCGAGGCGCCCGGGACGGAGAAGGTGCTGTACCAGGTGATCTGGTAGCCGGCGACGTCGCCGACGCCGTTCGCGCCGAGGTCGATCTGGATCGGCGCGCCGGGCTGGTTCGTCTGTCCCTGCGGGTAGTTGGGCGAGCTGACGGTCGGTGCGGCGGCGGGGGTGGTGTCGTCGACGGCGACGTAGCAGGCGGCGGACCAGTCGGAGGCCGCGCCGTCCGGACCGACCGTCCGGGCCTGCCAGCCGTACGTCGCGCCGTCGGTCAGGCCGGTCACCTCGACGGACGCCTCCGAGCCCGGGTACGCCCAGTCGCGGACGGCGGTGCCGAGCTGCGCCGGGTCGGCGGTCGGCCAGTACCGGAACTCCTCGGAGAGGTGGTTGGCCGTCGGGTCGGTGTGGGAGGCGATGCCCTCCAGCTCCAGCCCGCCCCGGCCGGCGACGTACACCGGCGCGCTCGCGTCGGTGGAGCAGGCGAGCAGACCGTTGTACAGGTCGGTCGGCGTGTTCGGGACGCCGCCGGCCGCGCCGGCGTTCCCGGGTGCCAGCAGCGCCAGGGTGGTGGCGGCAGCCGCGGCGAGGGCGACGCGGGTGCGCGTGCCCAGTGGACTTCTCATCGAGTTCCCCCTGTGTCGGGCCAGCGGGCGTCGTCCTGACGCCGCGGGCGCGGGAAGCGTAGTGGATGAGGGCACTGACGAGCCGTCGATTTTCGGCCACCGAAACGGTCTTGCGTCCGGAACGCCCCACCCTTTATCGTCACTCTGACGTTAAAGGTGAGGTGGGGCAATGGTCGAGTGGCTGGGCTTCGTCACGGGCGCGGTGTGCGTCTGGCTGACGGTGCGGGCGAACGTCTGGAACTTCCCGGTCGGGATCGCCAACAACGCGTTCTTCCTCGTGGTGTTCGCGCAGGCGGCGCTGTACGCCGACGCCGGGCTGCAGGTGGTGTACCTCGGGCTCGCGGCGTACGGCTGGTGGCGCTGGCTGCGGCGCGGCGCCGAGGGCGAGCGGCCGGCGATCCGGCGCGGCGGGGCGCGGGAACTCGCGGTGGCGGTGGGCGCGGTGGTGCCCGTGACGGCGGTGCTCACCCTGGTGCTGCAGCGGGCCGGCGACTCGGCGCCGTTCTGGGACGCGCTGACCACCGCCCTGTCGCTGGCCGCGCAGTGGCTGCTGAACGCCAAGCGGATCGAGAACTGGTACCTGTGGATCGCCGCGGACCTGGTCTACATCCCGCTCTACGCGGTCAAGGGCCTGTGGCCGACCGCCGCCGTGTACGTGCTCTTCCTCGGCCTGTGCCTGCTCGGCCTGCGCGCCTGGCACCGCGAACTGCGCCCGGCCCCCGCGCTGGCGGTGGCCGCGTGACGCGCTTCCGGCACGCGCTGGTGATCGGCAAGTTCTACCCGCCGCACGCCGGCCACCACTTCCTGATCCGCAGCGCCGCCGACGCCGCCGAGCAGGTCACCGTGGTGGTGATGGCCGCCGACGACGAGACCATCCCGCTCGCCGACCGGGTCGGCTGGATCCGCGAGGTCTGGCAGGGCGAGCCGCACGTCCGGGTGGCCGGCACCGTCGACAACATCCCGGTCGACTACGAGGACCCCGAGATCTGGGACGGCCACGTCGCACTGATGCGCGCCGCGCTGCGGCCCGGCGAGACGGTCGACGCGGTGTTCAGCTCCGAGGACTACGGGGTGGAGCTGGCCCGCCGGTTCGCCGCCGCGCCGGTGGTGCTGGACGTCGACCGGGCCACCTTCCCGGTCTCCGGCACCAAGGTGCGGGCCGACCCGGCCGGGCACTGGGCCGACCTGGAGCCCGCGGTACGGGCCGGGCTGGCCCGCCGGGTGGTGGTGGTCGGCGCCGAGTCCACCGGCACCACCACGCTCTCCCGCGACCTGGCCGCCGCCCTGCGCGGCCGCGGCGGGGTGCACGCACTGACCGGCTGGGTGGCCGAGTACGGCCGCGAGCTGACCGCCGCCAAGCTGGCGGTCGCCCGGGCGCACGCCGCGCCGGCCGGCCGGCCCGCCCCGACCGTCGACGAACTCGACTGGGACGAACGGGACTTCGCCCTGGTGCGGCGTCGGCAGGCGGAGGCCGAGGAACGCGCCGCGCGGGGCGGCGGCCCGGTGCTGGTCTGCGACACCGACCTGCTGGCCACCGCCGTCTGGGAGGAGCGCTACCTCGGCCGCACCGCCCCCGAGACCTGGGCCGCGGCCGCCGCCCAGCCGCCCCGCGCGCTGTACGTGCTCACCTCGGACCAGGGCGTCCCGTTCGAGGACGACGGTCTGCGGGACGGCGAGCACCTGCGCGGCTGGATGACCGGCCGGTTCCGCGAGGTGCTGGCGGCGAGCGGGCAGCCCTGGATCGAGGTGTCCGGCGACCGGGCCGCGCGGGTGGCCGCCGTGCTCGCCGCCCTGTGAGCGCACCCGGTACGGCCGGGGGGCCGCACCGGGTGACGGGCCGTCAGCTGCCGTACACCTGCAGCTCGGCGACCTGGCCGGCGGGCCAGCCGGTGTTGGCGGTGAAGACCAGCCGCAGGTAGCGCGCGCTCGCCGTGGCGGGGAGGGTGAGCGTGGCGGTGTTGCCGGTCGCCGGGTCGAACAGGTATCCGGCGGCCGCCAGCAACTGGGTGAACGTCCCGCCGTCGGTACTGCCCTGCACCGCCACCGTCTGGGTGCGCGCGCCCCAGGCGGTGGCCGGCGGCACCGACAGCACGATCCGGCGCACCCCGAGCGCCGCGCCCAGATCGGTCTGCAACCACTGCGGGAAGGCGTTGTTGACGCTCTCCCAGTAGCTGTTCGGGTCGCCGTCCACCGCGTTCCCGGAGCCGTACACCTGGGTGTGCCCGCTCTCCGAGGTCGGCTTGTGCAGCGCCAGGTTGCCGGACGGGGTCGTGGTGGTCGCGGAGACCTGGTTGGAGGCCGCCGAGACGTTGCCCGCCGCGTCCACCGCCAGCACGTCGAAGGTGTACGAGGTGGCCGGGCTCAGCCCCGTCGCGGTGAACGAGGTGCCGGACGCGGTGCCGATCTGGGTGGCGGTGCCGCCCGCCACCCGCCGGATCCGGTAGCCCGTCACCCCGACGTTGTCGGTGGCCGCGTCCCACGCCAGCGCCACCGTGGTGTCCCCCTGCCCGGTCACCCGAAGACCGCCCGGCGCGCTCGGCGGGGTGCCGTCCGGGCCCGACGCGACCGGCGGGGTCGGACGCGTCGCGGTCACCGGCGCCAGGCCCTTGAGCATCCGGCCGCCGTCGCCGGTCAGCCGCAGGTAGTAGTCGGACGAGCAGAAGGTGCCGTCCTCGTCCAGTGCCAGCAGCCCCGAGCCGGCCGGCACCCAGGCCTGCGTCTCGGCGGTCTTGGCGATCTGGTTGCCCTCGTTGTACTCGTCGAACATCGAGATGTAGACGCCGGCCACCCCCGCCCGCGCCATGTTGTAGAACTGCCGCCACATGAAGTCGCCGTGCGCCCGCTGCCGGTCGCCCACCCCGCCGGGCAGCACGCACGGCTGGTAGTCCACCCCGCGCGCGTTGCAGTCCGCGAGGTCCGGCACGGTCGCCACGTTGTAGAAGTTGTCGGCGTCCCCCGCGTTGCCGATCCGGCCGACCATCCACGGCGAGAGCATGTCGAAGGCGTGGTAGACGTCGGTGAAGCCCGGGCGGGAGTCGCGGTCACCGGTGCGCCACCAGGTCGGCACCCCGCCGATCACGTAACACCCCTGCGCCTTGAACCAGTTGACCACGTCCAGGCACGGACCCGGGGCGAACGGGCGCTGGTTGTCGTTGAAGCCGAAGCCCCAGATGCACACCACCGGCTTGCCGTTCTGCCGGGCGTAGGCGCTCGACGCGGTGTGCGCCCGCATCTTGTTCGTCCAGTCCGTCTTGATGTCCGCCTGCATGGTCGTCCAGTCGGAGACGTCGTACATGACGTAGAACTTCACGCCCTGGGACTCCGCCGCGCTGCGCACCTTGCCCGCCATCGCGTCGCGGGTCGGCCCCTCGCCGCCGGTCGGGTTGAAGCGCTGCAGGGCGGCCACGTCGACGCCGTACTGCTTCATCCAGCGGAAGTGCAGGTCGACCGTCGACTGGTCGTAGGACGAGAACAGCGCGGCCGGCTGACCGTTGTTCAGGTTCGCGAAGGCCGTCCGGTAGGTGGCCGGGTACTCGCGCAGGTCCGGCCAGGCCACGATCCCGCTGTTGGACGGTGACGGGGCCTGCCCCATGTTCCGGGCCCAGTGCCACCAGCCGTTGATCGGCGCCCCGTCACCCGCGCAGGCGAACCACCCCTGGTAGCCCACCGTCACCTTGCCCACCACGTCGCCCGGCGCACTCGCCGCCGCGGCCGGGCCCTCCCCGAGCCCGACCGCGCCGACCACGCCCGCCGCCGCGACGCCTTGCAGGAACACCCGCCGTGTGACACCCATCCCGGAGCCTCCGCCCAGTCAACGAATCCCAGCGACTCGGGAGCGTAACCAGGTTGACATGGCTCAGCAATAGAGCGAGCAAGATATGAAAATGTACGACTCTGGGTCCGCAAAACACGTACACGTCGGGCTCGGGGGTCAGACCAGGCTGTCGCGCCAGGTCTGGTGGAGGGTGGCGAAGCGGCCCTCGCCGGCGATCAGGGTGGCGGGGGTGCCGTCCTCGACGATGCGGCCCTGGTCCATGACGAGGACGCGGTCGGCGATCTCGACGGTGGAGAGGCGGTGGGCGATGATCACGGCGGTGCGGCCCTCCAGGACGGTTCGCATGGCGCGCTGGACGGCCTGTTCGCCGGGGACGTCGAGCGAGGAGGTGGCCTCGTCGAGGATCAGCACGGCGGGGTCGGCGAGCAGGGCGCGGGCGAAGGCGACGAGCTGGCGCTGGCCGGCGGAGATCCGGCCGCCGCGCTTGCGGACGTCGGTGTCGTAGCCGTCCGGCAGGGCGGTGATGAACTCGTGGGCGCCGATCGCGCGGGCGGCGGCCTCGATCTCGGCGCGGGTGGCGTCGGGCTTGCCGACCGCGATGTTCTCGGCGACCGTCCCGGAGAACAGGAAGGACTCCTGGGTGACCATCACGACGTTGGCGCGCAGGTCGGGGGTGGAGAGGGCGCGCAGGTCGACGCCGTCCAGGGTGACGGCGCCGGCGGTGGGGTCGTAGAAGCGGGCGAGCAGCTTGGCGAGGGTGGACTTGCCCGCGCCGGTCGCGCCGACCACGGCGGTGGTCTGCCCGGCGGGCAGCACCAGGTCGAAGGAGGGGAGGACCTGCTTGCCGTTGGCGTAGGCGAAGTCGGTGCCGCGGAAGGCGACCTCGCGGCCCTTGCCGTCCGCGGCGGGCAGTACGGCGGGCTCCGCGGGCTCGGGGACGCTGGGCTCGTGGGCGAGCAGGCCGGCCATCTTCTCCAGGGCGGCGGCCGCGGACTGGTAGCTGTTCAGGAACATCGCCAGCTGGTCGATCGGGTCGTAGAGCCGGCGCAGGTAGAGCACGAAGGCCGTGAGGACACCGAGTTCGAGGCTGCCGTCGGTGACCAGGAAGGCGCCGAGGACGACCACGCCGGTGATCCACACGTTGGCGGTCATCCGGGACAGGAAGACGTACCGGGCCATCTCCAGCAGGCCGTCCGCGGTGGCGGTGGCGGACTGCTTGTTGACGGCGCCGAAGGCCCGGTCGTTGGCGGCCTCGCGGCGGAAGGCCTGGACCGGGCGGATGCCGTTCATGGTCTCGGTGAAGCGGACGATCAGGGAGGCCACCGCGGTGCGGGAGCGGCGGTAGACCTGCTGGGAGCGGCGCCGGAACGACCTGATGATCAGGTACATCGGCAGGAAGGAGGCGAGCGCGGCGAGACCGAGCCGCCAGTCCATCAGGACCAGCACGACGGTGATGTAGCCGACCGACAGACAGACCATCAGGAGTTCCTGCAGGCCCTCGGCGAGCAGCTCGCGCAGGGTGTCCACGTCGCTGGTGGCGCGGGAGATGATCCGGCCGGAGGTGTAGCGCTCGTGGAAGTCCAGGCTGAGCCGCTGGGCGTGCCGGAAGATCCGGCCGCGCAGCTCCAGCAGGATGTCCTGGTTGATCCGGGCGGCGAGCCGGATGAACGCCCGCTGCAGCAGGGTGGCGAGCAGCGCGCAGCCCAGGTACGAGGCGGTGACCGCGATCAGCGGGCCGGCGTCGTGGTCGCGCAGGGCGGGGATGCCGCGGTCGATGGCGAAGGCCACCAGCAGCGGACCGGCCTGCAGGGCGGCCTGCTGGACGAGCAGCGCGAGGACGGCGACGGCGATCCGGCGGCGGTGCGGGGCGAGCAGCGAGCCGAGCAGCGCGCGCGGGGCGCCGGGCGGGACGGGGATGTCCTGGTCGTCGGCGGCCGGGGGCGGCAGCTCGTCCTCATCGACCGCGGGGTCGGCGACGGCGGTGGTCATCGGGCCAACGCCCCTTCCAGTTCTGACAGTTCGCCGGACATCAGGGCCCGGTAGGCGGGACAGGAGTGCAGCAGCTCCTGGTGGGTGCCGACCGCGGCGATCCGGCCGTCGGCGAGCAGGGCGACCCGGTCGGCGAGCAGCACGGTGGACGGGCGGTGGGCGACCACCAGGGCGGTGGTGCCGGCCAGCACCTGGCGCAGAGCCCGCTCGACCAGCGCCTCGGTGTGCACGTCGAGCGCGGAGAGCGGGTCGTCGAGGACCAGGAAGCGCGGGCGGCCGACCACGGCGCGGGCCAGCGCGAGGCGCTGGCGCTGGCCGCCGGACAGGCTCAGGCCCTGCTCGCCGACCTCGGTGTCCAGGCCCTCGGGGAGCTTGTCGACGAAGCCGGCCTGCGCGGTGGCGAGGGCGTCGGTGAGCCGCTGCTCGTCCGCGTCGGGGGCACCCATCAGGACGTTCTCGCGGACCGTGGCGGAGAACAGGGTGGGTTCCTCGAAGGCGACCGAGACCAGGCGGCGCAGCTCGGCCCGCGGCAGGTCGCGGATGTCGGTGCCGTCCAGGGTGATCGCGCCGCCGGTGGGCTCGTACAGCCGGGGGAGCAGCGCGGTCAGCGTGGTCTTGCCGCTGCCGGTGGCGCCGACCAGGGCGAGCGTCTCGCCGGGGCGGACGTGCAGGTCGATGCCGGACAGCAGGTCGGGGGTGCCGTCCGGGGCGTCGGGGTAGCGGAAGCGGACGCCGGTGAACCGGATGCCGCGGTCGTCCGACACCTCGTCGGCCGCCGGGAGGTCGGCCGGTTCCGGCTCGTCCATCACCTCGAAGTAGCGGTTGGCGGCGCTGGCGGCCTCGGCGGCGAAGCCGAGCAGCCAGCCCAGCGACTCGACCGGCCAGCGCAGGGCGAGCGCGGTGGAGAGGAAGGCGACCAGGGTGCCGGCCGAGAGCTGGTCGTGCGCGACCAGCACGGCGCCGGTGGCGAGGGCCGCGCCGAGGGCGAGTTCGGGCAGGCCGACGATGACCGCCCAGAGGTTGCCGAGCAGCCCGGCCTTGCGCAGCTCGGTGTCGCGCAGTTCGGCGCTGTGCCGGCGGAACTCCTCGGCCATCGAGCGGTGCCGGCCGAAGGCCTTGAGGATCCGGATGCCGAGCACCGACTCCTCGACCACGGTGGCCAGGTCGCCGTTCTGGTCCTGGGCGAGCCGGGAGGCGGCCGAGTACCCGCCCTCGAAGCGGCGGGTGTAGAGGATCAGCGGGACGGCGGGGACCAGAGTGATCAGGGCCAGCCGCCAGTCCAGGGCGAACATCAGCGCCGTACCGGTCAGGAAGACCGTGGAGTTGACGACCAGGAAGACCAGCGGGAAGGCCAGGAACAGGCGCAGCACGAACAGGTCCGAGGTGGCCCGGGAGAGCAGCTGGCCGGAGGGCCAGCGGTCGTGGAAGGAGACCGGGAGGCGCTGCAGCTTGGCGAACAGGTCGCCGCGGAGCCTGGTCTCGACCCGGGCCAGCGGGCGGGCCACGATCACCCGGCGGACGCCGAACAGCGCGGCTTCGGCCAGGCCGAGCAGCAGCAGGGCGGCGGCGAGCGGCCACAGGCCGGGAAGGTCGTGGTGGGCGACCGGGCCGTCGACGATCCGGCGGAGCACGAGCGGGACCGCCAGCACGCTGAGCGAGGCGAGTCCGGCGGCGCCCATCGAGCCGAAGATCCGCCAGCGGGCCTCGCGGGCGTAGGGCCACAGGCGCAGCAGCGAGCGCACCGCGGACCGGTGTACCGGTACGGGTGAAGTCCGGGGGCCGTCGGTTGACGGGCCGTCGGGGTCCGCGGGGGTGTGCGGAGCGGGGTTCTGGTTCTCGGCCATCGGCGAGAGGGTAGGCACAGCCGCTGACATTTCTCACCCGGTTTTTTGCCCCTGTCGGCGAGATCCGGCCAGGCCGGGGCACCCACCGCCGTCCCCCGAACGGCCGGTGGCGGTGGGCGGACGCGACCCGGGTGCGCCGGACCCGGGGAGCGTGCGCCGCCATCAGGGGCGCGCAGGCGCACAAACCTCCGAACTCCGCACCACCCGCGCTCTCTTGCAGGCCCCCGGTGCCGATGCGGTCTGATCTCGCGCAGAGAGTGATCGCGGTGGATCACCGGACCACAGGAGACCCGCATGTCGGTCGAGACCGAGCCCGCACCCGACGTCCAGGCACCGGCCCGGCAGAGCCTGAGCACCGAGGCGGCACGCAACCTCGCCACCACGACCAAGTCCCGGCCGCAGATGCAGGAGATCAGCTCCCGCTGGCTGCTGCGCAAGCTCCCCTGGGTGCACGTCTCGGCCGGCACCTACCGGGTCAACCGCCGGCTCAACTACGCCGTCGGCCGCGGCCGGGTGAGCTTCGTCAAGGCCGGCACCGAGGTCCGGGTGCTGCCGCCGACGCTGCGCGAGGTCCCGGTGCTGCGCGGCCTCGCCGACGACGCGGTGCTCGCCGCCCTCGCCGACCGCTTCGAGCAGCGCGAGTTCGCCCCCGGCGACGTGCTGGTCGAGCAGGGCGCCCCGCGCGCCGAGGTGTACCTGGTCGCGTACGGCAAGGTCGAGCGGATCGGCACCGGCAAGTACGGCGAGTCGACCCTGCTCGCGGTGCACGCCGACGGCGACCACATCGGCGACGAGGCGCTGGCCGCCGCCGACGGGCGCTGGCCGTACACCGTGCGGGCCGCCACCGCGGGAACCGCGCTGAGCCTGTCCCGGTCGGACTTCCGGGCGGTCCTGGAGCGCTCCCCGGAGCTGCGGGCGCGGATCGCCGCGCACCGGGCCGGGCACGCCGCCGCGCAGAACCCGCACGGTGAGGCCGAGATCGGCATGTCGGCCGGCCACGCCGGCGAGCACCAGTTGCCCACCGCCTTCGTGGACTACGAACTCTCCCCGCGCGAGTACGAGTTGAGCGTCGCGCAGACCGTGCTGCGGGTGCACAGCCGGGTCGCCGACCTCTACAACGAGCCGATGAACCAGACCGAGGAGCAGCTGAAGCTCACCATCGAGGCGCTGCGCGAGCGCCAGGAGTACGAGATCGTCAACAACCCCGAGTTCGGGCTGCTCTCCAACTGCGCCTTCGACCAGCGGATCCAGACCCACGCCGGGGCGCCCACCCCGGACGACCTGGACGAGCTGCTGGCGATGCGCCGCGACACCGACTACCTGTTCGCCCACCCGAAGGCGATCGCCGCCTTCGGCCGGGAGTGCAACCGGCGCGGCGTCTACTTCTCCACCGCCGACTTCGGCGGCCACCAGCTGCCCGCCTGGCGCGGGGTGCCGATCTTCCCGTGCGGCAAGATCCCGGTCCACGGCACCAGCACCTCGATCATCGCGATGCGCGCCGGCGAGGAGAACCAGGGCGTGGTCGGCCTCACCCAGGTCGGCATCCCCGACGAGGTCGAGCCCGGGCTGAACGTCCGCTTCATGGGCGTCGACGAGAAGGCCGTCGTCAACTACCTGGTCTCCGCCTACTACTCCGCCGCGATCCTGGTCCCCGACGCGCTCGGGGTGCTGGAGAACGTCGAGGTCTCCCACCCGCGCGGCTGAGCCCGCGCGCCGGTGACCCCGGGCCCCGCGAGGGGTCCGGGGTTCAGTGCGCCTGCAGCAGCATCGCGGAGCGGCCGGTGAGCAGCACCTCGCTCACCGCGGCCGGGTCCGGGGCGTCGGGCCGGGCGGTGTCGATCACCGGGGTGTGCGGGGCGGGCAGGGTGAAGTGCTGCGGATCGGGGGCGGCGTTGAGCAGCAGCAGGAAGCTCGCGTCGCGCAGCGGGCGGCCCTGCGGGTCGCGTTCGGACATCGCGCTGCCGGACAGCCGCAGGGCGAGCGCGTGGCTGGGGGAGAACCAGTCGGCCTCGGTCATCTCGTGTCCGGCCGGGGTGAGCCAGCTGAGGTCGCGCAGGCCGTCCGGGCCGGCCGGGCGGCCGGAGAAGAACGCCCGCTGGCGCAGCACCGGGTGGGCGCGGCGCAGGTGGACCAGCCGGGCGGTGAGCTCGGTGAGGGAGCGCCAGTCGGGGTCCTCCAGCAGCGACCAGTCCAGCCAGCTGGTCTCGTTGTCCTGGCAGTACGCGTTGTTGTTGCCGCCCTGGGTGCGGCCGAGCTCGTCGCCCGCGGTGAGCATCGGGACGCCGGTGGACAGCAGCAGCGTGGTGAGCAGGTTGCGCAGCTGACGCACCCTCAGTGAGCGCACCGCCGGGTCGTCGGTGTCGCCCTCGGCGCCGTGGTTCCAGGAGCGGTTGTCGTCGGTGCCGTCCCGGTTGTCCTCGCCGTTGGCCAGGTTGTGCTTGCGGTCGTAGGAGACCAGGTCGCGCAGGGTGAAGCCGTCGTGCGCGGTGATGTAGTTGACGGAGGCGTAGGGGCGTCTGCCGCCGCGCTGGTACAGGTCGGAGGAGCCGGAGAGCCGGGTGGCCAGCTCGCGGACGTCCGGGCGGGCGCCGCGCCAGAAGTCCCGGACGGTGTCCCGGTAGCGGTCGTTCCACTCGCCCCACAGCGGGGGGAAGCCGCCGACCTGGTAGCCGCCCGGGCCGACGTCCCACGGCTCGGCGATCAGCTTGACCCGGCTGAGCAGCGGGTCCTGGGAGACCGCGGCGAGGAACGGGTGGTGCATCTCCACCCCGTCGCTGCCGCGGGCCAGGGCGGCGGCCAGGTCGAAGCGGAAGCCGTCCACACCCATCTCGGAGACCCAGTACCGCAGCGAGTCGGTGACCAGCCGGATCACGTGCGGCTGGCGGGTGTCCAGGGTGTTGCCGCAGCCGGTGTAGTCGGCGTAGCCGCGGCGGGAGCGGTCGAGCCGGTAGTAGCCGCCGTTGTCGATGCCGCGGAAGGAGAGCGCCGGGCCCATCACCCCGGACTCGGCGGTGTGGTTGTACACCACGTCGAGGATCACCTCGATGCCCGCCGCGTGCAGCGCCCGCACCATCCGCTTGAACTCGCCGACCTGCTGGCCGCGGCTGCCGGAGGCCGCGTAGCCCGCGTGCGGGGCGAAGAAGCCGAGCGTGTTGTAGCCCCAGTAGTTGGCCAGCCCGCGCTGCTGCAGGTGGTCCTCGCTGACGTGGTGGTGGACCGGCAGCAGCTCGACCGCGGTGACGCCGAGCCGGGTCAGGTGCGCGATCGCCGCCGGGTGGGCCAGGCCCGCGTAGGTGCCGCGCAGCTGCGGCGGGATGTCGGGGTGGCGCATGGTGAAGCCGCGCACGTGCAGCTCGTACAGCACCGTCTCGGCCCACGGCGTCTTCGGGCGCAGGTCGTCGTACCAGTCGTCGGCGTCGTGCACCACCACCGCCTTGGGCACGTACGGCGCGGAGTCGCGGTCGTCCCGGACGGTGTCGGCGACGTCGCGCTCGGGCCAGCCCCGTACCGCGGCGCAGACCGCGTCGTGGCTGGTGTAATGCCCGTCGACGGCCCGGGCGTACGGGTCGAGCAGCAGCTTGGCCGGGTTGTAGCGGGCGCCCGTCCACGGGTCCCAGCGGCCGTGCACCCGGAAGCCGTAGCGGGTGCCGGGCAGCACGCCGGGGAGGTAGCCGTGCCAGGTCTGGTAGGTCTGCTCGGCCAGCCGGTACCGGGTCTCCCGGCCGTCGTCGTCGAACAGGCAGAGCTCGACGCCCTCCGCGTTCGGCGCCCAGAGCGCGAAGTTGGTGCCCCGGCCCTGCGCGTCGGTCCGGAACCGGGCGCCGAGCGGCTGCCAGCCGCCCGGCCAGGGCTGCTCGGGGGCCGGCCCGGGGGCGGAGCCGTTCAGCCGGGACGCGGCCCGCGCCCCCCGGGGCGTGCCCGTACCCAGCTCCTGCCACGCCGTCATGGCACCCTCCCAGCCACCCGGGGGCCCGTCCCCGTTCTTCCAGTTGTTCCCTGCACGGTGACCTCGTCACACCCGGTCGGGCGGCGTGACGGACCGTGATCATTCCTGTGCCCCGTGGAACCGGGTGGAGAAACCATTCGGTCGTGTCCGGTGGCCGGAATCCATCGTTATGACCGGCAAAGGGGTGGAATCGCACGACGTGGAGGACCTGGCATGCGGCCCGCAGTTCGGCACTGGGCACGGCGGGCGGCGGCGGTCGGGCTGGTGCTGCTGACCGGCTGCTCCGGCGGCGGCGCGCCGCCGCCGAGCGTCGACGCGGCGAGCCCCGCGGGCCCGGCGGCCGCCGTGAGCAGCCCGGCGGTCTCCCGCGCCCAGCTCGCGCTCACCCCCGCCGACGGCGCGCAGGAGGTCCCGGTGGACGGCGCGGTGCGGGTGACGGTGACTCAGGGGCGGCTGCTGTCGGTCCGGTTGGCCGACGACAGGGGCGCCGAGGTGCCCGGCACGCTCGCCGCCGACGGCACCGGCTGGACCCCCGCCGCCCGGCTCGACGGCGCCACCCCGTACACCCTGGACGCGGTCGCCGTGGACGCCGCCGGGCTGCGCGCCGTCCAGCACGCCGCCTTCGCCACCGAGGTCCCCGAGCACACCTTCGCCGCGTTCTTCACCCCGGAGGACGGCTCCGTGGTCGGCGTCGGGATGCCCGTCTCGCTGCGCTTCTCCCGGCCGATCGCCGACCGGGCGGCGGTGGAGCGGGCGCTCACCGTCACCGCCGACCCGCCCGTCCAGGTGGCCGGGCACTGGTTCGGCGACCAGCGGCTGGACTTCCGCCCGCGGGAGTACTGGACGGCCGGCACCCGGGTCACCCTGGCGCTGCGGCTCAAGGACGTCGCGGGCGGGCCCGGCTACCTCGGCACCCAGAGCAAGGACGTCCGGTTCACCGTCGGGCGCGCCGTGGTCTCCAGCGTCGACCTGGACGCGCACACCATGACGGTCCGGCAGGACGGCCGGGTGGTGCGCACCCTGCCGATCAGCGGCGGCAGCCCCGAGCACTCCACGTACCTGGGCGCGATGGTGGTCTCCGAGCGTTTCGAGACCACCCGGATGAACTCGCAGACCGTCGGCCTCGGCGACGAGTACGACATCAAGGACGTGCCGCACGCGCTGCGGCTGACCGCCTCCGGCACCTTCGTGCACGGCAACTACTGGGCGGACCCGGCGGTCTTCGGCGAGACCAACGCCAGCCACGGCTGCATCGGCCTGGCCGACGCCAAGGGCGGCGCGCCGGACTCGCCGGCCGGCTGGTTCTACGCGCACGTCCGGGTCGGCGACGTGGTGGAGGTGCGCGGCGCGCACGGCGACCGGGTGGCGCCGGACAACGGCCTGAACGGCTGGAACCTGGGCTGGGCGCAGTGGCTGCGCGGCAGTGCGCTGACAGTTCACTGAACGGGCACCCCGCTCCCGCCGAAGATTCACTCACGGACGCCGGTTATCCTGACCCCCGCGCGCGCCCGACCCCAGCCGGGCGGTGCCGAAATCGCAACCGTCCAGGTGAAACCGAGCCCGGGCGACACACGTGTATTCGTTGTGGATACCGGGAGGGGAGCAGCGCAGTGGAGGCGGTTCAGATGTCCGAGTCCGGGATACCGGCGCGCGGGCGCGGGCGAGTGGCGCGTCGGGCCTCGATGGCCCTGCTGATGGGCGGCGTGCTGATGCTCAGCGCGGCCTGCGGCGGCGGGGGCGGCAAGGGGGGTTCGACCGACGCCAAGGGCGGCGGCTCGGCCTCCGCGGCGGCGTCCGAGGCGGCGCCGAAGGTGTCGACGGCCCAGCTGACCGTCACCCCGGCGGACGGCGCGACCGACGTGGCGCCCAAGGACGGCCTGCAGGTGTCGGTGGCCAGTGGCAAGCTGACCAACGTCGAGGTGACCGACAAGAACGGCAAGGCGGTGGCCGGCCAGATCGCCGCGGACGGCCTGAGCTGGAAGCCCACCGAGCAGCTCGCGGTCGGCACCACCTACAAGGTCAACGTCCAGGCGGTGGACTCGGCCGGCCTGGTGGCCGCCTCGACCACCAGCTTCACCACGCTGACCCCGGCGAAGACGGTCGCCACCAACGACAACATCGCCGACAACGGCACCTACGGCGTCGGCATGATCGTCTCGGTGAACTTCAGCAAGGCGATCAAGAACAAGGACGCGGTGCTGGCCGGCATCACCGTCACGGGCTCCGACGGCACGGTGGCCAAGGGCCACTGGTTCAGCACCCAGCGGCTGGACTTCCGCCCGGAGAACTACTGGAAGGCCGGCACCAAGGTGACGGTCAAGTACCGGCTGAAGAACGTCGAGATCGCGCCCGGCGTCTACGGCGACGTGGACAAGGACGAGCCGTTCGTCATCGGCCGCTACCAGGTCTCGGTGGCCGACGCCTCGACCCACATGATGACGGTCACCAAGGGCGACGGCTCCACCCAGAAGATCCCGATCACGGCGGGCAACGACGACAACCCGTCCTGGAACGGCACCATGGTGATCTCCGGCAAGGAGAAGGTCACCCGGATGAACTCCGCCACCGTGGCCAACGTCAAGGGCGAGGAGTACGACGTCCCGGACGTGCCGCACGCGATGCGCCTCACCGACACCGGCACCTACGTGCACGGCAACTACTGGGGCAACGCCTTCGGCAAGTCCAACGCCAGCCACGGCTGCATCTCGATGCAGGACGCCAAGGGCGGCGACGACAACTCGACGGCCGGCAAGTTCTTCGCCGCCTCGATGATCGGCGACGTGGTCAAGATCCAGAACTCCAAGGGCCCGACCGTCTCGGGCGAGAACGGCCTGAGCGGCTGGACCATCCCGTGGAGCAAGTGGTAGGTCGCACGCGCTTCGAACGGACGGCCCGGTGGTTCCTCGGAACCGCCGGGCCGTCCGCGGTTCGTGACCGTACCGGAACACTCGGCCTGCAACGTTCACCCCCCTTGCGCCGTCATATCAGCAGAAAGACCTGTCAGCCGACAGGCGGGCGCGTGGGGAGAGCGGACAGTGAAGTCGATGCGAGGGCGATTCGCGGTGGGAGCGGTGGCGGGCGCCCTGGTGCTGATGGCCACGGCGGGGTGCAGCGGCGGTACGGCGACGGCGCAGAGCCCGACGGCCTCCGGCACGCCGAGCCCGGCCAAGCCGACCGTCTCGGCCGCAGCCATCGCGATCGAGCCCGCGGCCGGCGCCACCGACGTCAAGCCCGCCGGCGCGCTCAAGGTCTCCGCCACCGGCGGCAAGCTCACCACCGTCAAGGTCACCGGCCCGGACGGCACCGAGGTCCCCGGCACCCTCACCGCCGACGGCCTCGGCTGGACCCCCGGCGGCAACCTCCAGGTCTCCACCGCCTACACCGTCAACGCCCAGGCGGTGGACGCCCAGGGCGTCGCCACCACCGCCACCAGCTCCTTCACCACGCTCACCCCGACCAAGGACGCCGGCGCCCACGACAACGTCGACGACGACGCCACCTACGGCGTCGGCATGATCGTCTCGGTCCACTTCGGCAAGGACGTCAAGAACAAGGACGCGGTGCTGGCCGGCATCACCGTCACCGGCTCCGACGGCACGGTGGCCAAGGGCCACTGGTTCGGCGACGACCGCCTGGACTTCCGCCCGCAGGACTACTGGAAGTCCGGCACCAAGGTGACGGTGAAGTACCGGCTGAAGAGCGTGGAGACCGCGCCCGGCGTGTACGGCGGCGTGGACAAGGACGAGCCCTTCACCATCGGCCGCTCGCAGATCTCCACCGCCGACGTCGACACCCACCGGATGACCGTGGTCCGCGACGGCCAGGAGGTCGACTCGGTCGGCTTCACCGCCGGCAAGCCCGGCTTCGACACCTGGAACGGCACCATGGTGGTCGAGGCCAAGGAGGGCACCACCCGGATGACCTCCAACGGCGTCACCCCGGCCGGCTCCGGCGACGAGTACGACCTCGAGGTGCCGCACGCCATGCGGCTCACGGACTCCGGCACCTACGTGCACGGCAACTCCTGGAGCGGCAGCCTGATCGGCCGGGCCAACGCCAGCCACGGCTGCATCGGCGTCACCGACACCAAGGACGGCAGCCCCGACACGCCGGCCGGCAAGCTCTACGACTCGACCCTGGTCGGCGACGTGGTCAAGGTGCTCAACTCCAAGGGCGCCACGGTCTCCGCGGAGAACGGCCTGAGCGGCTGGAACGTGCCCTGGGGCCAGTGGTAGGACCCGCCGGGACGGGCGGCTCGGGCGCACGGCGCTCGGCCGCCCGTTCGGTTGCTGTGGGCATATGCCAACCGAATAGTGATCGTTTGCTCATTGTCCGTACGCGGCCGCTCGCGTTCCGCAATGATGGGGCGCATGGCGGGATGGGGCGAACCGGAGCAGGCATCACATCGACTGCCGGGCAGCCGGATTGACGAGCTGTCGGAACCCGGCATCGGCGTGGTGCTGGCCGACCTGGAACGGCTGACCGCCGAGGAGATGGAGCACACCTTTCTCGGCGTGCTCAGCGACCCGGACTCCGCGGAGGAGGTCCGGCTGCCCTCCCGCCCGGAATCCGCCGGGGTGGCGCGCAGGCTCGTGCTGTCGGTCTTACAGGCGTGGAAACTCCATCAGCTCCTGGAAGCCGGCGAACTGCTGACCGGTGAACTGGTCGCCAACGCCGTCCGACATGCCGGCGGTCGCATGATCGGCCTCAAGGTCGTCCGGCGGCCGGGATGGCTGCGGATCGAGGTCCGCGACTCCTCCCGCTCCCTGCCCTGCCTCATCCTCGCCCCCGAGACCGGCTACCAGAACGGCCACGGCCTGCGCCTCGTCGACGCCCTCGCCGACCGCTGGGGCGCCGATCTCCTGCCGCGCGGCAAGGGCGTCTGGTTCGAGATGAAGGTCCGCGACCGCGACCGCGTCGCCGCCACCCTCGCCTGACCGCCCCACCCCGGAAAACGATGCGGGGCCCCTGTCCGCGGTGTTCGCGGTCCCGGGGCCCCTGCGCGTCACCGGGCGGCCAAGGGGGTGCGTGCCACGCGGTGGAAGTTGTCAGGTCGATCCGCCCGACTTGTCGACTATCGCATGCCCTTGGGTGCCAAACAAAATCGATCCCAAGGCGTGTGCTTCACTTCACCTTCACTTCAACGGCGCGATGGGGAGCGTTAGCACTCGATGACGTTGACGGCCAGGCCGCCGCGCGAGGTCTCCTTGTACTTGATCTTCATGTCGGCGCCGGTCTCCTTCATCGTCTTGATCGCCTTGTCAAGGGAGACGTGGTGCCGGCCGTCACCCCTGAGGGCCATCCTCGCGGCGGTCACGGCCTTGACGGAGGCCATGCCGTTGCGCTCGATGCAGGGGATCTGGACCAGGCCGCCGACCGGGTCGCAGGTGAGGCCGAGGTTGTGCTCGATGCCGATCTCGGCGGCGTTCTCGACCTGCTCGGGGGAGCCGCCGAGGACCTCGGCGAGGCCGCCCGCGGCCATCGAGCAGGCGGAGCCGACCTCGCCCTGGCAGCCGACCTCGGCGCCGGAGATGGAGGCGTTCTCTTTGAAGAGCATGCCGATCGCGCCGGCGGCGAGCAGGAAGCGGACGATGCCCTCGTCGTCGGCGCCGGGGATGAAGTTGATGAAGTAGTGCAGGACGGCGGGGATGATCCCGGCGGCGCCGTTGGTGGGGGCGGTGACCACGCGGCGGCCGGAGGCGTTCTCCTCGTTGACGGCCATCGCGTAGAGGGTGACCCACTCCATGGCGTTGGCCGGGCCGATGCCCTCGGCGCGCAGGGCGCGGGCTCCGGCGGCGGCGCGGCGGCGGACCTTGAGGCCGCCGGGGAGGATGCCCTCGCGGGACATGCCCGCGGCGACGCACTCCTTCATGACGGCCCAGATCTCCAGCAGGCCGGCCCGGATCTCCGCCTCGCTGCGCCAGGCCTTCTCGTTCTCCAGCATCAGGCCGGAGATGGACAGCCCGGTCTCCCGGGTGAGGCGCAGCAGCTCCTCGCCGGTGCGGAACGGGTAGCGCAGCACGGTGTCGTCGGGCTTGACCCGGGCCTCGCCGATGGCGTCCTCGTCGACCACGAAGCCGCCGCCGACCGAGTAGTAGGTCTTCTCCAGCAGCACCTCGCCGGAGGCGTCGTAGGCCCACAGCGTCATGCCGTTGGCGTGGTACGGCAGGGCCTTGCGGCGGTGCAGGACCAGGTCGGAGTCCGGGTCGAAGGGGAGCTCGCGGCGGCCGAGCAGGTTGATCCGCTTGGTGGCGCGGATCCGCTCGACGTCGAGGTCGGCCTGGTCGACGTCGACCGTGCGCGGGGAGTGGTTCTCCAGGCCGAGCAGGACCGCCTTGGGGGTGCCGTGGCCGTGTCCGGTGGCGCCGAGCGAGCCGTACAGCTCGGCGCGCAGCGAGGCGACGTCGTCGAGCAGGCCCTCCGTGTTGAGGCGACGGGCGAACATCCGGGCGGCCCGCATCGGGCCGACGGTGTGCGAGGAGGACGGTCCGATGCCTACGGAGAAGAGGTCGAAGACGCTGATGGCCACGGGGTGACGTCCTTGTCTGGTCTCGTGGAGTGGTCCGTCTCGTGGACGGAGGGCGGGGCACGGAACGGGGCACCGCGCGCACTGTCCAGTGTGCGCGGTGCCCCGGTTTGTCCGGTGGCCGCCGGGTTGGGGCGGCCGGTCGGACGGGTTACAGCTCGGGGTAGAGCGGGTGCTTGGCGGCCAGGGCGGTGACCCGGGCCTTCAGCGCCTCGGCCTTGGCCTCGTCGAAGCCCGGCAGCAGCGCCTCGGCGATGACGTCCGCGACCTCGCGGAAGTCCTCGGCGTCGAAGCCGCGGGTGGCCAGCGCCGGGGTGCCGATCCGCAGGCCGGAGGTGACCATCGGCGGGCGCGGGTCGTTCGGGACGGCGTTGCGGTTGACCGTGATGCCGACCTCGTGCAGGCGGTCCTCGGCGTCCTGGCCGTTGAGCTCGCTGTTGCGCAGGTCGACCAGGACCAGGTGCACGTCGGTGCCGCCGGAGAGGACGGAGACGCCGGAGGCGGCCACGTCGTCCTGGAGCAGGCGCTCGGCGAGGATCTTCGCGCCCTCCAGGGTACGGCGCTGGCGCTCCTTGAACTCCTCCGTGGCGGCGACCTTGAAGGCCACCGCCTTGGCGGCGATCACGTGCTCCAGCGGGCCGCCCTGCTGGCCGGGGAAGACCGCGGAGTTGATCTTCTTGGCGTGCTCGGCCTTGGAGAGGATGACGCCGCCGCGCGGGCCGCCCAGGGTCTTGTGCGTGGTGGTGGTGACCACGTCCGCGTACGGCACCGGGGAGGGGTGCAGGCCCGCGGCGACCAGGCCGGCGAAGTGCGCCATGTCGACCATCAGCAGGGCGCCGACCTCGTCCGCCACGCGGCGGAAGGCGGCGAAGTCCAGCTGGCGGGGGTAGGCGGACCAGCCGGCGATGATCAGCTTCGGCTGGTGCTCCTTGGCGAGGCGCTCGACCTCGGCCATGTCGACCTGGCCGGTCTTCTCGTCCACGTGGTACGCGACCACGTTGTAGAGCTTGCCGGAGAAGTTGATCTTCATGCCGTGGGTCAGGTGACCGCCGTGGGCCAGGTTCAGGCCCAGGATGGTGTCACCCGGCTGGATCAGCGCGAACATCGCCGCGGCGTTCGCCTGCGCGCCGGAGTGCGGCTGCACGTTGGCGTGCTCGGCGCCGAACAGCTCCTTGATCCGGTCGATGGCGATCTGCTCGACCACGTCGACGTACTCGCAGCCGCCGTAGTAGCGGCGGCCCGGGTAGCCCTCGGCGTACTTGTTGGTGAGCACCGAGCCCTGGGCCTCCATGACCGCCACGGGGGCGAAGTTCTCGGAGGCGATCATTTCCAGGGTGGTCTGCTGGCGGTGCAGCTCGGCGTCGACCGCGGCGGCGATCTCCGGGTCGAGCGCGTGCAGGGACTGGTTGAGAACCGTCATGGGGGACTCCCGGTCAGGCGCCGGTGAAGGCGGAGTAGCCGTCGGCGTCGAGCAGCTCGTCGGTGGCCTCGACTCGGACCTTGAACAGCCAACCGCCCTCGAAGGGCTCCGAGTTGACCAGGGCCGGCTCGTCGATGACCGCCTGGTTGACCTCGGTGACCTCGCCGGTGGCGGGGGAGAAGAGGTCGCTGACCGACTTGGTGGACTCGAGCTCGCCACAGGTCTCACCCGCGGTCACGGTGTCGCCCACCGCGGGGAGCTGGACGTACACGATGTCGCCGAGGGCGTCGGCCGCGTGCGCGGTGATGCCGACCGTCGACACCCCGTCCACGGCGGCGGTCAGCCACTCGTGCTCCTTGGTGTACTGCAGGTGCGTGGGGTTGCTCATGACGTCATTCTCCAGGATCGCGTGAGGGGAGGGCGCAGCCGTCCGCTGGGCGGACGGACGGGAAAAGGTCTGCTGGAAGGGTGTGCGGGGCTGACGGGACGTCAGCGGGCGCGCTTGTAGAACGGCAGCGCGACGACCTGGACCGGCTCGGCCTTGCCGCGGACGTCCACCGCGACGGTGCCGCCCGGCTCGGCGTGCGCGGCGTCCACGTACGCGATGGCGATCGGCTTGCCGAGGGTCGGCGACGGCGAGCCCGAGGTGATCCGGCCGATCGGGGCGCCCTCGGCGTCCACCACGGTGTACTCGGCGCGCGGCACCCGCTTGCCCTCGGAGACCAGGCCGACCAGCTTGCGCGGGGGGTTGGCCTCGGCCTGGGCGGCGGCCTCCTCCAGCGCCTTGCGGCCGACGAACGCGCCGCCGTTGGTGGTCTTGTCGAACCGCACCACCCGGCCGAGGCCCGCGTCGAACGGGGTCAGCTCGGTGGACAGCTCGTGCCCGTACAGCGGCATGCCGGCCTCCAGGCGCAGCGTGTCGCGGCAGGACAGGCCGCACGGGATCAGGCCCTTGTCGGCGCCGGCCTCGGTGAGGGCGGTCCACAGGTGCTCGGCGTCGGCGGGGGCGCAGAAGATCTCGAAGCCGTCCTCGCCGGTGTAGCCGGTGCGGGCCAGCCAGACGTCCTTGCCGGCCACGGTGGCGGGCAGCAGGGCGTAGTACTTCAGGCCGGGCAGGTCGGCGTCGGTGACCGAGGCGAGGATGCCGTTCGCCTCCGGGCCCTGGACGGCGAGCAGCGCGTAGGCGTCGCGGTCGTCGCGGACGGTCGCGTCGAAGCCCTCGGCGCGCTCGGTCAGCGCGTCCAGCACCACCTGGGCGTTGGAGGCGTTGGCGACCACCAGGTACTCGTTCTCGGCGGTCCGGTAGACGATCAGGTCGTCCAGGATGCCGCCGTCCTCGCGGCAGATCATGGTGTAGCGGGCGCGCAGCACGCCGAGCGCGGAGATGAAGCCGACCAGGGCGTGGTCGAGCAGCTCGCCGGCCTGCGGGCCGGACACGGTGATCTCGCCCATGTGCGAGAGGTCGAAGAGACCGGCCTTGGTGCGGACGGCGAGGTGCTCCTCGCGCTCGCTGCCGTAGCGCAGCGGCATGTCCCAGCCCGCGAAGTCGGTCATGGTGGCGCCGAGCGAGCGGTGCAGTGCGTCGAGCGCGGTCAGGCGGAGGGACACGACAGGACTCCCGGTCATCTGGAAACGGGCATGCTGGGGCGGATCTCCCCGTCTGTCGTCAAACCTGAGAGCTTCACCGCCTCCTGAACAGGATGGCGGCTTGCACCGTGGGTGGGCGCACGGCGCGGCCGTGTCCACTTTCCAGATGTGCCTCGCCCGCGCGGTAGGGGGGCCTGAGAGATTCCGGGGAGGACTTGCTCCTTCGGCGCCGGTCGCGACCAGGGGTCGTTCCGGCTCTCCCGCGCGGGTTCGAGCGGCCGGTATGAAGTTTGGGCGCCGCCATCATGGCATGCCGGAGCCCCCTCGCGGGAGTGGGGTTCGCCGCCACGCGCCGCGGACGGACCGTGCGCGCCGCTAACCTGATCGCAACCGCGGATGTGGAGGGGCGAGATGGGGTTCCCGCTGGGGCAGGTTCCGGAGGGCGGGGGCTGGCCGGCCAACGAACTGGAGCAGGTGTTGACGGCCGCGCTCGGCGACCCCGGGGCGACGCCCCGGGTGATCGAGGTGCTGGCCCGCAGCCAGGTGTGGATCCCGCTGCCGTCGGGCGCCGACCCGCAGGGCGGCTCGCTCGACCTGCCGACCCTCGAACTGGCCGGGGCGCCCTACGTCCCGGTGTACTCCTCGCAGGAGCAGTTCCTCCAGCACTGCCCGGGCTTCCCGTTCGCGATCGCCCCGATGTGGGAGTTCGCCCGCGGCCTGCCGCTGGGCATCGGCATCGCGGTCAACCCCGAGGCGCCGGTGGGCATCCCGGTCCCGCCGGAGGGCGTCGGCGAGCTGCGCCGCGGCCCGCGCGGCGAGCAGTGGGAGGCGCAGGGCGTCGTCGAGGGCGCCCGGGTCGCGCTCAAGGAGCCCGAGCCGCACCTGGAGCCGTTCGCCTTCCTGGCCGCCGCGACCACCGAACTCGCCCACGTGCCGGGCGTGCTGACCGCCCGCCGGGCCCTGGCCCGGGTGGAGGGCGAGCCCACCCTGCTGTACGTCGGGGTGCAGCTGGACCCGGTCGCCCCCGCCGACCCCGCCGAGGTCAACCTGGCGCTCGGCCGGGCGCTGGGAACCGCCCCGCCGAGCTGGGGCGTCCACCTGGTGCTGCTCGACCTGGTCGCCGACCCGGTGGTGGACTGGCTGCTCGGCCGCGTCCAGCCCTTCTACGTCCGACCCTGACCATCCATCATGGGGTCCGCACGGGGGACGGCGGCATGACGGCTGTCGGGCCCGCCCCATAGGGTTGCCCCGGCACACCGGAGCGCGGTTGGCGGCGGACGACGGAAGAGGGCGACGACGTGACGGGAGCAGCCGGCGATCCGGGCGAGATCGAGCGTGCCCTCGCAGCGGTCGCGCCTGACCGCTGGGAGGCGTACGAGGGCCTGCTGCGCGCCCTGGCCGGCGGTCAGGTCTGGATGCTGCTGTGGCACGGCAGCCCCGGCAGCCCGGACGCCCAGTACGGGAACATGGAGATCGGCGGGCACGGCTACGCGCCGTGCGTGACCTCGCCCGGGCAGCTCGCGGCCAGCGGCTGGAGCCGCGGCCACGAGGTGGTGTCCGGGCTGGAGATCGCCGGCGCGCTCTACCGCACCCGCTGGGGACTCTGGCTGGACCCGCACCGCCCCGGCGGCGGCGTCGGCGTGCCCTGGGCCGACCTGCGGCGGATCGCGGTCGGCCTGGACCGGCTGCCCGCCGGGCCGCTGCGGATCTCCGAACCGTCCGTGCAGGCGCCGCAGTTCTTCGCCGTGCTGGAGCAGCAGGCGGGCGAGGTGCGGCCGCTGCGCTCGCTGCGCCGGGCCTGGGTGCAGCCGGTGCTCGGCGAGCCCTACCTGGCGGTCGGCCTGGACCTGTACGACACCTCCGCGCCGGCCGTCGAGGCGGCCCGGGCGCTGGTGCAGCGGGCGGCCGCGCACGCCCCCGAGGGGCTGGCGGTGTCCACGGTGATGATGGCCGACGAGTTCGACCCGGTGGCGATGTGGCTGTGGGCCCACGCCCGCCCGTTCTTCGACCGGCAGTCCGGGCAAGCCGGACAAGCCGCCCCGGCCCCGCAGCCCTACCCGACCGGCTTTGGTTACGCAGCGCCACCACCGGCCGGTCCCGCCGGGGCCTGGCCGCAGGCTCCGTGGCCGGGCTATCCGGGCCGATGACAATACCCTGACACCCGCTCAGAAAACCCCCGACGCGACCTTTACCGAGGTCGGCGGGGGTTTTTTGCCAGCCCATGATCTACGCGCGAAACCCCCCGCACCACCTGGCGTTTTCCCGCCACTGGCGGGGGAACGTCAGCATGCCCCTTGACGGACATGTAACACCTGTGTGAAGAGCGTTATGCGGCCGCAACGAATGTGCATGCCGACAGATCACAGTTAGGCATCCTTCGGGATGGGGGTCTTCCGCCGGGCGCGTCCCATGACAGAGAGTGCTGCGCAATGCGGAGTGCAGGACGAACCCCACGAAGGTGAACGCACCGCCGCCACAGCATGAACCGCACGATGCGCACCTCCGTGCGGCGGCACCATGCACTTCCGCATTACGCAGTACACGGCTTCATCCCGTATGACCTGCTTGCTCACGCACTTCTGCACCGCCGCATCGGCGTCCGGCACCACCGCAACCGCTCTGCATTCCGCACCAAACGCGACTCCGTGGGCCGGCCACCGTCGGCGAGGGGAACGAACTGACTCATGACCACACCCACCGAGACCTCCGGTCCGGCCGCCGGCTCGCAGCCTGACGCCGCGTCAATTCCGGAGCCTGCCAAGAAGATCGAGGGCCGATCGCCCGGGCGCATCGCCTGGGACCGCCTGAAGCGCGACAAGGTCGCGCTCGGGGGCGGCGCCGTCGTGGTCCTGCTGATCCTGGCGGCCGTCTTCGCACCGGTGCTCAGCGCGCTGTTCGGCCACCCGGTCGACGAGCCGCACCCGGACCAGATCAACCCCGACCTCGGCCTGCCCAATGGCGCCTTCGGCGGCATCAGCGGGGACTTCCTGCTCGGTGTCGACCCCGTCTTCGGCCGGGACGTGTTCTCCCGCATCCTCTACGGGGCCCAGATCTCGCTGCTCGTCGCGCTCGGCGCGGCCGCGGTGGCGATCCTCTTCGGTGTGGTGCTCGGCATCATGGCCGGCTACTTCGGCGGCTGGGTCGACAACGTGATCAGCCGGATCATGGACGTGCTGCTGGCCTTCCCGCAGCTCCTGTTCAGCATCGCCCTGGTGTCGGTGATCCCCAACTCGGTGCTCGGCCTGGGTGACACGACCGTTCGCGTGCTGGTGCTGATGATGGTGATCGGCTTCTTCGGCTGGCCCTACATCGGACGCATCGTCAGAGGCCAGGCGATGTCGCTGCGCGAACGCGAGTTCGTGGACGCCGCGCGCAGCCTCGGCGCCGGCCGCGCCCACATCCTGTTCCGTGAACTCCTGCCCAACCTGGTGGCCCCGATCCTGGTCTACACGACCCTGATCATCCCCACCAACATCTTGAACGAGGCGGCGCTCAGCTTCCTCGGGGCCGGTGTCCGGCCGCCCACCCCGTCCTGGGGGCAGATGCTCTCGGACGCGGTCGGGATCTACCAGGCGGACCCCACCTACATGGTGATTCCCGGCCTCGCCATCTTCATCACCGTGCTCGCCTTCAACCTCTTCGGTGACGGCCTGCGTGACGCGCTCGACCCCAAGGGCAACTGAGCCCGCCCAACTCTGGAGGTTCCCCCAACCATGAAGCGAAACAGGACGCTCGCGGCGGCCGCCCTCGTGGCCACCCTCGCCCTCACCACCGCGGCCTGCGGCGGCAGCAAGGGCGGCTCGGGCAGCGACAACGCCAGCGCCAAGTCCGGTGCGGCCGGCTTCAACGCGGCGGCCGACAAGGTGGTGAACCCGTCCGACAAGAAGGGCGGCACCCTCAACCTGTGGACCACCACCGACGTCGACTCCCTCGACCCGGGCCGCGCCTACTACGCCTCGGTGTGGAACTTCGAGCGCTTCTACGCCCGCACCCTGCTGGCCTTCGACGGCAAGCCGGGCAAGGACGGCCTGAACCTCGTCCCCGACCTGGCCTCGGCCAAGCCGGAGATCTCCGCGGACGGCAAGACCTACACCTTCAAGCTGAAGTCCGGCCTGAAGTTCGAGGACGGCTCGCCGATCACCTCGAAGGACATCAAGTACGGCATCGAGCGCGTCTTCGCGCAGGACGTCATCTCCGGCGGCCCGACCTACCTGATCAACGAGCTCGACCAGGGCCAGGACTACAAGGGCCCCTACACCGACACCGACCCGAACAAGCTGGGCCTGAAGTCGGTGCAGACCCCGGACGACTCGACCATCATCTTCAGCCTGGCGAAGCCGAACTCGGACTTCCCCTACCTGCTGGCGATGGGCTCGGCCGCCCCGGTCCCGCAGAAGCTGGACACCGGCGCCAAGTTCGGTGACAAGCCGGTCTCCTCCGGCCCGTACAAGTTCAAGTCGGCCGAGCCGGGCAAGGGCTACGAGCTGGTCCGCAACGAGAACTGGGACCCGGCCTCCGACCCGTTCCGCAAGGCGCTGCCGGACGTCGTCAAGCTGACCGTCACCACCAACGCCGACGACATGGACGCCCGCCTGCTCTCCGGCGACGCCGACCTCGACTGGGCGCAGACCGGTCTGTCCCAGGCCGCCCAGGTCAAGGTCCTCCAGGACCAGGCGCTGAAGGCCCACACCGACGACCCGTACAACGGCTTCATCCGCTACGTGACCATCGCCCCGTCGGTGGCCCCGTTCGACAACCAGCACTGCCGCAACGCGGTGCTGTACGCGGCCGACACCACCGCGCTGCAGACCGCCCGCGGCGGCTCCGTGGCCGGCTCGCTGTTCGGCTCGATGCTGCCCCCGAACATCCTCGGCTCCGACGACTACGACCCGTACGGCTTCACCAAGGGCAAGCCGAACGTGGACAAGGCGAAGGAGGAGCTGAAGGCCTGCGGCAAGCCGGACGGCTTCAAGACCACCATCGCGGTCCGCGGCAACAAGCCGAAGGAGGTCAACTCCGCGGTGGCGCTGCAGACGGCCCTCAAGGCGGTCGGCATCGACGTCACCGTCGACCAGTACGACGGCAAGCTGATCTCCTCGGTCATCGGTGCGCCCGACGTCGTCAAGACCAAGGGCTACGGCCTGATCGTGATGGGCTGGGGCGCCGACTACCCGACCGGCTCCGGCTACCTGCAGCCGCTGGTCGACGGCCGCTTCATCACCAGCAACGGCAACAACAACTACGCCGGCATCAACGACCCGGAGATCAACGGCTGGTTCGACCAGGCCGCGGCGTCGACCGACCCGGCGAAGGCCGCCGACTTCTACAAGAAGATCAACCACAAGGTGATCGACGGCGGCTACTACCTGCCCATCGTCGCCGACAAGGCCCTCAACTGGCGCAACCCGCGCCTGACCAACGTCTACATCACCGACGCCTTCGGCGAGGTGGACTTCCAGGCGCTCGGCGTCTCCGACGGCAAGTGACCTGACCCTCCCCGTAGTTCGCACCGCTAGTCCGAAGGGCAGGTGAAGGCCCTGCCCGGGTCGGCCGGGACTCCCCCACCGGGGAGCCCGGTCGGCCCGTGGCAGGGCCGACCGCAGTGCTCGTTTATCTCGTCAGGCGACTGGTCAACGTCGTCTTCATGCTGCTGGTGGTCGCCGCGGTGACTTTCGGCATCTTCTTCATGGTGCCCAAGCTCACCGGGACCGACCCCGCGATGCTCTACGTGGGCAAGATCGCGGACCACGCGGCCGTCGAGGGTATCCGCCACAAGATGGGCCTCGACAAGTCGATCGTCGAACAGTTCTGGCTGTTCCTCAAGGGCGTGTTCGTCGGCCGGGACTTCAACGCCGGCACCGACATCACCCACTGCGCGGCCCCCTGCCTGGGCTACTCGTTCAAGACCGAGCGGGAGGTGTGGCCGCTCCTGCTCGACCGGGTGGGCGTGGACTTCTCGCTCGCGGTCGGCGCCTCGCTGCTGTGGCTGGTCTTCGGCACCGCCACCGGCGTCATCTCGGCGCTCCGCCGGGGCACCGCCCTGGACCGCATCACCATGACCGTCGCGCTGGCCGGCGTCTCGCTGCCGATGTACTTCACCGGCCTGGTCGCCCTCGCGGTCTTCGTGCACCAGCTCGGCTGGTTCCCGAACAACTACACCGACTTCACCGACAACCCGGTCTCCTGGTTCCAGGGCCTGGTGCTGCCGTGGGTGACGCTGGCGTTCCTGTTCGCGGCCACCTACGCCCGACTCAGTCGCGCCACGCTGCTGGACGTCCTCGGCGAGGACTACATCCGCACCGCGCGCGCCAAGGGCCTCAAGGAGCCGGTGGTCATCGGCAAGCACGCCATGCGCGCCACCCTCACCCCGATCCTGACCATCTTCGGCATGGACCTCGGCGGCCTGCTCGGCGGTGCGGTGCTCACCGAGAAGACCTTCAACCTCCGCGGGCTCGGTTACGAGGCGGTCACCTCGATCGCCTCCAGCGACCTGCCGGTGATCATGGGTGTGACCCTCTTCGCGGCCTTCTTCATCATCCTGGCCAACCTCGCGGTTGACCTGCTGTACGCCGTCGTCGATCCTCGGGTGAGGCTGGCATGAGCAACACCGACAAGCCTTTCCTGTCCGTCCGCGACCTGAAGGTGCACTTCCCGACCGACGACGGACTGGTCAAGTCCGTCAACGGTCTGAGCTTCGACCTGGAGCGCGGCCAGACCCTCGGCATCGTCGGCGAGTCCGGTTCCGGAAAGTCCGTCACCTCGCTGTCGATCATGGGCCTGCACCGCACCGGCACCAAGCGCGGCGCCCCGCAGATCTCCGGTGAGATCTGGCTGGACGGCGAGGAGCTGGTCGCCGCCGGGCCGGACCGGGTGCGCAAGCTGCGCGGCCAGAAGATGGCGATGATCTTCCAGGACCCGCTGACCGCGATGCACCCGTACTACACGGTCGGCGCGCAGATCATTGAGGGCTACCGGGCGCACCACCCCGGCGCCTCCAAGAAGGAGGCCCGCACCCGCGCCATCGAGATGCTCGACCGGGTCGGCATCCCGCAGCCCGACAAGCGGGTCGACGGCTACCCGCACGAGTTCTCCGGCGGCATGCGCCAGCGCGCGATGATCGCGATGGCGCTGGTCAACGACCCGTCGCTGCTGATCGCCGACGAGCCGACCACCGCCCTCGACGTCACCGTCCAGGCGCAGATCCTCGACCTGATCCGCGACCTGCAGAAGGAGTTCGGCTCCGCCGTCATCATCATCACCCACGACCTGGGCGTGGTCGCCGAACTGGCCGACGACATCCTGGTCATGTACGGCGGCAAGCCGGTCGAGCGCGGCCCCGCCGCCACCCTGTTCGAATCCCCCGAGCACCCCTACACCTGGGGCCTGCTCGGCTCGATGCCCCGACTCGACCGGGAGCTCCAGGACCGGCTGATCCCGGTCAAGGGCACCCCGCCGAGCCTGATCAACGTGCCGTCCGGCTGCGCCTTCCACCCGCGCTGCCCGTACGCCGAGCTCACCGGCGGCCGCTCCACCAGCGAGGTGCCCGTGCTCGCCGAGGCCGCGCCCCGGCACCACGCCGCCTGCCACCTGCCGATCGCCGAACGCCACCGGATCTTCACCGAAGAGATCGCGCCCCGGCTGTGAGCACGTACCACCCACTTGGAGACAACCGATGACGGACAGCCAGACGGCGGCCCCGCAGGCCGTCAAGGTGCCCGCCCAGGCATCCGGCCCGGACCGCGAACCGCTGCTGCGGGTGACCGGGCTGACCCGGCACTTCCCGGTGACCAAGGGCCTGTTGAAGCGTCAGGTCGGCGCGGTGCGCGCGGTCGACGGCATCGACTTCGCGGTCAACGCCGGCGAGACCCTCGGCGTGGTCGGCGAGTCCGGCTGTGGCAAGTCGACCATGGGCCGCCTGGTCACCCGGCTCGACGAACCCACCTCCGGGAAGATCGAGTTCGAGGGTGCGGACATCACCCACCTGAGCGTCTCGGCGATGCGGCCCTACCGCCGCGACATCCAGATGATCTTCCAGGACCCGTACTCCTCGCTCAACCCGCGGCACACCATCGGCACCATCGTCGGCGCGCCGTTCCGGCTGCAGAAGGTGGCCACCGAGCACGGCGTCAAGCGGGCGGTCCAGGACCTGTTGGAGCTCTGCGGCCTCAGCCCCGAGCACTACAACCGGTACCCGCACGAGTTCTCCGGCGGCCAGCGCCAGCGCATCGGCATCGCCCGCGCGCTCGCCCTCAAGCCGAAGATGATCGTCGCCGACGAGCCGGTCTCCGCGCTGGACGTCTCCATCCAGGCGCAGGTGGTCAACCTGCTGGACGACCTCCAGAACGAGCTCGGGCTGACCTACCTGATCATCGCGCACGACCTCTCGGTGGTCCGGCACGTCTCCGACCGGGTCGCCGTGATGTACCTCGGCAAGGTGGTGGAGATCGCCGACCGCGACTCGCTCTACACCGCGCCGATGCACCCGTACACCAACGCGCTGATGTCCGCGGTGCCGGTGCCGGACCCCCGGCGCAAGGAGAACCGCGAGCGGATCCTGCTCACCGGTGACGTGCCCTCGCCGCTCAACCCGCCGTCGGGCTGCCGGTTCCGCACCCGGTGCTGGAAGGCGCAGGACATCTGCGCCAGCCAGGAACCGCCGCTCGCGGTCGCGAAGACGGGGCACCAGGTGGCGTGCCACTTCCCGGAGAACGCGACGGTCTGACGCACTGCCGGATCCGCCCAGGGTGGGGAGTTCCCCGCGCTGGGCGGATCTTGCCGTTCGGCCAGGGTTGCTCGCGCAGTTACTCGCGCCCCTGGCGGGGCGCGGATTCCAGGTATGGGGAGACGGTTCATGGAGTTCGCGGAGTTCGAGCGGCGGGGGTGGGCGACCCGTAGCGGGGGGTACGACGGCGGGTTCGGGGCGATGACCGCCGGGGTGCACGGGCGATTGCTGGAGGCGGCGGGGGTCGGTGCGGGGACCCGGTTGCTGGAGGTGGGCTGCGGGACGGGGCGGCTGGCGGCGCTCGCGCTGGGGCTCGGGGCCGAACTGACCGCGACGGACGCCGCGGTGGAGATGGTGCGGGCCACCGCGGCCGGGCTGCCCGGGGTGACGGTGTGCCAGGCGGTGCTGCCGGGGCTGCCGTTCAGGGCCGGGGAGTTCGAGGCGGCGGTCGGCGCGTTCGTGATCAACCACGTGCCGGACCCGGCGGGGGCCGTCGCCGACCTGCACCGCGTCCTGGAGCCGGGCGGCCGGGTCGTGCTCTCCTGCTGGGACACCCTGGCCGCCAACCGCGCCCAGGGGATCTTCTTCGACGCCTTCGAGCAGTCCGGCGCCGTCCGCCCGACCGGCCTGCCCAGCGCGCCGTTCGCGGCGCACGCCACCCCGGAGGGGCTGGCCGCGCTGCTCGCCGGCGCGGGCTTCGCGGAGGTCCGGGTCGAGCCCGTCCGGTGGCTGCACCGGGTCGACCCCGAGCAGTGGTGGCACGACGTGCGCTCCGGCACGGTGCTCACCTCCGCGCTGATCGAGGGTCAGCCGCCCGCCACCGTCGAGCGGATCCACGCCGCCTACCACCGGCTGGCCGCCGCCCACCCGGAGGGCTTCCCCGCGGCCGCGCTGGTCGCCACCGGCGTACGGCCCTGACAGTGCGGCCTGGCAGAGTACCGGCCATGCTGCCGATCACCGTCCGCACCGAGTCCGGCCCCCGCCGGCTGCGTCCCACCGACGACGAACTCGCCGCCGCCGTACGGGCGATGGGCTCCGACCCGCAACGGCACGTGGTGCTCGCGCGGATCCCCGACCTGCCGGAGGAGTTCGCCCAGAGCTGCCCGGTCGAGGGCGGTTGGACGGTCGAGCACCGGGCCGGCGGCCCGGACCGGCACTACGAGACCCTGGTCACCGACCTCGGCCGGGTCGCCGAACTGCTCACCGGCTGGGCCCGTGGCGAGGCCGGCTGGGACGCGGGCGTCGACTGGCAGCCGATGGACTTCGGCCCGGCGCCCGAACCCGCCCCGCTGACCCTCGGGCCCGAGGACGAGACCGTCCTGCTCGACGCGGTGCGGCTGCTGCTGGCCGGCGGGTACGCGACCCGCGCGGACGCCGCCGAACTGGCCGAGGAATACCTGGTCGACGGCGACCGCCGACCGGTCAGCCGGGCGCAGGCCGCGCAACTCGCCGACCAGCTCTGGCTGGAGCGGGTCGCCGAGCAGCGCAGCTGGCAGGGCGAGACCGACCCCGAGCGGCTGACCCGCGCCTTCGCCGCGCTGGACGCCCGCGGCATCACCGCCCGCGAGGACTTCACCTGCTGCCGCAGCTGCGGCCACGGCGAGATCTGGGCGGACGGCGAGCCGGATGCCCGCGGCTTCGTCTACTTCCACCGCCAGTGCACCGAGTCCGCCGCCCGCGGCGAGGACCTGATGCTGCTGTACGGGGGCTTCGACGACTCGGAGGCGACCACCACGGCGGTCGGCCACGAGGTGGCCGAGGCGCTCCGGGACATCGGTCTGACGGTCCGTTGGGACGGCGACCCGGGCCACGCGATCCGGGTGGTGGACCTGGACTGGCGCCGCCGGCTGATCGGCTAGCCCGACTGCGGCAAGGCCGTCCTTCGTCCGGCGCAGTGCGCGGCGTGAGCTGTTGCCCGGGCCGTGGGCGGTGCCTTGACTGGACCGGATGTCACCGGCTTCCCGTTCGAGGGGTGGTCCCATGCTGTCGGCCCGCAGTCTGTTCCAGGAGATCCACGACGACGACCAGGCGTTCCGGCTGTTCTGCTCCATCGCCGCCAAGGGCGAGGACCAGGGCGGCTGGGAGAACGGGCGGATCTCCCGACTGGTGCCCGACCGGGAGCTGGCCCCCAAGGTCGCCCGGCACGGCGCCGACGAGGACAAGCACGGACGGATCTTCAAGGCGCTGATGCACAAGCGCGGCCTCGACCCGGTCGACGTCCCCGACGACACCGACTACACGATGATCCTGGAGCGCCAGGGCATCGGCCTCGCGCACGCCCGGCTGCGCCGCGACGAGCCGCTCACCGAGCAGGACGTGATCACCTACCTCGTGCACAGCCGGGTCACCGAACAGCGGGCGTCCGAGCAGATGCTGATGCTGAAGAAGATCTTCGGCGACCACCCGGAGCTCGGCCGCGCCGTCCGGATGATCTCCAACGACGAGGACAACCACCTGGCGTTCTGCCACGAGGAGCTGCTGCGACTGGCCCACCGCGGCCACGGCCGGGCCATCCTGGACACCCTGCAGACCACCGCCCGCGCCGAGATCCGCACCTACCGGGACGTCAGCCTGGCGGTGATGGCGCACCTCGGCGAGCAACTGCGCTGGACGAAGGCGAAGTCGGCGGCGCTGGCCGCGGGCATCCACGCGGTGTACGCGTACGAGCGGGTCGGCGGCTGGCGGCGGATGACCACGCTGCGGATGCCGGCCAAGCTGAACGCCCTGGGCGGCCCCGCCCCGCACGAGACCTTCGCCTGACCGCCCGCCGACGGGCCGTCGGAGGCCGCCGTGGAGACTGACCCGGTGAGCTCCGAGATCTTCCCGCACACCGTCCAGCAGACCCTCGACCTGATCGGCATCTTCGTCTTCGCCCTCTCCGGCGGCCTGCTGGCGGTCCGCAAGAACATGGACATCTTCGGCATCTGCGTCCTCGCCGAGGCGACCGCCCTCGGCGGCGGCGTGCTGCGGGACCTGGTGATCGGCGCGCTCCCGGTGGCCGCGTTCACCAACCTCGGCTACTTCTCCACCCCGCTGGCCGCCGGGCTGGTGGTGTTCTTCCTGCACCCCGAGGTGGAGCGGATCAACCGCGCGGTGCAGACCCTGGACGCGGCCGGCCTGGGCCTGTTCTGCGTCACCGGCACCATCAAGGCGCACGACTACGGCCTCGGCTCGGTCTCCTCGGTCGCCTGCGGCATGCTGACCGCCGCGGGCGGCGGCGTGATCCGCGACCTGCTGGCGATGGAGCCGCCCTCGCTGCTGCGCTGGGACCGGGAGATCTACGCGGTGCCCGCGCTGGTCGGCTCGGCGATCGTCGCGGTGCTGATCGCCACCGGGGACCTGACCCCGCTGAGCGCCTCGGTGGCGGCCGTCGCCGCGTTCGTGATCCGGCTGCTGGCGCTCAGGTACGGCTGGCGCGCACCTCGTGCTTGGCACCGCAACGGTTCTCGCACCAGCGAGGAGTAGGGGAGCCGCCGTACGCCAGCGAGATCGCCTCCACCGTGCACAACAGCTCCGGCAGCAGCCGGCTCAGCTCGGTCACCGAGGCGACCCGGACCGGGGCGGAGATCGAGCAGGCGGCGATCGCGGTGCCCTCGGTGCCGGCGATCGGCGCGGCGATGCAGTTCACCGACTCCTGGTACTCGGCCTGGTCCACCGCCCAGCCGAGCCGCCGCACCTCGGCCAGTTCCGCGCGGAACGCCTCCGCACTGCGGATCGACTGCGGGGTGCGGGCCGGGAAGTCCTGCTCGTCGAGGAAGGTGCCGAGCCGGTCCGGCGGCAGGTCGGCCAGCAGCACCTTGCCCGCCGCGGTGGCCACCGCCGGGGCGCGCTTGCCGATCCGGCTGGCCTCGCCCAGCCAGGTGCGGGCCGACTCCGGGTAGCGGGCCTCCACCTTGTCCAGGTAGAGCACCTCGCCCTCCTCCAGCACCGACAGGTGCACGGTGTGCCCGTACCGCTCGTTCAGTACCGCCAGGTACGGCGCGGCCACCTGGCGGATGTCGATGCCCTCCAGCGCCTGGTGGGCCAGCGCGAACAGCCGCCCGCCGAGCCGGTAGCGCTGGTCGGACTGGCGGGTGACGAAACCGTGTTCCTGCAGCGTGCGCAGCAGCCGGAGCGCCGTGGACTTGTGCACCCCGATCCTGGCCGCGGCCTGTTCCAGCGAGGCGGGCCCCTCGCCCAGCGAGGCCAGGATGGTCAGCGCCCGGTCGACGGTCTGCGACACGGTTCCCACTCCCTTACACACCCGGATTGGCGGGAAGGCTAACGGCGCGTTGCACAGGGTGCAATGGCCAAATCGTGACTCGGCCGCCGCCTACACTTGGAGCCGCTATGGCTTACCTCGATCACGCCGCCACCACTCCGATGCTGCCCGAGGCGATCGCCGCGGTGACGGCGCACCTCGGGGCGGTCGGCAACGCCTCGTCCCTGCACACGGCCGGCCGGCGCGCCCGGCGCGCGGTCGAGGAGGCCCGGGAGTCACTGGCCGAGTCACTCGGCGCCCGCCCCAGCGAGATCGTCCTGACCGGCGGGGGCACCGAGTCCGACAACCTCGCCGTCAAGGGCCTCTACTGGGCCCGGCGGGACGCCGACCCGGCCCGCAGACGGGTGCTCAGCAGCCCGATCGAGCACCACGCCGTGCTGGACGCCCTGCACTGGCTGGCCGAGCACGAGGGCGCCGAGGTCGAGTACCTGCCGGTGGACGCCGTCGGCCGGATCCACCCCGAGGCGCTGCGGGCGGCCATCGAGCCGGACCCGGGGACGGTCGCCCTGGTCACCGTGATGTGGGCCAACAACGAGGTCGGCACCCTCCAGCCGGTCCGCGAACTCGCGGCCGTCGCCGCCGAGTTCGGCATCCCGATGCACTCCGACGCGGTGCAGGCGCTCGGCCAGGTGCCGGTCTCCTTCGCCGAGTCCGGGCTCACCGCGCTCACCGTCACCGGCCACAAGGTCGGCGGCCCCTACGGCGTCGGCGCGCTGCTGCTCTCCCGCTCCGCCGCGCCCGTCCCGCTGCTGCACGGCGGCGGACAGGAGCGCGACGTCCGCTCCGGCACCCTCGACGTGCCCGGCTCGGCGGGCTTCGCGGTCGCCGCCGCGCTCGCCGTCGAAGGCCAGCCCGGCTACGCGCAGCGGGTCGGCGCGCTGCGCGACCGGCTGGTCGAGGTGGTGCGCGCCGCCGCGCCCGACGCCGTGTTCAACGGCGACCCGGCGAGCTCCGGGCGGCTGCCCGCCAACGCGCACTTCTCCTTCCCCGGCTGCGAGGGCGACGCGCTGCTGATGCTGCTCGACGCGGCCGGCGTCGAGTGCTCCACCGGCTCGGCCTGCTCGGCCGGCGTCCCGCAGCCCAGCCACGTGCTGCTCGCGATGGGCGTCGCCCCCGAACTCGCCCGGGCCTCGCTGCGCTTCTCGCTCGGCCACACCTCCACCGAGGCGGACGTCGCCGAACTCGCCGCGGCGCTGCCCGGCGCGGTCGAGCGGGCCCGGCGGGCCGGACTGGTGCGCGCCTCGCGCTGATTCGTTCCTTGCGGGACGTTCTGCTGCCGGACGTATTCTGGGAGGATGAGCGCACCCGTCCCGCAGCGGACCGTCCGCGACCTCACCGAACTGCTGGTGCAGGCCGCCCACGCCATGAACACCCGGCTGTCGCTGGCCCTGGCCGAGATCGACAGCTCGCCGCGCATCCACTGCGTCCTGGTGCACGCCATGGAGGCCGAGCGCACCCAGTCCCAACTCGCCGCGCTGGCCGGGCTGGACAAGACCACGATGGTGGTCACCGCCGACGAGCTGGAGCGGGCGGGCCTGGCCGAACGCCGCCCGTCCGCGACCGACCGGCGAGTGCGCGTCATCGAGGTGACCCCGGCCGGCGAGGAGCTGGTCCGCCGCGGGGTGGTGATCGTCGACCGGGTGCACGCCGAGGCGCTGGACGAACTCTCGCCCGGGGAGCGGCAGGTGGTGGTGGACGCGCTCACCAAGCTGAAGCGGGAGCCGGAGGCGGGCGGGGAGGTGGGGGAGAAGGCGGTGCGGCGGCCGCGGCGGGCGCGGCAGTAGGTGGGGCCGGGGTCGGTCGGAGATAGTCCCGGGATCGTCCTGGATTAGATCGTCTATTACAAAACTATCTGCTACGGTCTCTCTTGTGAGGGGTCGCGCGTCCGTGCGCGGCCCGGAGGGAGGGGAGACCCGTCATGTCCGAAAACCCGACGCGCGCCCGCTGGCCGGCCCTCGCGGTGGTCTGCGCCGGCATGCTGATGGTGATCCTGGACGGCTCGATCACCACCGTCGCGCTGCCCGAGATCCAGCGGCAACTGCACTTCTCCCCGGCCGGGTTGGCCTGGGTGGTGGACGCCTACGTGGTCGCCTTCGGCGGACTGTTGCTGCTCGCCGGACGCCTCGGCGACCTGCTCGGACCGCGCCGGATCTACCTCGCCGGCCTCGCCGTCTTCACCGCCGCCTCGCTGCTCTGCGGCCTGGCCGGCACCCCCGCGATGCTGATCGCCGCCCGCTTCCTGCAGGGCGCCGGCGGTGCGATGGCCTCCGCCGTCGGCCTCGGCATGGTCGTCCCGCTCTTCCCCGAACCCGCCGAACGCGCCAAGGCCTTCGGCGCCGTCAGCTTCACCGGCGCGGCCGGCGCCTCGCTCGGCCAGGTCCTCGGCGGCGTCCTCACCGAAGGACTCGGCTGGCACTGGATCTTCTTCATCAACCTGCCGATCGGGGCCGCCGCGATCTTGGCGGGCCGCCGGCTGCTGCGACCTGACGAGGCGTCGGGCGGACGGGCGGCCGTCGACGCGGTCGGCGCGGCCCTGGTGACGTCCGGCCTGATGGTGGGGGTCTACGCGATCGTCGAGGCCGGCCCGCGAGGGTGGGCGTCCGCCCACACGCTGGGCTTCGGGGCAGCCGCGGTCCTGCTGCTGGGCGGGTTCGTGCTCCGGCAGACCCGGGCCGCGATGCCGCTGCTGCCGCTGCGGATGCTCGGCGAGCGGGTGGTCGCCCTGGCGAACGTGATCCAGATGCTGCTGCTGGCCGCGCTGTTCGGGTTCCAGGTGCTGATCGCGCTGTACCTCCAGGACGTCCAGCACTACGGCGCACTCGGGACCGGACTGGCCATGCTCCCCGCCGCCGTCACGATCGGCGTGGTGTCGCTGGCGGTCGCCGCCCGCGCCATCAACCACCTCGGCGAGCGCCGCACTCTGCTCATCGGCCTCGGCCTGCTCACCGTCGGCCTCGGCCTCCTCACCCGGCTCCCCTCCGGGCCGCTGCACTACGCGACCGACCTGCTCCCCACCATGCTCAGCGCCGCCGGCTTCGGCCTCGCCATCACCGCCCTCACCGCCCTCGGCATGGCCGACGCCCGCCCCGAGGACGCCGGCCTGCGCTCCGGACTGCTCTCCACCACCCAGCAGGTGGGCGCGGCACTGGGGGTGGCGGTGCTCACCATGCTCAGTGCTGCCGGCGGCTACCGGTTGGCGTTCGGGGTGGGGGCGGTGTTGCTGGTGGCGGCGATGGCGCTCACTGCTGCGCTGCCGCAGGTGTCTGGGGGCTCGGGGAACGGCGAGGCGAGTGCCTGACGGTCTGAAGCCGGCTGCAGGTCTTGGAGACCTCCACGCGACCAGACCTCGCAGCGCCCCGGAACCCCGACCGCCACGCACTCCCGCCGTTCCCCGGGCCCCTGAACCCGCCTTCTGTACTCTGGGAGGCATCATGACTGACTTCCCCGGCGCCCCGATTGCTCCGTCCACCGGCCGTCTGCGGGTGCTTGCCGCGATGTCCGGTGGTGTCGACTCCGCTGTTGCCGCTGCTCGTGCCGTGGAGGCGGGGCATGAGGTGACGGGTGTGCACCTGGCGTTGGCCAGTAATCCGCAGTCGTTCCGGACCGGGGCGCGGGGGTGTTGCACGCTGGAGGACTCGCGGGACGCCCGGCGGGCCGCCGACGTGATCGGGATCCCGTTCTACGTCTGGGACCTGGCCGAGCGGTTCCGCGAGGACGTCATCGAGGACTTCATCGCGGAGTACGCGGCGGGCCGCACGCCCAACCCGTGCCTGCGGTGCAACGAGAAGATCAAGTTCGCGGCGCTGCTGGACAAGGCCGTCGCGCTGGGCTTCGACGCGGTGTGCACCGGCCACTACGCCCGGATCGTCGACCTGCCGGACGGCGCCCGCGAGCTGCACCGGGCGGTGGACGCGGCGAAGGACCAGTCGTACGTGCTGGGCGTGCTGGACGCGGAGCAGCTCGCGCACTCGCTGTTCCCGCTCGGCGACACCACCAAGGACGTGATCCGCGAGGAGGCGGAGCGTCGCGGGCTGGCGGTGGCCAAGAAGCCGGACAGCCACGACATCTGCTTCATCACCGACGGCGACACCCAGGGCTTCCTGGCGGAGCGCCTCGGCACCGCCCCCGGCGACATCCTGGACACCGACGGGACCAAGCTGGGCGAGCACGACGGCGCGTACGGCTTCACCATCGGGCAGCGCAAGGGCCTGCGCCTGGGCCGGCCCGCCGCGGACGGCAAGCCGCGGTACGTGCTGGACATCTCGCCGGTGAACAACACCGTCACCGTGGGTCCGGTCAGCGGGCTCGACGTGCACGCGCTGACCGCGATCCGTCCGCGCTGGTGCGGCACCCCGGCGGTGGGGGAGGGACGCTACACCGCCCAGCTCCGGGCGCACGGCGAGGAGGTGCCGGTGACCGCGGTGCTCAGCGGCGACGAGATGCACGTCCGCCTGGACACTCCTGCCCGCGGCATCGCGCCGGGCCAGGCCGTGGTGCTCTACGACGGCACCCGCGTGGTCGGTTCGGCGACCATCGCCACCACCGAGCGGGCCGTGGAGCCGGCTCCGCAGAGCTGACGGGTATTCCGATTGACCTCTCCGGTGCGGCCGGTGATAGGACTGGTTGCACTATGAACATCACGGTCTTCTGCTCCGCGTACTCGCTCGACGCCACCTACTCCGCCCCGGCCGCCGAGTTCGCCCGGCTGCTGGGCGAGGGCGGGCACACGCTGGTGTGGGGCGGGTCGCACGCCGGGCTGATGGGGCTGCTCGCCGACGGGGTGAAGGAGGCCGGGGGGCGGCTGGTGGGGATCTCGGTGGAGCTCCTGCGGCACAAGTCGTACGAGGGCGCCGACGAGTTGGTGATGGCGCCGGACCTGGCCGCCCGGAAGGCCGAACTACTGGCGCGGGGGGATGCGCTGGTGGTGCTGGTCGGCGGGCTCGGGACGCTCGACGAGGTGACCGAGGTGCTGGAGCTGAAGAAGCACGCGCTGCACGACAAGCCGGTGGTCTTCCTGGACACCGAGGGGTTCTACACCGGGCTGCGGATGCAGCTCGAACGGATGGACGCGGAGGGGTTCCTGCCGCGTCCGTTGTCGGAGCTGGTCGGGTTCGCGCAGACCCCGGCCGAGGCTCTCGCCCACCTGACCGCCCACCAGTCGTAAAGGATCGCGCCCATGGGTGTCCATCTGTTGACCGGAGCCGGCTCCGGCATCGGCGCCGCCGTCGCCGACCGGCTCACCGCCCGCGGTGACGAGCTCTGGCTGCTCGCCCGCGACGCCCGCCGCGCCGCGCAGTTGCGCGAGCGCTACCCCGCCGCGCGGACCCTGGTGGGGGACCTGGAGGACCCGGCGAAACTGTCCTGGGCGTTCGGGCACCAGTCGGTGCCGGTCGAGCTGGACTCGCTGCTGCACGTGGCCGGCGTGGTCGAGCTGGGCACGGTCGGGGACACCCCGGTGAAGGCGTGGCAGTACCAGCTGAACGTCAACGCCGTCGCGCCCGCCGAGCTCACCCGGCTGCTGCTGCCCCAGCTGCGGCTGGCCCGCGGGCACGTGGTCTTCGTCAACTCCGGTGCGGGGCTGCGCGCCGACGCGACCTGGGGGTCGTACGCGGCGAGCAAGTTCGCGGTGCGGGCGCTGGCCGACGCGCTGCGGCAGGAGGAGCACGGCCACGGCGTGCGGGTGACCACGGTCTACCCGGGGCGGACGGCCACGCCGATGCAGCTGAAGGTCCATCAGCAGGAGGGCAAGGAGTACGACCCGGCGCGCTGGATCGCCCCCGAGTCGGTGGCCACCGCGATCGTCACCGCGCTCGACCTGCCGCGGGACGCGGAGATCACCGAGATCACGGTGCGGCCGGGGCAGTAGCGCCACCGCCCGGGCCCGTACGCTCTCCCACGTGACTGACACGAGCGTTTTCGCGGAACTCTCCGGTGCGGCGACCGGGATCGGGTCGATGCCGGGTGCGGACGTGCGGGAGGCGGTCCGGGCGGTGACGGGGGAGCTGGACCAGCTGCCCCACCTGCCGGAGCTGCCCGCGCGCGGGCCGGGTGCGGACATGATCGGTCGCGGGGCGGGGCTGCTGACCGAGCTGTTCGTGCAGACCGAGCCGAGCGGCTGGCGGTTCACCGACCGGCCCGGCCGGGACACCAAGCGCGCCGTCTCCTGGCTGGGCGAGGACCTGGACGCGCTGGAGGAGTTCACCCAGGGGTACACCGGGCTGCTCAAGCTGCAGGCGGTCGGCCCGTGGACGCTGGCCGGGTCGATCGAACTGAAGCACGGCGAGAAGGCGCTCAGCGACCCCGGCGCCTGCCGGGACCTGGCGGAGTCGCTCACCGAGGGCCTGCGCCGCCACCTCGCCGACGTCCGCCGCCGGGTCCCCGGCGCCACCCCCGTGCTGCAGCTGGACGAGCCGCTGCTGCCCGCCGCGCTGGCCGGCTCGGTGAAGACCGCCAGCGGCTTCCAGCGGCTGCGGGCGATCGACCGGCAGGTGGCCGAGCAGACCCTGCGCGAGGTGATCGGCGGGCTCGACGTGCCGGTGCTGGTGCACAGTTGCGCGCCCCGGGTGCCGATCCCGCTGCTGCGCCGCGCCGGGGTGGCGGGGGTCAGCCTGGACTTCTCGCTGCTGACCGAACGTGACGACGACGACCTCGGCGAGGCGATCGAGGGCGGCACGCTGATCCTCGCCGGTGTGGTGCCGTCCACCGACGCGGCCGCTCCTCAATCAAACGGCGTGTCAGACCCGGCCGGTAGTGTCCAGGGTGTCAGGACGTTGTGGCGCAGGCTCGGGCTGGATCCGGAGCTACTGGGTCGCCGGGTGGTGGTGACACCGACGTGTGGGCTGGCGGGGGCGTCCCCGGCGTACGCCCGCCGGGCGTTGTCACACACCGTGAAGGCGGCGCGGATCCTCGCGGACGACCCGGAGTGACGAACGAGGAGGCCCCGGTGGCGGTGGTGGAGGGCTGGGAGGACGTCCCGGCGGAGGTGCGGACCCGGCACGCCGAGCTGGCGACCGAGATCGAGGAGCACCGGGCCCGGTACTACGAGCAGGACGCGCCGACCGTCAGCGACGCCGAGTTCGACCGGCTGATGCGGGAGTTGGAGGCGCTGGAGGCCGAGCACCCGGCGCTGGTGACGCCGGACTCGCCGACCCAGCGGGTCGGCGGCGCGCCGACCGGGCAGTTCGCGCCGGTGGAGCACCGGGAGCGGCTGCTCAGCCTGGACAACGCGATGGACGACGAGGAGCTGGCCGCCTGGGCCGAGCGGGTCGCCGCCGAACTCGCCGGGATCGACTACCACTTCCTGTGCGAGCTGAAGGTCGACGGCCTGGCGGTCAACCTGACGTACGAGAACGGCGTGCTGGTGCAGGCCGCCACCCGCGGCGACGGCCGGGTCGGCGAGGACATCACCGCCAACGTCCGCACCATCAAGGGCGTCCCGCACCGGCTGACGGGCGAGAACCTCCCGGAGCTGGTCGAGGTCCGCGGCGAGGTGTTCTTCCCCAGCGCGGAGTTCGACGCGCTGAACGACTCCTTCGCCGCGGAGAACGAGCGCCGCCGGCTGGAGAACGAGGAGCGCGCCAAGGAGGGCAAGCGCCCCCGGGCGATGATCCGGCTGTTCATGAACCCGCGGAACGCCGCCGCCGGATCGCTCCGGCAGAAGGACCCGCTGGTCACCGCCTCCCGCGAGCTGCGGATGGTGGTGCACGGCATCGGCGCCCGGGTCGGCTTCGACATCGACAACCAGTCACACGCGTACCAGCTGTTGGAGGGCTGGGGCCTCCCCACCGCCAAGCACAACCGGGTGGTCGACGACCTCGACGGGGTGCGGGAGTTCGTCCGGTACTTCGGCGAGCAGCGGCACTCGGTCGAGCACGAGATCGACGGCGTGGTGGTGAAGGTCGACGAGATCGCCCTGCAGGGCCGGCTCGGCGCGACCTCCAAGTCGCCGCGCTGGGCGATCGCCTGGAAGTACCCGCCGGAGGAGGTCACCGGCAGGCTCGCCGAGATCAAGATCGGCATCGGCCGCACCGGCCGGGCCACCCCGTACGCGGTGCTGGCGGAGCCGGTCAAGGTGGCCAAGACGATGGTGCAGTACGCCACCCTGCACAACCAGCAGATCGTCAAGGCCAAGGACGTGCTGCTCGGCGACACCATCGTGCTGCGCAAGGCCGGCGACGTGATCCCGGAGATCCTCGGCCCGGTCTACGACCTGCGGGACGGCACCGAGCGCGAGTTCGTGATGCCCACGCACTGCCCGGAGTGCGGTACCGAGCTGCGCCCGATGTCCGAGGGCGACATCGACCTGCGCTGCCCCAACGCGCAGCACTGCCCGGCGCAGATCCGCGAGCGGATCGCCTTCCTCGGCGGCCGCAGCTGCCTGGACGTCGAGGGCCTCGGGTACGTCGCCGCCACCGCGCTCACCCAGCCGCTGGAGCCCGCCGACCCGCCCGTCAAGAACGAGGGGGACATCTTCGGCCTGACCCTGGACCAGCTGCTGCCGATCAAGGTGCTGGTGCGCGACCCGAAGACCGGCATGCCCAGGCTGGACGACCAGACCGGCGAGGAGAAGGAGGTGTTCTTCTTCGCCACCACCAGCGGTGCGCCGAAGAAGAACACCGGCGTCCTGCTGGAGAACCTGGCCGCCGCCCGGGACCGGCCGCTGTGGCGCTTCCTGAACGGCCTGTCGATCCGGCACGTCGGCCCGGTCGCCGCGCAGGAGCTGGCCCGCGAGTTCCGCGACCTGGACAAGGTGTTCGCCGCCGACGAGGCCGAGCTGGCCGCCGTCGAGGGCGTCGGCCCGACCATCGCCCGCTCCATCAAGGAGTGGTACGCGGAGGAGTGGCACCGCGAGGTGCTGGAGAAGTGGCGCGCCGCGGGCGTGGTCTTCACCGAGGAGGCCGGCGAGGAGGCGGGCGAGCGCCCGCTGGAGGGCCTGACCGTGGTGGTCACCGGCACCCTCGCCGGGCACACCCGGGACGGCGCCAAGGAGGCGCTGACCTCGCGCGGAGCCAAGGTCACCGGCTCGGTGTCGAAGAAGACCCACTTCGTGGTGGTCGGCGAGAACCCCGGCTCCAAGCACGACAAGGCGGTGCAGCTCGGCGTGCCGGTGCTGGACGACGCGGGCTTCGCGGTGCTGCTCGACCAGGGCGCCGACGCGGCCCGGGAGTACCTCGGGCTGGAGCCCGCAGGCGAGTCCTGACGGGTCGTTATCGTCCTGATGCCGCGTCACCCGGGTGTTCGAGAGCGAAATCGGGCATTGTGTCACTGAGCAGCGCGCGGATATGACGTTGCGCTCAGGAGTGACCGAAAGTGCGCCCTCCCGGCGGACACCGGCATACCCTGGGCGCTACGAACTGTCAGCAGGAGTGTGTGGCCCCGGTTTTGGCCTGGGCCGCGGGGACACGCCCCGTCTGACGTCCACCGGCACCGGAGCGGTGCCACACCGTGAGGCGGCCCGGCGGGGGCGGGCCCGACGGAGGACTGGGCTTATGGATCGTTCGACCGGCGGCGCGCCCACACGCCCGCCGCAGGGGGTGGCAGGGGCGGTCCTGCTGCTCGGCGTGCTGCTGGCCGGCGCCGCGCCGCTCATCCCGTTGGCCGTCCTGGTGTACCGCTACGAACCCGAACTGCTGCCGCTGTTCGCGGTCCCGCTGGCGGTGCTGGTCGCCGCCTGGCGGATCGCCCGCGACCGGGCCCGCGACCAGCTCACCGATCCGCTCACCGACCTGCCCAACCGGCAGGCGCTGCTGATCGCCGCGCAGGAGGCGCTGGCCCGGCACGAGAGCGAGCCCGGGTACAGCGTCGGGCTGGTCCTGCTCGACCTGGACCGGTTCCGCTCGCTCAACGACGCGCTCGGCCACACCGCCGGCGACCGGCTGCTGGTGCACATCGCCCGCCGCCTGCACCGCGCGCTGCGCTCCGGCACCAGCCACCCCAAGGACGGCGAGGACGGCAACGTGCTGCCCCCGCCGGTACGCCGCGGCGAACGCCCGGTGGTGGCCCGGATGGGCGGCGACGAGTTCGCCGTGCTGCTGCCCGGCGTCGGCAGCCCCGAGGTGCTTGAAGGGGTGGCCAAGGCGCTGATCGCCGAACTCGCCGCGCCGATCCGCCTCGACGGTCTGCTGCTCGTCCTGGAGGCCAGCGCCGGCGTCTGCGTCTACCCGACGCACGCCCAGGACGCGGAGTCACTGCTGCGCCGCGCCGACGTCGCGATGGGCCACGCCCAGCGCAGCCGCAGCGGCGTCGAGAGCTACGACGAGGCCCGCGACATCGACACCCCGTACCGGATCGGCCTGCTCGGCGACCTGCGGCGGGCGCTGGAGATGAACGAGGTCCACCTGCACTACCAGCCCAAGGTCGCCTTCGACGGCCGGGTGGTCGGCCTGGAGGCACTGGTCCGCTGGGACCGGGCCGGCCAGGGCCGGGTCCCGCCCGACGAGTTCATCAGCCTCGCCGAGTCCTCCGGCCTGATGCCGCGGCTCACCGACTACGTGCTGGAGAGCGCCGTCGGCCAGCTCGCCCGCTGGCGCCACCAGGGACTGATGGTGCCGGTCGCCGTCAACGTCTCGCCGCGCGACGTCCTCAACCCGGGCTTCGCCGCCCGGGTCGCCGGACACCTCACCCGCCACCAGGTGCCCGCCGACGCGCTCCAGTTGGAGATCACCGAGCGGCTGCTGCTGGACGACTCCCGACGCGCCGCCGACACCCTCGCCGAGCTGCGCCGCTACGGCGTGCGGATGTCGCTGGACGACTTCGGCACCGGGCACTCCTCGCTGGTGCGCCTGCGCAGCCTGCCGGTCGGCGAGTTGAAGATCGACCGGTCCTTCGTCTCGCGGATGGTCGCCGACGACCACGACGCCGCGGTGGTCCGCTGCTCGGTCGAACTCGCCCACTCCCTGGGCCTCACCGTCGTCGCCGAGGGCGTCGAGGACGACGAGACCTGGGAGCGACTGCACGACCTCGGGGTCGACGCCGTCCAGGGCTGGCTGGTCTCCGCCGCCCTCCCCGCCGACCAGGCCACCGCGTGGCTGCTGGTGCACCGCACGGACGCCCCGCCGGTGGAGACGCTGCCGCGCTGAGCCGCACTGGGGAGGTTGCCCGCAGTGAGCAACCCCTTCCGCCCCATAGGATGGGTCCCCAGACCGAAAGGACGGGTGCGCCCAGGGCCGCCCGGTCTCCCAGAACTCACCCTTGAGGATCGCTGCATGCCTGGCATCACGCGCGAGGAGGTCGCCCACCTCGCCCGGCTGTCGCGTCTGGAGTTGCAGGCGGAGGAGTTGGACCACTTCGCCGAGCAGCTCGACGTGATCATCGGCGCGGTCGCCCGCGTTTCCGAGGTCGCGGGACAGGACGTCCCGCCGACCTCCCACCCGCTCCCGCTGACCAACGTGATGCGGGCGGACGAGGTGCGACCGTCGCTGACCCCGGAGCAGGCGCTCTCCGGCGCGCCCGCCAGCGAGGACCAGCGTTTCCGCGTGCCGCAGATCCTCGGGGAGGACTGACCGAGATGACCGAGCTGATCAAGTACACGGCGGCCGAGACGGCTGCCGCGATCGCCACCGGCGAGGTCTCGGCGGTCGAGGTCGCCCAGGCCCACCTGGACCGCATCCACGCGGTCGACAAGAAGGTCAACGCCTTCCTGCACGTCGACGCCGAGGGCGCGCTGGCCGCCGCCCGCGCGGTGGACGACAAGCGCGCCGCCGGCGCCGAGCTCGGCCCGCTCGCGGGCGTGCCGCTGGCGCTGAAGGACGTGTTCACCACCAAGGGGATGCCGACCACCTGCGGGTCGAAGATCCTCGAGGGCTGGATCCCGCCGTACGACGCCACCCTGACGCGGCGTCTGAAGGACGCGGACGTGGTGATCCTCGGCAAGACCAACATGGACGAGTTCGCGATGGGCTCCTCCACCGAGAACTCGGCGTACGGCCCGACCGGCAACCCGTGGGACCTGACCCGGATCCCGGGCGGCTCCGGCGGCGGCTCCTCGGCGGCGCTGGCCGCGTTCGAGGCACCGCTGGCGATCGGCACCGACACCGGCGGCTCGATCCGCCAGCCCGGCGCGGTCACCGGCACGGTCGGCGTCAAGCCGACCTACGGCTCGGTCTCCCGCTACGGCCTGGTGGCGTTCTCCTCCTCCCTCGACCAGGGCGGCCCGTGCGCCCGCACCGTGCTCGACACGGCGCTGCTGCACGAGGCGATCGCCGGGTACGACCCGCTGGACTCCACCTCCATCGACGCGCCGGTCCCGGCGGTCGTCGCGGCGGCGAAGATGCGCGACATCCGCGGCATGCGGGTCGGCGTGGTCAAGGAGTTCGCCGGCGAGGGCTACCAGGCCGGCGTGATGCAGCGGTTCAACGAGGCCGTCGAGCTGCTGCGCGAGCTGGGCGCCGAGGTGGTCGAGGTGTCCTGCCCGTCGTTCACCCTGGCGCTGCCCGCGTACTACCTGATCGCGCCGTCCGAGGCCTCCTCCAACCTGGCCCGGTTCGACGCCATGCGCTACGGCCTGCGGGTCGGCGACGACGGCACCCGCTCCGCCGAGCAGGTCACCGCGCTCACCCGCGAGGCCGGCTTCGGCCCCGAGGTCAAGCGCCGCATCATCCTCGGCACCTACGCGCTGTCGTCCGGCTACTACGACGCCTACTACGGCTCGGCGCAGAAGGTCCGCACGCTGATCTCCCGGGACTTCGACGCCGCCTTCGCCGGCGTGGACGTGCTGGTCTCCCCGACCACGCCGACCACCGCCTTCCCGATCGGCGAGCGCGCCGACGACCCGATGGCGATGTACCTGGCCGACCTGTGCACCATTCCCTCGAACCTGGCGGGCAACGCGGCCATGTCGCTGCCCTGCGGGCTCGCCCCGGAGGACAATCTCCCGGTCGGCCTGCAGATCATCGCCCCCGCGATGGCGGACGACCGCCTGTACCGCGTGGGCGGCGCCGTGGAGGCCGCGCTCAACGACAAGTGGGGACACCCCCTGCTGGAGGAGGCACCGGCACTGTGAGCAAGATCGAGAAGGCCAAGGGCTGGAAGCACTCGAAGCCGGGCCTGTGGCTGTCCATCGGGACCAGCGCCTTCGGCGTGATCTCGATCGTCAGGGACGTGCGCAGCGCCCGAGACGACGACGACACCCTCAAGCTGGTCAACGCCCTGGTCGGCGCCGCCGCCCTGATCACCGGCACCGCGCTCCTCGTCCGTGAGCTCAAGCGGCTCGGCGACGACGACGTGCTGCTCGGCTGACGGACCTCCAAGACTGAAGAAGGGGACGCTGTGAGCGTCATGAGCCTGGTCTCCTACGAGGAGGCACTGGCCTCGTACGACCCGGTGATGGGCCTTGAGGTCCACGTCGAGCTGGGTACCAAGACCAAGATGTTCTGCGGCTGCTCGACCGAGCTGGGCGCGGAGCCGAACTCGCAGACCTGCCCGACCTGCCTCGGCCTGCCCGGCTCGCTGCCGGTGGTCAACGCGGTCGGCGTGGAGTCGGCGATCCGGATCGGTCTCGCGCTGAACTGCGAGATCGCCGAGTGGTGCCGGTTCGCCCGGAAGAACTACTTCTACCCGGACATGCCGAAGAACTTCCAGACCAGCCAGTACGACGAGCCGATCGCCTTCAACGGCTACCTCGACGTGCAGCTGGAGGACGGCGAGGTCTTCCGGGTGGAGATCGAGCGCGCCCACATGGAGGAGGACACCGGCAAGTCCACCCACGTCGGCGGCGCGACCGGTCGCATCCACGGCGCCGAGTACTCGCTGCTGGACTACAACCGGGCCGGCATCCCGCTGATCGAGATCGTCACCAAGCCGATCGAGGGCGCGGGCAGCCGCGCCCCCGAGGTGGCGAAGGCGTACGTCGCCGAACTGCGCGAGCTGATCAAGGCGCTGGGCGTCTCCGAGGCCCGGATGGACAAGGGCCAGATGCGCTGCGACGTCAACCTGTCGCTGCGCCCCAACGGCACCTCGACGTTCGGCACCCGCAGCGAGACCAAGAACGTCAACTCGCTGCGCAGCGTGGAGCGGGCCGCCCGGTTCGAGATCCAGCGGCACGCCACGGTGCTCACCGACGGCGGGACGATCGTCCAGGAGACCCGGCACTTCCACGAGGAGGACGGCTCCACCACGGCCGGCCGGATCAAGGACAACGCCGAGGACTACCGGTACTTCCCGGAGCCCGACCTGGTGCCCGTCGCCCCGTCCCGGGACTGGGTCGAGGAGCTGCGGGCCGGTCTGCCGGAGCTGCCCCGGGTCCGCCGGGCCCGGCTGCAGGCCGAGTGGGGCCTGTCCGACAAGGACATGCAGTCGGTGCTCAACGCCGGTGCGGTGGAGCCGATCTCGGAGACCATCGCGGCCGGCGCCCCCGCCGACCAGGCCCGCAAGTGGTGGATGGGCGAGCTGGCGCGGCGCGCCAACGAGACCGGCACCGAGCTGTCCGAGCAGCCGATCACCCCGGCCCAGGTGGCCCGGGTGTGCGCGCTGGTCGCCGAGGGCAAGCTGAACGACAAGCTGGCCCGCCAGGTCATCGAGGGCGTCCTCGCGGGCGAGGGCGAGCCGGACCAGGTCGTCGAGAAGCGCGGCCTGGCCGTGGTCTCCGACGACTCGGCGCTCGGCGCGGCCGTCGACCAGGCGATCGCCGACAACCCGGACGTCGCCGCGAAGATCCGCGACGGCAAGGTGCAGGCGGTCGGCGCGCTGGTCGGCGCGGTCATGAAGACCACCCGCGGCCAGGCCGACGCGGCCCGGGTCAAGGACCTGATCCTGGAGCGGCTTGCCGGGTAAGGACCATCAGGCGCAGCCTGGAGCGGCTCGCCTAAGTAGGTCTGCGGGCGGCTAAGGCCCCGCCTTAGTCGCATCCGCCAGGTGCCCGTCCCCGTCAGGGGGCGGGCACCGGTGTTTTCCCCCACGGGCCCGCGCGGCCCAGGGTGCTGACGGTCCGCAGGATCAGGCAAGCTCCCGATGTGGCGACCCCCACTGGCAGCGGAGATTGGTACCAGCACACGACGAGGGGAACCACGATGATCGAGTACGAGCTGTTCCGGGCCCACGAACGGGACCTCCACGCCCGCGCCGCCGCCGAGCGGCTGGCCCGGGAGGCCGCGGCGGTCCGCCGCGCCACCACCGGCGGGCCGCTGCAGCGCCTGGCCCGCACCCTGCGCACCGCCCGCACCGCCGCCACCGCGAAGGACGGCTCCCGCTCCGCCCACGGGCGTTCGGAAGCCGCCGCCGGCTGCGCCTGATGCCCCGTCAAGCCGCCCCGTCGACCAGCCGGGATAACCGGTCGGACCCGGCCGACGGCTATGGCATGCTCGCGGGCATGGAGCAGATATCGGTCAGCCCGGTCTTCGTCGGACGGGGCCGCGAGACCGGCCTCCTGACCGCCGCACTGCGGCGGGCCGAGGCGGGGGAGCCGCAGGCGCTGCTGGTCGGCGGCGAGGCGGGGGTCGGCAAGACCAGACTGGTCGAGGAGTTCCTCGACCGCGCGTGCGGCCCCCGGGTCGCCACCACCCTCGGCGCCTGCCTGGAGGTCGGCGCCGAGGGACTGCCGTACGGGCCGCTGGCCGGGGCGCTGCGCCGGCTGCACCGGCAGCTCGGGCCGGAGCTGGAGCGGGCGGCGGCCGGGATGGAGGGTCACCTCGCCCGGCTGCTGCCCGACTTCGGCGAGGCCGACGGCGCACCCAACGACGAGTACGGGCGGGCCCGGCTGTTCGAGCACACCGCCCGGCTGTTCGAGCGGCTCAGCACCGAGCGGACCCTGGTGCTGGCCATCGAGGACCTGCACTGGTCCGACCGCTCCACCCGCGAACTGCTCGCCTACCTGATCCGCACCCTGCACCGCTCCCGGGTGCTGATCGTCGCCACCTACCGCACCGACGACCTGCACCGCCGTCACCCGCTGCGGCCCTTCCTCGCCGAACTGGAGCGGCTGCGCAGCGTCCAGCGGCTCGAACTGGAGCGCCTCGACCGGCCCGAGGTGGCCGCCCAACTGGCCGGCATCCTGGGCACCGACACCCTCGACCGGGAGCTGGTCGAGCGGATCCACCGCCGCTCCGAGGGCAACCCGTTCTTCGTCGAGGAACTCGCCACCGCCCACCAGAACGGCTGCCTGACCGGCCTCACCGAACCACTGCGCGACATCCTGCTGGTCCGGGTCGAGGCGCTGCCCGACGACGCCCAGCGGATCGTCCGGATCGCCGCCGAGGGCGGCTCCCGGATCGAGCACGCGCTGCTCGCCGCGGTCGCCGTGGACGGCCAGGCGGTACCCGGCGAGGATGCGCTGATCGCCGCGCTGCGCACCGCCGTCGGCGCCAACATCCTGCGCCCCGACACCGACGGCGAGGGCTACCGGTTCCGGCACGCCCTGGTCCGCGAGGCGGTCTCCGACGACCTGCTGCCCGGCGAGCGGCACGGCATCAACCGCCGCTTCGCCACCGCCCTGGAGGCCGACCCCGAGCTGGTCGACGCCGAGGTGCGGGCCGCCCGGCTCGCCAACTACTGGTACCACGCCCACCACCCGGCCCGGGCGCTGCCCACCGCCCTGGACGCCGCCCGCGCCGCCCGCCGCCGCAACGCCTTCGCCGAACAGCTGAAGATGCTCGAACGCGCGCTGGAACTCTGGGACTCGGTCTCCGCCGAGGTGCTCGCCACCACCCTGCGCCCCTACGACTGGGCCGACACCTACCCGCCGTGCGCCTGCGACCCCGGCGAGCACGACGGCTGCGACCGCCTGCAGATCGTCGACGTGCTCGCCGAAGCCGTGGTCGCCGCCCGCCGGGCCAGCGACCGCGACCGCGGCCAGAGCCTCGCCCGCCGCGCCCTCGCCCTGGTCGACGAGCGGTCCAACCCGGCCCGCGCCGCCTGGTTCCGGCTGCAGCGCGCCCGGATGCTCGGCCACCTCCAGCGCCCCGGCGGCATCGACGAGATCCAGTACGCGCACCGCCTGCTGGCCGACCTCGGCCCGTCCGCGATCCAGGCCGAGGCACTCGCCCTGGACGCCGCGCACGGCATGCTGCGCACCCCCGTGCCCGAACTCATCGCCACCGCCGAACGCGCGGTGGAGATCGCCCGCGAGGTCGGCGCGACCTCCGTCGAGGTGCACGCCCGCACCACGCTGGCCGGACTGCTCGGCGACTTCGGCCAGGGCGAGCGCGCCGTCGCCATGCTCACCGAGGCCCTCGACCGCTCCGGCCAGCTCGGCGACGTCTACCTGCGCGGCCTCAACAACCTGGCCAGCCTGCTGCTCTCGCTCGGCCGCGCCGAGGAGGCCGTCACCGCCGCCCGCAACGGCCTGGACACCGCCCGCGGCAACGGCCTGCTGCTCAACAGCGGCCCGATCCTCACCGGCAACCTCGCCGAGGCGCTGCTCGCCACCGGCCGCACCGCCGAGGCGGCCGGCGTCCTCGGCGACTGGGAACAGCACGCCGGTGACGTGCACCGCGACTACCTCGACCGGCTGCGCGGCCAACTCGCCCTGCTGCGCGGCGAGTCGGCCGAGGCCGAACGCTACTGGTCGGCCGCCCGGTGCAGCAGCGCCGACGGCGACCAGCCGCAGCACGCGCTGCCCACCGCCCAGCTCGGCCTGCAGATCGCCGCCGCCCAGGGCCGGATCGACCTGGCCCGCGAGCGCCTCGCCGCCGTCCTCGACGGCGTCACCCCGGCCGGCAAGCAGGCCCTGCTGCTGCCGCTGCTCGCGCACGCCGCCGGCGCCGAGGCCGACCTGCGCCACCTCCCCGCCGCCGCCGACGGCCGCGCCGCCGTCCTCGCCCGGATCGCCGCCCGCGCCGCCGACCTCACCGCGTACGAGCCGCTCGACCGCGGCTGGGCCGCGCTGCTCGACGGCGAACTCGCCCGCGCCGAGGGCCGCCCCGGCGCCGCGCACTGGGAGCGGGCGATCACCGAACTGCGCGCCACCGCGCTGCCCCACCCGCTCGACCTGGCCCTGCTGCGCGCCGCCGAGGAGCAGGCCGCCACCGACCGCGAGGCCGCCGCCGAACTGCTTCGCGAGTCCGCCGTGCTGGCCCGCGAGCGGGCCGACCAGCCGCTGGCCCGGCAGGCCGAACTGCTGGCCGGACGGCTCGGCCTGGCCCTGGACGCCCCGCGCCGGACCACCGCCGACGAGGCGGGCTTCGGCCTCACCCCGCGCGAGCGCGACGTCCTGGGGCTGCTGGCACTCGGCCGCACCAACCGGCAGATCGCCGAGCAGCTGTTCATCTCCCCGAAGACCGCCAGCGTGCACGTCTCCAACATCCTGGCCAAGCTCGCGGTCTCCTCCCGCGGTGAGGCCGCCGCCCTCGCCCACCGCCTCAGACTCCTCCCGGAGGCCGAACCGGCGCTCGGCTGACCCGGCTTCAGCCCTTTGCAGCGGAAGGCAGCTGACGGCCCATCGGGTGGGATCGCTGAGCCGATCGGGCGATCCCGGCCGCATCCGGCTGCGCGCCACCTGCGGGTCATTACTCTAAGTTGAGTATGCGTGCCGTTGCGTGACCGCAGTGGTGTAGGGTCCGAAGCGGAACACCGGTACGGCCGTCGGCCGGAGGGGGAGATGTCGATTGAACTCCACCGAGTCGGTGCTGCCTCGACGTTCCTCCCCGCGCCAGCTGGTCGGAGGGCTGCTGACGGTGGTCTGCGCGGCCTACGCGGTGGGCGCCGCACTCGGCTGGGGATCCAGTGAACTCGCGCTGGTGATGGGGGACTTCGGTCTCGCCGGGGCGGCCCTCGCGGCCGCCCTTTCGTGTCTGACGCACGGCCTCGCGGTCGGCGGGTACACCCGGCCGGCGTGGCTGCTGTTCGGCCTCTCCTCCGCCATGGTGGCCTTCGGGAACGGCGCCTGGGGCTGGTACGAGGTGGTGCTGCGGGCCCCGCTGCCGCCCGACTCCTACGCCGACTACGCCTTCCTGCTGTTCGCCCCGCTGGCCATCACCGGACTGCTGGTGCTCGCCCAGCGCCCGCGCACCCCCGCCGGCTGGCTCTGCCTGCTGCTGGACGGCTGGCTGGTGGCCGGCTCGCTGTTCACGCTCAGCTGGAGCCTGGCGCTCGGCCGGGTCGCGGCCGGCGACGGCGACGACCCGCTGAAGCTGGCCCTCGGCCTCGGCTACCCGGTGCTCGACATCCTGCTGGTCAGCCTGGTGGTCGGCCTGCGCTTCCGCAGCCGGGACGGCAACCGCGCCGCCGTGCACACCGCGATGATCGGCCTCGCCCTCACCGTGGTCTGCGACGCGCTGTTCACCACCCCGCAGTTCCACAGCGACTACCACTCCGGCGAACTCCTCGACGCCGGCTGGTTCGCCGGCTCGCTGCTGCTCGCCTGGGCGCCCTGGTCGCACAGCCGCCGCCCGAGCCGCGAACACCCCTCCACCCAGGGCCTGCCGCGCCGCCGGGTCGCCTCCACCTTCAGCGCCCTCACCCCGTACGCCGCCGCCGCGGTCTGCACCGCGGCCATCACTTACAACGCGCTGGGCGGCCGCTCGATCGACCGGGTGATGCTCGCCGCGGCCAGCACCGTCGGCCTGGCGCTGATCATCCGGCAGGGCGTGATGCTGCTGGACAACCTCTCGCTGGCGCAGGAACTCTCCACCAAGGAGGCGCACTTCCGCTCCCTGGTGCAGGGTTCCAGCGACGTCATCATGATCGCCGGACCGTCCGGGGCACTGTCCTACGTCAGTCCGGCCGCGCTGCGGGTCTACGGGCGCGACCCGCGGGAGCTGGTCGACGGCAACCTGCTCAACCTGGTGCACCCCGAGGACGTCGACCGGGTGCTGTCCGAGGTGCGCCGGATCCTGGCCCGCGCCAAGTCCCCCGGCCGGTTCACCAGCAGCGAGCCCTCGGCCCGGGTGGAGTGCCGGATCCGTTCCGGCGACGGCGGCTGGCTGCACGTCGAGTCGACCGTCAACCCGTACCGCGACGGGCTGATCCTGAACAGCCGCGACATCACCGAACGGGTGCGCCTGCAGGCCCAGTTGCAGCACAACGCGTTCCACGACCCGCTCACCGACCTGCCCAACCGGGCACTGTTCGCGCACCGGGTGCGGGCCGCGCTCTCCGCCCAGGGCCCGGTCGGCACCGCCGTCGCGGTGCTCTTCCTCGACCTGGACGGCTTCAAGGCGGTCAACGACACCGCGGGCCACCAGGTCGGCGACGAACTGCTGGTGCAGGCCGCCCGACGGCTGCAGTCCGCGGTGCGCGCGGAGGACACCGTCGCCCGCTTCGGCGGCGACGAGTTCGCGGTGCTGGTGCGCGGCCGGCTCGGCCACCCGCAGGTGCGCGACCTCGCCGAACGGATCCGCGGCGCGCTCTCCGAGCCGTACTGGATCGGCGGCACCGAACTCGGCGTGGCCGCCTCGATCGGCATCGCCTTCGGCCCGGACGTCGCGGTGCCGGTCCCCGAACCCGCGCCCGCCGACGACCGCGCCGGCGGCCCGGAGTGCGGTGGCAGCCGTTCCGACAGCGCCGCCGACGAACTGCTGCGCAACGCCGACCTGGCGATGTACCAGGCCAAGTCCCGCGGCAAGGGCCGGGTGGTGCTCTACTCCCCGGCGATGCGCGCCGAACTCGACCGGCGCAGCGAACTCGAGGAACGGCTGCGCGCCGCCGTCCGGGAGGGCTCGTTCACGCTGCTGCACCAGCCCGTGGTGGAACTCGCCGGCGGCCGGCTGACCGGCATCGAGGCGCAGGCCCGCTGGCGCTCCGCCGAGGGACTGCTGCTCACCCCCGCCGAGTTCCTGCGCACCGCCGACACCGGGGACGCCGCCACCCGCTTCGCCCGCTGGCTGCTGCAGGAGGCGGTCGCCGCGGCCGCCCGCCGCCGCGCCGACGGCCCGGCCGCCCCGCCCGTCCCGGTCACCGTGCGGCTCGCCGCCGAGCGGCTCTGCGCGCCCGGCATGTACGAGACGCTGGCCGGGGCGCTGCGCGACACCGGGCTGCCGCCCGAACTGCTGGTCCTGGAGGTGGCGCGGACCGGGCCGGACGCGCTGGCCGACGAACTCGGCCGCCGGCTGGCCGCGTTCCGCCGCCTCGGGGTGTCCACCGCGCTGGCCGGGTTCGGGGCCGGCGGCGGCTCGCTCGGGGCGCTGGCCCGGCTGCCGTTCGACGCGCTGAAGCTGGACCGCAGCCTGGTGCAGGACCTCGCCGACTCCACGCTGACCCGGGCGCTGGCCGGGCACGCGCTGCGCCTGGGCCGCGACCTCGGACTGGTCACCGGCGCGGACGGGGTGGACCACCCGCGGCAGGTCGCGGTGCTCCAGGAACTCGGCTGCCGGCACGGCCAGGGCCTGGCCTTCGACCGGCCGCTGGACGAACTGCGGCTGCGCCGCGCCCTGCTGCGCCGCGGCTACCCGGTGCCGCGGCCGGGTCCGGGCCTGTCCGGCCGCCGCTCGCTGATCCCGCCGGACGCTCGATCGGGTGGCCGAACGGACCCCGCGCCGGGCCGCGCCGGGCACCTCCACACCCCCCTCGACCTGCCGCAACGGCACACCGTGGGGGGTCCGAGCGGGGGCCCGCATGGTGAGACGGCGGTCCCACCAGCTTGACACCCCCCACTGCGTGGGAGGAAGGTCGGTGCCATGCGCACCCGAATTCTCGTACTTGGCGGGCGCGTCGGCTGAAGCAGCCCGACGCGCCTCCCCCTCGCATGCCTCGTGGCTCGAGGGGTTTTTTGTTGCACGAACGCTGTTCGATCACCGCGAGACCACTGGCCTCAACCACCTGAAATCCGGACGATTGAGGCAGAGCCGGAGACCGGTCCAGGACCCTCCGCCGCCCGGGCCGGCAGAACCCGAGAAGAGACAGGCAGATGACTGAGCACGCCGCAACCCCCCGCCGCGGGGACCACCCGGCCGCGCACGCTCCGGGTCCGCAGACCATCGAGACCATGACCGGCGCGCAGTCGCTCATCCGCTCGCTTGAGGCCGTAGGGGCCGACACGGTCTTCGGCATCCCCGGTGGCGCGATCCTCCCCGCCTACGACCCGCTGATGGACTCCACCAAGGTCCGGCACATCCTGGTCCGCCACGAGCAGGGCGCGGGCCACGCCGCCACCGGCTACGCGCAGGCCACCGGGCGGGTCGGCGTCTGCATGGCCACCTCGGGCCCCGGCGCCACCAACCTGGTCACGCCGATCGCCGACGCCTACATGGACTCGGTGCCGCTGGTGGCGATCACCGGCCAGGTCGCCACCAAGGCGATCGGCACGGACGCCTTCCAGGAGGCGGACATCTGCGGCATCACCATGCCGATCACCAAGCACAACTACCTGGTCACCGACCCGGCCGAGATCCCCCGGGTGATCGCCGAGGCGTTCCACATCGCCGCCACCGGCCGCCCCGGCCCGGTCCTGGTCGACATCGCCAAGGACGCGCTGCAGGCCACCACGGTCTTCCGCTGGCCGGTCGAGGCCTCGCTGCCCGGCTACCGCCCGGTGACCAAGCCGCACGCCAAGCAGATCCGCGAGGCCGCCAAGCTGCTGGTGAACGCCAAGCGCCCGGTGCTGTACGTCGGCGGCGGCGTGCTCAAGGCGCAGGCCAGCACCGAGCTGCGGATCCTCGCCGAGCTGACCGGCGCGCCGGTGGTCACCACCCTGATGGCGATCGGCGTCTTCCCGGACAGCCACCCGCAGCACCTGGGCATGCCCGGCATGCACGGCAGCGTCCCCGCGGTCACCGCGCTGCAGAAGACCGACCTGCTGTTCACCCTGGGCGCCCGCTTCGACGACCGGGTCACCGGCAAGCTGGACTCGTTCGCCCCGGGTGCCAAGGTCGTGCACGCCGACATCGACCCGGCCGAGATCGGCAAGAACCGCCCGGCGGACGTCCCGATCGTCGGCGACGCCCGCGAGGTGATCGCCGACCTGATCGTCGCCGTCCAGGCCGAGTACGACGCCGGCCACCGCGGCGACTACACGGACTGGTGGACCAAGCTCAACGACTGGAAGAAGACCTACCCGCTGGGCTACGAGCCCGCCCCCGCCGGCGAGTTGTCGCCGCAGCAGGTGATCGAGCGGATCGGCCAGCTGGTCGGCCCGGACGCGATCTACGCGGCGGGCGTCGGCCAGCACCAGATGTGGGCCAGCCAGTTCATCCGGTTCGAGAAGCCGGCCACCTGGCTGAACTCGGGCGGCGCCGGGACCATGGGCTACGCCGTCCCGGCCGCGATGGGCGCCAAGGCGGGCAAGCCGGACGTCCCGGTCTGGGCGATCGACGGCGACGGCTGCTTCCAGATGACCAACCAGGAACTGGTCACCTGCGCGCTCAACAACATCCCGATCAAGGTCGCGGTCATCAACAACGGCTCGCTGGGCATGGTCCGGCAGTGGCAGACCCTGTTCTACAACCAGCGGTACTCCAACACCGTGCTGCACGCCGGTCCCGACCACGACGGCATCGAGCCGCCGGCGCAGGGCACCCGGATCCCCGACTTCGTGCTGCTCGCCGAGGCGATGGGCTGCGTCGGCCTGCGCTGCGAGCGCCCCGAGGACCTGGACGACGTGATCAAGCAGGCCATGGAGATCAACGACCGCCCGGTGGTCATCGACTTCATCGTGCACCAGGACGCCATGGTCTGGCCGATGGTCGCGGCCGGCACCAGCAACGACGAGATCCTGTTCGCCCGGGGCGTGCGCCCCGACTTCGGCGACGACCTGGACTGACGGACTAGAAAGCGATGACCACCATGTCCAAGCACACCCTGTCCGTCCTGGTCGAGAACAAGCCCGGCGTGCTCGCCCGGATCGCCTCGCTGTTCTCCCGTCGCGGCTTCAACATCGACTCGCTCGCGGTCGGCCCGACCGAGCACCCGGACATCTCCCGGATGACCATCGTGGTCAACGTGGAGGACCTCCCGCTGGAGCAGGTCACCAAGCAGCTCAACAAGCTGGTCAACGTGATCAAGATCGTCGAGCTGGACCAGTCCCAGGCGGTCCAGCGCGAGCTGGTCCTGGTGAAGGTCCGCGCCGACGCCGAGACCCGCTCCCAGGTGGTCGAGATCGTCCAGCTGTTCCGCGCGAAGACGGTGGACGTCTCGCCGGACGCGGTGACCATCGAGGCGACCGGCTCCTCGGACAAGCTGGAGGCCATGCTGAAGATGCTGGAGCCTTACGGCATCAAGGAGTTGGTCCAGTCCGGCCTGGTCGCGATCGGTCGCGGCGCCCGTTCGATCACCGACCGCTCGCTGCGCGCCCTCGACCGTTCCGCCTGACGCGCGCGTCTTACAACCTGAGCACTGCCGCCGAACCCCCGCCGGGTGGCCCTACGGTAGGAACCCCCGGCACCACCACCACGCAAGGAGATGTGCCCCCGTGGCCGAGCTGTTCTACGAAGACGACGCCGACCTCTCCATCATCCAGGGCCGCAAGGTCGCGGTCATCGGCTACGGCAGCCAGGGCCACGCCCACGCGCTGTCGCTGCGTGACTCGGGCGTGGACGTCCGGGTCGGCCTGCTGGAGGGCTCCAAGTCCCGCGCCGCCGCCCAGGAGGCCGGGCTCCGCGTGGTCACCCCGTCCGAGGCCGCGGCCGAGGCCGACGTCATCATGATCCTGGTGCCGGACCCGATCCAGGCCGACGTCTACAAGGAGGCCATCGAGCCGAACCTGAAGGCGGGCGACGCCCTCTTCTTCGGCCACGGCCTGAACATCCGCTTCGGCTTCATCCAGCCGCCGGCCGACGTCGACGTCTGCATGGTCGCCCCGAAGGGCCCGGGCCACCTGGTGCGCCGCCAGTACCAGGAGGGCCGCGGCGTCCCGTGCATCGTGGCGGTCGAGCAGGACGCCACCGGCAAGGGCTTCGAGCTGGCGCTGTCCTACGCCAAGGGCATCGGCGGCACCAAGGCCGGCGTCATCAAGACCACCTTCACCGAGGAGACCGAGACCGACCTGTTCGGTGAGCAGGCCGTCCTCTGCGGTGGCACCGCCGCCCTGGTGAAGGCCGGCTTCGAGACCCTGGTCGAGGCGGGCTACCAGCCGGAGATCGCGTACTTCGAGTGCCTGCACGAGCTGAAGCTCATCGTCGACCTGATGTACGAGGGCGGCCTGGAGAAGATGCGCTGGTCGGTCTCCGAGACCGCCGAGTGGGGCGACTACGTGACCGGCCCCCGCATCATCACCGCCGACACCAAGGCCGAGATGAAGAAGGTCCTCGCGGAGATCCAGGACGGCACCTTCGCCAACACCTGGATCGCGGAGTACAAGGCGGGTCTGCCGAAGTACAACGAGTACAAGAACGCGGACGCCGACCACCTGCTGGAGACCACCGGCAAGAAGCTCCGCAAGCTGATGAGCTGGGTCGACGAGAGCGCCTGATCCTCTGCGGATCCGCTTGTACAACAAGGCTGTTCCCGTCCGGGTGATTTCGCCGGACGGGAGCAGTCCCGTATAGATCCCGCCGATAGACTCCCGAATACGCGTCAGGCCCACAGCGTCGTGCGTCTAGCTACGCGACATGCCACCTTCCCCCGCCACGTGTACGCCACCTTCCGTCGGGCGGGGTGAACCGGACAGTTAGGACACACTGTCGTGAGCACTGTGACATCCAAAAGCGCTGTCGTACTGATCGCCGAAGAGCTGTCGCCCGCCACCGTCGACGCGCTGGGCCCCGACTTCGAGATCCGGCACTGCAACGGTGCGGACCGCACCGAGCTGCTGACCGCGATCGCCGACGTCGACGCCATCCTGATCCGCTCCGCCACCAAGGTGGACGCCGAGGCGCTGGCCGCCGCGAAGAAGCTCAAGGTGGTCGCCCGCGCCGGCGTCGGCCTGGACAACGTGGACGTCGCCGCCTCCACCAAGGCCGGCGTGATGGTCGTGAACGCGCCGACCTCCAACATCGTCACCGCCGCCGAACTCGCGTGCGGCCTGCTGATCTCGGTCGCCCGCAACATCGCGCCCGCCAACGCCGCGCTCAAGCAGGGCGAGTGGAAGCGCAACAAGTACACCGGCGTCGAGCTGTCCGAGAAGACCCTCGGCGTGGTCGGCCTCGGCCGGATCGGCGTGCTGGTGGCCCAGCGGATGTCCGCGTTCGGCATGAAGATCGTCGCGTACGACCCCTACATCCAGGCCGCCCGGGCCGCGCAGATGGGCGTCAAGCTGCTCTCCCTGGACGAGCTGCTGGAGGTCTCGGACTTCATCACCGTCCACCTCCCGAAGACCCCGGAGACCATCGGCCTGATCGGCGAGGAGGCGCTGCACAAGGTCAAGCCGACCGTGCGCATCGTCAACGCCGCCCGCGGCGGGATCGTCGACGAGGAGGCCCTGGTCCGGGCGCTGAAGGACGGCCGGGTGGCCGGCGCAGGCCTGGACGTGTACGCCAAGGAGCCGTGCACCGACTCCCCGCTGTTCGGCTTCGACAACGTGGTCGCCACCCCGCACCTGGGCGCCTCCACCGACGAGGCGCAGGAGAAGGCCGGCATCGCGGTCGCCCGGTCGGTGCGCCTCGCGCTGGCCGGCGAGCTGGTGCCGGACGCGGTGAACGTCCAGGGCGGCGTGATCGCCGAGGACGTCCGTCCGGGCCTGCCGCTGGCCGAGAAGCTCGGCCGGATCTTCACCGCGCTGGCCGGCGAGGTGGCGGTCCGGCTCGACGTCGAGGTCCGCGGCGAGATCACCCAGCACGACGTCAAGGTGCTCGAACTCTCCGCGCTGAAGGGCGTGTTCGAGGACGTGGTGGCGGAGACGGTGTCCTACGTCAACGCCCCGCTGTTCGCGCAGGAGCGCGGCGTCGAGGTGCGTCTGACCACCTCCAGCGAGTCGCCCGAGCACCGCAACGTGATCACCGTCCGCGGCACCCTGGCCAACGGCGAGGAGGTGTCGATCTCCGGCACCCTCTCCGGCCCCAAGCAGACCCAGAAGATCGTCGGCGTGGACGCCTTCGACGTGGACGTCGCGCTCACCGACCACATGGCCTTCTTCCTGTACGAGGACCGGCCCGGCGTGGTCGGCACCCTCGGCCGGATCCTCGGCGACGCCGGCATCAACATCGCGGGCATGCAGGTCGCCCGCGACGGCGAGGGCGCGCTGGCCTCGATCACCGTGGACAGCGAGGTCTCCCAGGAGGTGCTGGCCGAGATCGCCGGTGCCATCGGCGCCAAGTTCGCCCGCGCGGTGAACCTCGGCTGACGGCCCCTCGACGGCCCTGACCGGCCCCCTCGCCCCGGCGGCGAGGGGGCCGTTCGCATGCCGCGGGGTGAACCCCGTCTCAGATACTAGGAAATCCAAGTAAATCTGCGGACAGTCGGGCCTCCCCGTCGTACCGTGGAGGGGTCATACGGTGTGCCACCCCTGCAAGCCAGGGTGCATGGCCCGTGCGGCCCGTACGCGGTGCGGCAGGCGACCCCTGCTAGGCGTACCCCCTCCCCACCCTCGTTGCGCGCCGCTGCGCCCCCGCACCAAGGAGCCGGTATGCCCTTCGTCGCAGACCGTCACACCCCCGCCGTTTCCCCCTCCGCCACCACCGCCGTCCCGCGCCGTCGCCGGCGCGCCGAGGCCGACCCCCGGGCCGCCGCCGCCCTGCAGCGCGCCCTGGACCGCCGCGACAACGGCGGCGTGACCGGCCACTGAGGCCAACTCGCCGACTACGCCGGGCGAGTGACGCAGTGTCACCCTGCGGGTGAACTTGCTCGCCCGGACCGGTGACCGCTCTCTAGCTTGGGGGCGTGCGCACCACCCCTCCCGGCGTCCTCCGCGCCCCGCTCGGCGTCCTCGCCGTCGCCCTCGCCCTGCTCGTCCCGGTCGCCCCGGCGTCCGCCCGACCGGCGGTGCCGGGCGGGCCGCAGGTGACCGTGCTGGTCGAGCTGAACGCCGAACCCGTCGCCGGGGCCTGGCGCCGCGCCCAGGACCAGGCCAAGCGCGAGCGGCGCGGCTCCGTCGAGGTGCGCCGGATCGCCGCGGACGCCGGCCGCGCCCAACGCGCCGCCACCGACCGGTCGTTGGACCGGCTGGCGGCCGCCGTGGGGGAGTCGCTGCCCGGCGTCCAGCCGCTGTACCGCACCCGCACCCTGGTCAGCGGCCTGGCCCTGCGGCTGCCGGCCGCCGAACTGCCCCGGCTCGGCACCCTGCCCGGGGTGCGCGCGGTCCACCCCGTGGCGCTCAAGTACCGCGCCAACGGCCACTCCGTGCCGCTCACCGGCGCGCCCGCGGTCTGGTCCGGTCCGGACGGCGACACCGGCGCGGGCGTGCGGATCGGCATCGTCGACTCCGGCATCGACTACACCCACGCGGACTTCGGCGGCCCCGGCACCGAGGAGGCGTTCCGCGCGGTCGACGGCGCCAAGCCCGCCCCCGCCGGGCTGTTCCCGAACGCCAAGGTGGTCGGCGGCCGGGACCTGGTCGGCGACGACTACGACCCCGACCCGTCCTCCCGCACCTTCCAGCCCACGCCGCACCCGGACGACAACCCGATCGACTGCATCCGCGGCGGCCACGGCACGCACGTCGCCGGCACCGCCGCCGGCCTCGGCGTCACCGCCGACGGCCACCCCTACGGCGGGCCGTACCGGCCCGCCCTGGACCCGGCCGCGTTCAAGGTCGGCCCCGGCGCCGCGCCCGGCGCCCAGCTGTACGCGATCCGGGTGTTCGGGTGCGACGGCTCCACCGACCAGCTCTCCGCCGCCCTCGACCTGGCCGCCGACCCGAACGGCGACGGCGACCTCGCCGACCGGCTCGACGTGGTCAACCTCTCCCTCGGCAGCGCGTTCGGCCGCCCCGGCGACGCCGACGCGCTGGCCGCCGACCGGCTCGCCGAACTCGGCACCGTGGTGGTCGCCGCGGCCGGCAACGAAGGCGACGCCTTCGGCATCGGCGGCAGCCCCGGCACCGCCGCCCGGGTGCTCACCGCCGCTGCCTCGGTCGACGCGCACGGCGACGCCGACGGCATCACCGTCACCGCCCCCGCCAGCCTGGCCGGACCGGTCCCGGCGCACTGGAGCAGCCGCTACACCGGCTGGGCGAGCACCGACGCCGAGGGCGAACTCGCCGTCCCCGCCGAGCAGTCCGACGGCTGCACGGCGTTCTCACCCGCCGACGCCGACCGCCTGCGCGGGAAGATCGCGGTGCTCGGCTGGCGGACCAAGGACGCCGACCGGGCCTGCGGCTCCGGGCCCCGCGCCGACCACGCCGCCGACGCCGGAGCGATCGGCGCGGTCTTCGCCGCCGACGGCGACTACCTCGCCGAGATCGCCGGCGACGACCGCGTCCCCGCCGCGCTGATCGCCCACTCCGACGCGCAGCGGCTGCTCGCCCCGCTCGGCACCGGCCCGGTCCGGGTCCGGCTCGCCGCCCCCGGCAACCCGCTGCACGGCGCGGTCGCCCAGGACCAGCCGCAGCGCACCGACACCCTCGCCGCCTTCACCTCCCGCGGCCTCGGCGTCCCCGGCGTGGTCAAGCCCGACCTGGCCGCGCCCGGCGAGACCATCTGGTCCGCCAAGGTCGGCAGCGGCACCGGCGGCATGCGCGAGGACGGCACCTCGATGGCCACCCCGCACCTGGCCGGCGTCGCCGCGCTGGTCCGCGCCGCCCACCCCGAGTGGAGCTCCGCCGAGGTCAAGGCCGCGCTGATGAACACCGCCACCGACACGTACGCCGGCCCCGACCGCACCGGCCCCGCGTACGGCCCCGAACGCACCGGCGCCGGCCGGGTCCGGGCCGACCTGGCCGTCCGCACCCCCGTGCTCGCCTACGGCACCGAGACCGACGGAGCCGTCGGCGTCTCCTTCGGCCCGGTCGAGGCCACCGGACCGCTCACCGCCACCCGCGAGGTGACGGTCCGCAACCTGGGCGACCGTCAACTCGGCTACGCGGTCGGCTACCGGGGCGCCACCACCGTCCCCGGCGCCTCCTTCGCGCTCTCGCCCGGCCGGATCGAGGTGCCGGCCCACGGCGCCGCCACGGTCACCGTCACCCTCCGGCTCGGCGCCGACCTCGGCCGCGCCCCCGACCCCACCCTCGACCTGCTGCAGGCCGGCCGGGCCCGCAGCTACCGCGGCGAACTCTCCGGACAGCTCACCCTCACCCCCGCCGACCCCGCCGTCCCCGCGCTGCGCGTCCCGCTGTTCGCCGCGCCGCGCCCCGCCAGCGCGCTCACCGCCCTCGGCACCGCCGCCGAGTTCGCCGTCTCCGGCGGCACCCGCCCCGGCCTGCTCACCGTCCTGCAGCCCGGCGGCGCCGGCGAACGCTGGCCGGACTGCCCCGGCCGCGACCTGTGCGTCACCGACCCGGGCGACCGCGCCGCCAACCTCCGCTACGCCGGCGCCGCCGTCGACGACCACGGCATGCTCTACCTCGGCGCCGTGCTGTGGAGCCCCGCCGCCACCCCCGCCGGAGCCTTCGGCGTCCGCGCCTCCCTCGACCTCGACGGCGACGGCACCCCCGACGCCACCGTCCTCGCCGACCGCCTCAAGGGCAGCGACGTCCTGGTCGCCCGCACCCTCGACGCCCGCACCGGCGCCGAACTCGACGTCCAGCCGCTCAACGGGCGCTGGGGCGACACCGACACCGCCCTGCTCGACTCGGACACCGTCCTGCTGCCCGTCCGGCTCGCCGCGCTCCCGCCGCTCACGGCGCCGCGCTACAGCCTCTGGACCGCCCAGTCCGACGACCCCGCCGACGCCCTCGCCACCCTCGGCCCCTTCCCCTTCGACCCCACCCGCCCGACCCCCGTCCTCCACCCCACCCACCCCGGCGACCACCTCCACACCCCCCTCCCCGACGCCCTGGTCCTGCACCACCTCAACCCCACCGGCCACCGCGTCCAACTCCTCACCCCGAAGGGTGACTCCACCGGAGAACCGGGCCGGTAGCCTGGCAGCACAGGCCAGAATCCCCACCATGGGAGCACTGATGAGCGTCGACCCGGACCCGTACCCGGACTGGCTCCGCCCGCCGGTCGGCGGCTACCGGGCCGACGACCTCGACCGACTGCCGGACCTCCCGCCGCACACGGAGCTGATCAACGGGAGCCTGGTTTTCGTGAGTCCGCAGACCCGATTCCACATGCGGACCATCCGCGCACTCGAGCGAGCCCTTGAGGACGCCACGCCGGCCGGGTGGGAGGTGTGGCGGGAGATGACCGTCAAGCTCAACTCGCGAAACCGCCCCGAGCCCGACCTGATGGTGGTGAACCAGCACGCGGTCACCGGCCCGAGGCAGACGTCCTGCGCGCCGGAGGACGTGCTGCTGGTGGTCGAGGTGGTCTCGGAGGAGTCCGAGGAACGGGATCGGGACACCAAGCCCCGGAAGTACGCGGCCGCCGGTATCCGCCACTTCTGGCGGGTGGAGAGCGACAACGGCCGACCCGTCGTCTACGTCTACGAACTGGATCCGGCGACGAAGGCCTACGGCGTCGCGGGTATCCACCACGGTCTCCTGAAACTCGACGTGCCGTTCCCGGTCGAGCTGGAGCTGAGCTGACACACCGTCCGGATGATGGACGGTGCGTGCTCATCGCCTGGGACGGGGAGTAGTGTCCGATTTATGTCTCGCACCATTCGTCTCGCTGTGATCCCGGGTGACGGCATCGGCCAGGAGGTCGTCGCCGAGGGCCTCAAGGTGCTCAGTGCCGCGCTGCCCGCCGACGTCAAGTTGGAGACCACCGAGTACGACCTCGGTGCCCGGCTGTACCACCGCACCGGGGAGACCCTTCCCGACGCGGTGCTGGAGGAGCTCAAGGGCCAGGACGCGATCCTGCTCGGCGCCATCGGCGACCCGAGCGTGCCGTCCGGTGTGCTGGAGCGCGGGCTGCTGCTGAAGCTGCGGTTCGCCTTCGACCACCACATCAACCTCCGCCCCGGCAAGCTCTTCCCGGGTGTGCGGTCGCCGCTGGCGGGCGACCCGGAGATCGACTTCGTGGTGGTCCGCGAGGGCACCGAGGGCCCGTACGTCGGCAACGGCGGCACGCTGCGCACCGGCACCCCGCAGGAGGTCGCCACCGAGGTCAGCCTGAACACCGCGTTCGGCATCGAGCGGGTCGTCCGGGACGCCTACCGCCGGGCCCAGGCGCGTCCGCGCAAGAAGCTGACGCTGGTGCACAAGAACAACGTGCTGGTGCACGCCGGCCACCTGTGGACCCGGATCTTCGAGCGGGTCGGCCAGGAGTTCCCCGAGGTCACCACCGACTACCTGCACGTGGACGCGGCGACGATCTTCTTCGTCACCAACCCCGCGCGCTTCGACGTGATCGTCACCGACAACCTGTTCGGCGACATCCTCACCGACCTCGCCGCGGCCGTCACCGGCGGCATCGGCCTGGCCGCGTCCGGCAACATCAACCCGAGCGGCGACTTCCCGTCGATGTTCGAGCCGGTGCACGGCTCCGCGCCGGACATCGCGGGCCAGGGCAAGGCCGACCCGACCGCCACCGTGCTGTCGGTCGCCATGCTGCTGGAGCACCTCGGATTCACCGCCGAGGCCGCCACGGTCGAGGCCGCGGTCGCCGCGGACCTGATCGAGCGCTCCGGCACCCGGTCCACCTCGGAGGTCGGCGACGCGCTCGCCGCCCGAGTATCCGGCTGACCGGCCGGTTCACAATTCCGGCCGGTGGGCCGGTTCATAGCGCACACAGCCTCCCGGCTGTTCGGCACGGCCCTCTTGATGCGAGTATCGACAGTGGGCCGTGCCGTCATGCGTTGTTCGCCTGGCGGAAAGGCCCAGCCCAACCCCACGGTGAAGGACAGACAGCCATGAGCACGCCCACCCAGGCGCCCATCACGTTCGACCTCAAGCCCTCCGCGCACCCGCTGTCCGACGCGGAGCGCGAGGCCCGACTGGCCAACCCCGGTTTCGGGCGCGTCTTCACCGACCACATGGTGACCATCCGGTGGACCGAGGGCCTGGGTTGGCACGACGCGCAGTTGACCCCGTACGCGCCGCTCGAGATCGACCCGGCCAACATGACGCTGCACTACGGCCAGTCGATCTTCGAGGGCCTCAAGGCGTACCGCCAGGCCGACGGGTCCATCGCGACCTTCCGTCCGGAGGCCAACGCGGCCCGCTTCCAGTCGTCCGCCCGCCGCCTCGCGATGCCCGAGCTGCCGGTGGAGACCTTCGTCGAGGCGGTCGAGCTGCTGGTCCAGCAGGATCAGGCGTGGGTGCCCAGCCAGCCCGAGCAGAGCCTCTACCTGCGGCCGTTCATGTTCGCCACCGAGGTCGGTCTGGGCGTTCGCCCCGCCAACTCCTACCTGTTCATGATCATCGCCTCGCCGGCCGGTGCGTACTTCCCCGGCGGCGTGAAGCCGGTCTCGGTCTGGCTCTCCGAGGACTACGTCCGGGCCGCGCCGGGCGGTACCGGCGCCGCGAAGTGCGCCGGCAACTACGCCGCCTCGCTGGTCGCCCAGGCCGAGGCCGCGGCCAAGGGCTGCGACCAGGTGGTGTGGCTGGACGCCGCCGAACACAAGTGGGTCGAGGAGATGGGGGGCATGAACCTCTACTTCGTCTTCGGCGAGGGCGAGGACGCCACCGTCGTCACCCCCGAGCTCTCCGGCGCCCTGCTGCCCGGCATCACCCGCGACTCGCTGCTCGGCCTCGCCGCCGACCTCGGCCACCGCGTCGAGCAGCGGAAGATCTCCACCGACGAGTGGAAGCAGGCCAACGCCGACGGCACCCTCACCGAGGTCTTCGCCTGCGGCACCGCCGCCGTCATCACCCCGGTCGGCGCGGTCAAGTCCCGCACCGCCGACTGGACCGTCGGCGCCGGCGAGCCGGGCCCGATCACCATGGAGCTCCGCAAGGCGCTGCTCGCCATCCAGGGCGGCCAGGCGCCCGACACCCACGGCTGGCTCCACAAGATCGTCTGACCCCGCGGCCCGGGCGTCCCCTGCCGGACGCCCGGGCTCGATAGCCTCGGAACCACCCACTCGTCGAGCTTCACGGAATGGAGGGAGGGACCATGACCGCCGCGACGCACGACGCGATGGCCGGAACGGACTCCCCGCTGTACCTGCTGGTGGACCGGCAGCGGAACGCCGTGGTGCTGTACAGCCACCCGGCGGGCGGCGACTACGCGGCCAGCAACGCCGTGCCGGTCGGGGACCCGCTGCCGCTGCCCAAGCCGTTCGGGTTCGACCTGGCGACCGAGCGGCTGACCTGACACGTTTCGGATGGCGAGACACGCGCGCCGCGGTCGTGGACATGTGCAAGACTCCGAGCGTGTCCTCGCTTTCGCTGATTATTAGCAGCAGGCGCGCCGGTCCGCAGTGACCGTTCCGTAGTACCACCCTGACCGCGGAGCGACCACGAGCGTCCAGACCCGCGCGCAGACCTCTCGCACCCGCGAGGGGTCTTTTGTTTTGCCCCAGGACCGGACCGGGCTCTCACGAGGGGGCCGGGGATACCGGGGCAGCGCGCGGGATGCTGGACAGTGGAGCCGGATTCCGAACCCGGCACTCAGCAGTAACTCCACCGAATGGAGAACCCAGGGCCATGACCGAGGCCAACAGCCGCCCGCAGGACGGCTTCCATGTCTTCGACACCACGCTCCGCGACGGCGCACAGCGCGAGGGGATCAACCTCACGGTGGCCGACAAGCTGGCCATCGCCCGACACCTGGACGAGTTCGGCGTCGGCTTCATCGAGGGCGGCTGGCCGGGCGCCAACCCCCGAGACACCGAGTTCTTCGCCCGGGCCGCCGCCGAGCTCGACCTGAAGCACGCGCAGCTGGTGGCGTTCGGGGCGACCCGGCGGGCCGGCGGGAAGGCGGCGGAGGACCCGCAGCTGGCGGCGCTGGTGGCCTCCGGCGCGCCGGTGGTGACGCTGGTGGCGAAGTCGCACGACCGGCACGTGGAACTGGCGCTGCGCACCACGCTGGAGGAGAACCTGGAGATGGTCCGGGACAGCGTGGCGTTCCTGCGCGCCCAGGACCGCCGGGTGTTCATCGACTGCGAGCACTTCTTCGACGGGTACAAGGCGAACCCGGAGTACGCGCTGGCGGTGGTGCGGGCCGCGCACGAGGCCGGCGCCGACGTGGTGGTGCTGTGCGACACCAACGGCGGGATGCTGCCGGCCGGGGTGCGGGAGATCGTCGCCGAGGTGCTGGCGGCGACCGGGGCCCGGCTGGGCATCCACGCGCAGGACGACACCGGCTGCGCGGTGGCCAACACGCTGGCCGCGGTGGACGCCGGGGCGACGCACGTGCAGTGCACCGCGAACGGTTACGGCGAGCGGGTCGGCAACGCCAACCTGTTCCCGGTGGTGGGCGCGCTGGAGCTGAAGTACGACCGCCGGGTGCTGCCGGCCGGCAGCCTGCCCGAGATGACCCGGATCTCGCACGCCATCGCCGAGGTGGTGAACCTGACCCCGTCGACCCACCAGCCGTACGTCGGCTTCTCGGCGTTCGCGCACAAGGCGGGCCTGCACGCCTCGGCGATCAAGGTGGACCCGGACCTGTACCAGCACATCGACCCGGAGCAGGTCGGCAACACCATGCGGATGCTGGTGTCCGACATGGCGGGCCGGGCCTCGATCGAGCTCAAGGGCAAGGAGCTGGGCTACGACCTGTCCAGCGACCGGGACCTGGCCGGCCGGGTGGTGGCGCGGGTCAAGGAGCAGGAGATGCAGGGCTACACGTACGAGGCGGCGGACGCCTCGTTCGAGCTGCTGCTGCTGGACGAGGTGAACGGCGAGCGGCGGCGGTTCTTCACGCTGGAGTCCTGGCGGACCATCAGCGAGCAGGGCCCGGACGGCCGGCCGGTCAACGAAGCCACCGTGAAGCTGCGGGCGAAGGGCGAGCGCAAGGTCGCCACCGGCGAGGGCAACGGCCCGGTGGACGCGCTGGACAGGGCGCTGCGGACGGCGCTGGAGCCGATCTACCCGCCGCTGGCCAAGATGGAGCTGGTGGACTACAAGGTGCGCATCCTGGAGGGCCAGCACGGCACCGGGTCGAAGACCCGGGTGCTGATCGAGTCCAGCGACGGCACCGCGAGCTGGTCGACGGTCGGCGTGGCGGACAACGTCATCGCGGCGTCCTGGGTGGCGCTGGAGGACGCGTACACCTACGGCCTGCTGCGGGCCGACCAGCAGCCCTAGGGCCGGTCGGGAAGCGCTGGAAGCCAGAAGCGTGAAGGGGGCGTGCGGAGCGGTCCGCACGCCCCCTTCTGACGCCGCGTCACCGGAGTCGGGCGAGGAGGGCGTGCTCGACGAGGGTGATGAGGGCGCTCTTGGCGCTGTCCCGACGGCGGGCGTCGAGGGTGATGATCGGGATGTCGGGGTTGAGCTGGAGCGCTTCGCGGACTTCCTCGGGGGTGTGGGCCTGGTGTCCGTCGAAGCCGTTGAGGGCGACGACGAAGGGGAGGCCGCTGTTCTCGAAGTAGTCGAGGGCGGGGAAGCAGTCGGCGAGGCGGCGGGTGTCGACGAGGACGACGGCGCCGATGGCGCCGCGGACGAGGTCGTCCCACATGAACCAGAAGCGGTCCTGGCCGGGGGTGCCGAAGAGGTAGAGGATGAGGTCTTCGTCGAGGGTGATGCGGCCGAAGTCCATGGCGACGGTGGTGGTCGTCTTGCCGGAGACGTGGCTGAGGTCGTCGATGCCGGCGCTGGCGCTGGTCATGACGGCTTCGGTGCGCAGCGGGTTGATTTCGGAGACCGCGCCGACGAGCGTCGTCTTGCCCACGCCGAAGCCGCCCGCGACGACGATCTTGGCGGAGGTGGTCGCGCGGCTGGGGGTGGCCGCGTTAGAGCTTGCGAAGTCCACTGAGGACCCTTTCGAGCAGCGTGACGTCGGGCTGGTTGCCGGATTCGCCGCCGGCTGCGGGCTGGTGGATGGCGACCAGGCCGGCCTCGGCCAGGTCCGCCACGAGGATGCGGGCGACCCCGAGCGGCAGTCCGAGCAGGGCGGAGATCTCGGCGACGGACTTCACGTCCGAGGTGCACAGGCCGCAGATCCGCTGGTGCTCGGGCAGCAGCGTGGCGAGCCGGGCCGGGTCGACCGAGGCGGAGACCAGGGCCTCCAGCGCCAGTTCGTACCGGGGCCGGGTGCGCCCGCCGGTCATCGCGAACGGCCGGATCAGCGGCTCGGCGTCCTCGTAGTCGTCGTACTCCTCGACGTGCCCGGGCTGGTCGTTCGGGTCCTCGTAGCGGTGCGGCAGCCCGGTCTGATCGGGGTACGCCTCCTGGCCGGGGTACGACCGGCCGTAGTCGCCCTGCTGCGGGTAGAAGCGCGGGTCGGGCTGCTGCGGCACGTACGACTGGCCACTCGGGTACTGCGGCTCGTACTGCTGACCGTGGCCGACGCCGGGAGCCCCGAATGCGTCGTGGCCGGTGCCCGGGTACGGGACGCCGAACTGGCCACTGTGGTCGGGCGGTGTCACGGTTCATCTCCTCAAGGGGTGCGGCGGTGCGGTGCGGGCCGCGTCGCCGGGGAGCGCCGTGGCCGGTGGTGCGGGGCCGTACAACGCCCGATCCCGAGGCCGCCGAAGCGACCTCGGGACGGGCAATGAGGTCTTTCGAATACCAGGACGGTATCCGACGAACCGTCAGTGCAGGAGACTGCCCTGGAGTTCGGCCCGCAGAGCGGGCGTCAGCACTGCTCCGGCGCGGTCCACGAGCAGTGCCATCTCGTAGCCGACGAGGCCGATGTCGGAGTCGGGGGAGGCCAGCACGGCGAGGGCGGAGCCGTCGCTGATGGCCATCAGGAAGAGGAAGCCGCGCTCCATCTCCACTACGGTCTGGGTCACTTCGCCGCCCTCGAAGATCCGGCTGGCGCCGGAGGTCAACGAGGTCAGTCCGGACGCGACGGCGGCGAGCTGGTCGGCGCGGTCCCGGGGGAAGCCCTCCGACATGCACAGCAGCAGACCGTCCGCGGAGACCACCACGGTGTGGGACACCCCGGGGGTGTTGTCCACGAAATTGGTGATCAGCCAGTTCAGGTTCTGTGCGGCCTGGCTCATCTGGGTCAACTCAACGCTCCTGCTGGTTCGAGCCGCCGAAGAGATCGGTGCTGCTGTTGTGCGGTCCATCTCCGTACGCCCCCTGGTCGGGGTCGATCCGGAAGCTGCCGGTGGCCTGGGTGTCGCCGCCGGCCTGGCGGCCCTGCTCGACGCCGCGGCGCAGGTTGGTCAGCCGGCCGCGCACCTCGTTCGGGTCGCGGGAGACCGCCGGGCCGTCCTGCTGGGTGGGCTTGGCGTTGCCCGGCACCAGGTTCTGCTTCGGCACCCGGCGGGGCAGGCCGGAGGCGGTGGTGCCGGCCGAGGACGGCTCGCGCAGCTTCTCGGCGCGCTGCCAGTCCCCGTCGTTCGGCGACTCCCACTCCGGGCGGCCCGCCGCGGTCGGACCGGTCGGGCCGTAGCCGCCGAGCGCCGACACGTCGTGGCCGCGCGACTCGGCGGGCGCCGAGGTGTCCTTCGCGCCGGTGAACCAGTTCGGGCTCTCGCCGGTCGACTGGCCGAACACCGGGGGGGAGCCCGCCAGCTGCTGGCCCGGACGGCGCTGCGGGAGCCCCGCGGCGGTCGCCCCGGAGGCCGAGCGGGCCGGCGGCAGCGCCGGGGTCTCCTCGGTCGGGTACGGGTGCCCGGCGGGCTCCTCGTAGCCGTAGTCCTGCTGCTGGTACCCGTCGGCGTACTCCGCCTCCTGGTACCCCTGCTCCGCGTACGGCGCCTGGCCGTAGGGAGCGGGCGCGAACGGGTCGTCCTGGTAGTGCTGCTGACCGGCGGGCGCGTACTGGTCGCGGCCGTACGGGTCCTGCTGGTAGCCGTAGGAGTCGTCCTGGTAGCCCTGCTGCGGCTCGAACGGGCGGCCGTAGGCGTCGTACTCCGGACGGCGGTAGTCCTGGCCGTAGTCGGCGGCGTAGGGCTCCGCCGGGTACTGCTCGGCCTCGTACCGCTCCTCGCCGTACGGGGACTCCAGGATCTCCGCCTCCACCGGCTCCTCGACGGCGGCCGACGGGCCCGCCTCCAGGGCGGCGAGGCGGCGCTGCTCCTCCAGGCGCTGGGAGCGCTGCATGGACTCCAGGGCGGGCGAGAAGCCGCCGCCGGCCTGGCCGGTCAGGTGGTCGTCGAAGCCGAGCTCGGCGGCGCTGCGCTGCGGCGCGTCGAAGGCGGGCCACTCACCGGTCGGCTCCTGCTCCGCGAAGATCCGGGAGACCGTGAACTCCTCCTCCGGCTCCGGCATCCGGCCGAGCTGGGTGAGCAGCTGCGGGAGCATGACGAGCGAGGTGGTGCCGGCCGACTCGCCGGACGGGCGGAGCTGGACGCGGATGTCGTGCCGCTGGGACAGCCGGCCGACCACGAACAGGCCCATGCGGCGGGAGATGGTGGCGTCGACGGTGGGCGGCTCGGCCAGCTTCTCGTTGATCTCGGCGAAGTCCTCGGCGGTCAGGCCGATGCCCTTGTCGTGGATCTCCACCAGCACCCGGCCGTCCGGCAGGCGGGTGGCGTTGACCAGCACCCGGGTCTGCGGCGAAGAGAACGAGGTGGCGTTCTCCAGCAGCTCGGCGAGCAGGTGGACGAGGTCGGTCACGGCGGGGCCGACCACGTCGGCCTCCGGGATGCCGGCGAGCTCGATGCGCTCGTAGTGCTCCACCTCGGAGGCGGCCGCGCGCAGCACGTCGACCAGCGGCACCGGGGTGTTCCAGCGGCGGCCCGGCTCCTCGCCGGCGAGGACCAGGAGGTTCTCACCGTTGCGGCGCATGCGGGTGGCGAGGTGGTCCAGCTTGAAGAGGTTCTCCAGCTGGTCCGGGTCGGCCTCGTTGTTCTCCAGGTCGGTGATCAGCGCCAGCTGACGCTGGATCAGGCCCTGGCTGCGGCGCGACAGGTTGGTGAAGATCGCGTTGACGTTGCCCCGCAGCAACGCCTGCTCGGCGGCGAGCGAGACGGCCTGCTGGTGGACCTGGTCGAAGGCGCGGGCGACCTCGCCGATCTCGTCCCGGCCCCACAGCGGGATCGGTGTCACCGAGGTGTCCACCCGCTCCGGGTCGGTCTTGGAGAGCTTGTCGACCAGCTCGGGCAGGCGGTGGTTGGCGATGTCCAGCGCGGCGGTGTTCAGGGTCCGCATGCCGAGGATCATCGAGCGGGCGATGAAGCCGGTGAGCAGACCGGCCAGCACCAGCGAGGCGATCACGATCAGCGAGTTGAGCACCCAGTCGGTGAACGCGCGGTCCTTGATGTTCTGCGCGTCGGCGACGACCTGGTCGAGCAGGGTGCTCTCCGCGCTGCGCAGCGCGTTCATGTGGCTCTTGGTGGCCTGCTCCCACAGCGGGCGGGTCAGGCCGTCCTTGCCGGCCGCGTCGATGATCGCGGCCGCGCCGTCGCCGCCGCGGGCGGCGATGGAGAGCTGGCTGGAGTAGGCCAGGCCGACGCTGAGCAGACCGCCCATGGTGGGCAGGCTGTGGCCGTCCGGCATGCGCAGCGGCAGCCGCTGGTCGGCGGTGGCCTGGGCGACCAGCGCGTCCGCGTAGGTCTTGACCTCGTCCTCGGCGGAGGCGGTGTTGAACTCGCCGATCGCGGTCGACTCCAGCTTGTTGGCGACCACCAGGCCGGAGATCAGGTCCTCGCCCTCGTGCGGGTCGACGCCGCCGACGCCGAGGCCGACCAGCAGGTTGAGCATCAGCGCGCGCTGGGTCGAGGCGGACGCCTTGGCCAGCGACATCGCGTAGATGGCGCGGCCCTTGGAGGTGACGTTGGAGGAGCCGAAACCGACCGAGTTGTCCATCGCCAGCAGCGGCGCGAACATCAGCGAGTACGCGCTGGCGGTCGCGGTGGCGAACAGCTCCGGCTTGTAGGCGTTGTCGCGCAGGTGCGGCAGGTAGACGGCGAGCTGCTCGAAGGCCGCGTTGCGGCGGGCCATCGTCGGGTCGTCCTTGATCTTGGCGAACTCGCTGCGGTAGGTGGCCAGCGCCTGGTCGGTGTTGGCGCGCAGCTTGGCGACCTCGCCCTTGTCGCCCTGCCCGGTGAGCAGCGGCACCAGGGTCTGGTCGCGCTCGGACTCCAGGGCGTCGGCGAGGTTGGTCGCGGCGCTCGCCACGTTGGCGATCTTCACCGCGCGGTCGGCCTTGTTGTAGTCGTCCAGCGAGGTGTTGACGCGCAGACCGCCGAAGACCAGGGCGATGACGACCGGGATGACCAGGATCGCCACCAGACGGGTCGGCACCCGCCAGTTCAGCGGCGACAGGAAGTCGTACCGGGATCCCGTGGCGGGGCGCTGCCTGGCGGCTCCCGGGGCGTCCTTCGCGGCACCGGGGCGCTCGGCCTCGCCGGCGGCGGGGCGGCCTGCGCCGCGTTCCTCGGCCGAGCTGAACGCCGAGAACTGGCCGGTGGGCTGAGTCCCCGGCTCCTGCTGGCGGGGCTCGGAGCGCCGCTGCGGGGTGACTGGCTGCTTACGCCTCACTCGACAACAACCTCTCGACCGACTGGCGGCCATGGATCAAAGCGGCGGCTACCCCCCGACGGGCCGCGACCCGCGTGGGTCCTACGGGGTAGCAGGAATTTCAACACGAGCCGGAGGAGCGGACAAACGGCTCCTCCACCCCGTGCGCCAGGGGTGGAAATCGGACATTCGGGGGCGATCCCCCGCAAACTTCAAGGTCATTGCCGCGCACCGGATTTGGGCCACTACGCAGTGTCAGTCAGACCCGTCAAATGCCTACCGAACTGTTACCGGGGGACGCGAACCATCTGCGGAAGCGTCCCCCGGACGTCACCGGAGTCGGGCGAGGAGGGCGTGCTCGACGAGGGTGATGAGGGCGCTCTTGGCACTGTCCCGGCGCCGGGCGTCGAGGGTGACGATCGGGATGTCGGGGTTGAGCTGGAGCGCCTCGCGGACCTCTTCCGGGCTGTGGGCCTGGTGTCCGTCGAAGCCGTTGAGGGCGACGACGAAGGGGAGGCCGCTGTTCTCGAAGTAGTCGAGGGCGGGGAAGCAGTCGGCGAGGCGGCGGGTGTCGACGAGGACGACGGCGCCGATGGCGCCGCGGACGAGGTCGTCCCACATGAACCAGAAGCGGTCCTGGCCGGGGGTGCCGAAGAGGTAGAGGATGAGGTCTTCGTCGAGGGTGATGCGGCCGAAGTCCATGGCGACGGTGGTGGTCGTCTTGCCGGAGACGTGGCTGAGGTCGTCGATGCCGGCGCTGGCGCTGGTCATGACGGCTTCGGTGCGCAGCGGGTTGATTTCGGAGACCGCGCCGACGAGCGTCGTCTTGCCCACGCCGAAGCCGCCCGCGACGACGATCTTGGCGGAGGTGGTCGCGCGGCTGGGGGTGGCCGCGTTAGAGCTTGCGAAGTCCACTGAGGACCCTTTCGAGCAGCGTGACGTCAGGCGTACCGCCCGACTCGCCCGCGGCGGCGGGCTGGTGGATGGCGACCAGACCGGCCTCGGCCAGGTCTGCGACGAGGATGCGGGCGACCCCGAGCGGGACTCCCGCCAGCGCGGAGATCTCGGCGACGGACTTGACCTCGCGGCACAGCGAGACGATCCGGGCGTGCTCGGGGAGCAGGCCGTTGGAGTTCGCGGTGCCGGTGGACGAGATCAGCGCCTCGATGGCCAGCTGGTAGCGCGGCCGGGTGCGTCCGCCGGTCATCGCGTACGGACGGACCAGCGGCTGCTGCTCGTAGCCGCCCGACTGCTGGCCGCCGTACCCGCCGGCCTGCTGTCCGCCGTAGCCGTTTCCGTACCCGTTGCCGTAGCCGGCGGGTGTCGGGGGCGGGGTCATGCGTCCTCCTTGTGCTGCAGCCGTCCGCAGCGGGTGCTCTGCCGGAGCGTTGCCGGCTGACTGGGTGTCAGCCGCGGTGCGGCGACGACTTGGGGTGGGGTGCCGGACCCGGGTCGGGAGGGTCCGGCACGGTGAGGGACGTTCGGGAGACGTGGGTGGGGACGGACCGTCAGTTCAGCAGGCTGCCCTGGAGTTCGGCCCGCAGGGCGGGGGTCAGGACGGCCCCCGCGCGGTCGACGAGCAGGGCCATCTCGTAGCCGACGAGGCCGATGTCGGAGTCCGGCGCGGCCAGCACGGCGAGGGCGGAGCCGTCGCTGATGGCCATCAGGAAGAGGAAGCCGCGCTCCATCTCCACCACCGTCTGGTTGACCTCGCCGCCCTCGAAGATGCGGCTGGCGCCGGAGGTCAGCGAGGTCAGCCCGGAGGCGACCGCGGCGAGCTGGTCGGCGCGGTCCCGGGGGAAGCCCTCCGACATGCACAGCAGCAGACCGTCGGCCGAGACCACCACTGTGTGGGACACCCCGGGGGTGTTGTCCACGAAATTGGTGATCAGCCAGTTCAGGTTCTGTGCGGCCTGGCTCATCATCTGACTCAACTCAACGCTCCTGGTGCTCGGGGCCGAAGCCGTTGTTGCCATCGGCGTCGAAACGGCCGCCCTGGGCTCCCCGGTAGCCACCGGCCGTCCCGCCGAAACCGTCGAAGCCCGGCTGCTGCGGCGCGGGCCGGCCGGAGCCGCCCTGCGTACCGCCAGCCTGGCGGCCCTGCTGGATGCCGCGGCGCAGGTTGGTCAGCCGGCCGCGCACCTCCTCCGGGCTGCGCGAGACCTGCGGACCCGTCAGCGGGGAGGCCTCGGCGCTGCCGGAGACCAGGTTGGCCTGCGGCGTGCGGCGCGGCAGCCCCGAGGTGGTCAGCCCGCTGGTGCTGGGCTCGCGCATCTGCTCGGCCCGCCGCCAGCGCTCGTCGTTGGCGGACGGCCGCCACGGCGCGTCGGCCTCCTCCGGCCGGTTGCCGAACGGCTGCGCCGGGCGCTGCTGCGGCTGGCGCGGCTGCTGGCCGGGCTGGCCCTGCGGAGCCTGCTGCGGCCGCGGAGCCTGCTGGCCCTGCTGCGGGCGCTCGCCGAACTGCTGCTGCGGCTGCGGGCGCTCGCCGAACTGCTGCTGCTGCGGAGCGGCCTGCTGCCGGGGGGCCGGGCGCTGCTGGGCCTGCTGCGCCTGCGGCGCGGCCTGCCGGGGCTGCCCGAGGCCGGGAGCGGTGGTGCCGGGACGCTGCGGCTGGTAACGGACCTGCTCCCGGCCGGCCGGGCCGGCCTGCGGCGCCGCGGCGGACTCCGTCGCGGTCGGCAGCGCCATCGGCTGCGGACGCTCGACGAACTGCTGCTGCGGAGCGGCCTGCGGGGCGGGCATCGGAGCGCCCTGGCCCGCCGGGTCCGGCAGCACCGGCTCCACCAGGCCGAGGCCCAGCGGGTCGCGCGGGTCGATGTCGGACGCCTCGAAGCGCGGGCGGGCGAACGAACCGGTGGACTCCGCCGCCGACTCGGTCGGCTGCTGCGGCAGCGGACGGCGCTGGGCGGGCGGCTGCTCGGCCCAGCCGTGCTGGGTCGGCTCACCGGCACCCGGACCGGCCGGGCGCTGCCGCTCCGGGCCGGCCGGACGGCGCTGGCCCTGTGGGGCGCCCTGCGGCGGGCCCTGCGGGGTGCGGCGCGGCGGCTGTCCGCCGCCGGGGCCGCCCTGCAGGCCGGGGGCGCCGGAGGCGCCCGGGACCCGCCGCGGCGGCAGGCCGCCGCCGGTCGGGGCACCGCCGCCGGCGGGGGCACCGGTCGGAGCGCCCGCGCCCGGCAGGCCGGGGGCGGGGTTCTCGCGCAGCGACTTGCCGACCGAACGGGTCGGCAGACCCTGGCCTGCGCCCTTGCCGAACGCGCCGCCGGGGCCGAAGCCGCCGTCGCCCTGCGGGGCGGCCGGAGCGGACGGGCCGCCCTGGCCGGCCGGGGCGAACAGGTTCCGGCCGCCGCCGTCCGGGCCCTGGCCGAGCTGCGGCCGGCCGGCCGGAGCGCCGCCGGGGCCGCCCTGGCCGAGCGCGGTGCGGGCGCCGGGCAGGTCGCCCGCGGGGCGACCCTGCTGACGCGGCGTCGGCGCCATGCCGCGCGGCGCCTTGCCGCTCTGGGCGTTGCCGCCCGGGCGGCCGCCGCGGCGGTCGGCGGAGTTGGTGACGTCCACCGGGAGCATGACCAGCGCGGTGGTGCCGCCGGAGTCGGACGGGCGGAGCTGGATCCGGATGCCGTGTCGCAGGGACAGGCGGCCGACCACGAACAGACCCATGCGGCGGGAGACCGAGACGTCCACCACCGGCGGGTTGGCCAGGCGCTCGTTGATGTCGGCGAGGTCGTCCGGGGAGAGGCCGATACCGGTGTCGTGGATCTCGATCAGCACCCGGCCGTCCGGCAGGGCGTGGCCGGTGACCCGGACGCGGGTCTGCGGGGAGGAGAACGAGGTGGCGTTCTCCAGCAGCTCGGCGAGCAGGTGGACGAGGTCGTTGACGACGCGGCCGGCGACCTCGGCGGAGGGCACCGAGGCCAGTTCGATGCGCTCGTACTGCTCCACCTCGGAGGCGGCGGCGCGGAGCACGTCGACCAGCGGGACCGGGCGGGTCCAGCGGCGGCCCGGGTCCTCGCCCGCGAGGACGAGGAGGTTCTCACCGTTGCGGCGCATGCGGGTCGCGAGGTGGTCGAGCTTGAACAGCGAGGCCAGCTGGTCCGGGTCGGCCTCGCGGCTCTCCAGCTCGGAGATCAGCGACAGCTGACGCTGGATCAGGCCCTGGCTGCGGCGCGAGAGGTTGGTGAACATCGCGTTGATGTTGCCTCGCAGCAGCGCCTGCTCGGCGGCCAGTCGGACCGCCTCGCGGTGCACCATGTCGAAGGCGTGCGCCACGTGGCCGATCTCGTCCGCGGAGTCGACGCCGACGGGCTCGACGGTGACGTCGACGTCGTGCGGGTCGCTCTCCGACAGGGTCTTGACCAGCTCGGGCAGGCGGCGCTCGGCGACGTCCTCGGCCGCGGTCTGCAGGCGGGTCAGCGAGCGCACCATCGAGCGGGCCACCAAGGCCGCGCCGGCGATGGCGACGACGAGCACCAGGGCGACCAGCGAGGCGTTGATGACCGACTGGGTGTCGGCGTCGGACTGCAGCTTCTGCGCCTTGCCGTCGAGCACGTCCAGCAGCGTGGACTGGATCTTCTGCTCGGCGTTGATCTTGGCGCTGGCCTTGTCGTACCAGTTCTTGTAGGAGATGTCCTCGGCCTGCTTGATGCCGTTCGGGTTGAGGACGGCCTTGGTGAACCGGTCGGCGTCGGCGATGACCTGGTTGTAGCTCATCTGCGCGCGCAGCGCGCGGGCCTCGGCCTCGCCGTAGATGGCGGTGAAGTTGGCGAGCGCGTTGTCCTCGGCGCTCTGCAGCCGGATGCCGAAGGTCTCGTCGGAGCTGGACAGGTTGGCCTCGACCGGGTGGGCGAGCGCGGCGGCGATCAGCGCGCGCTGCATCGAGGTCGATTCCTTGGCCAGCGAGAACTGGTGCAGGGCCCGGGTGATCTTGATCAGCTCGGTGGAGTTCGAGGTGATCGCGATGTCCTGGGTGATGCCGATCAGGTCCTTGATGATCACGTCGTAGCTGGTGATCGTGGCCTGGATGTTGTCGGCCTTGTTGTACGCGCTGTTGCGCGCGTCGGTGAGCTGGTTGAGGTCCTTGCGGACCTGCAGCAGCAGGGTCTTGGAACCGGCCTGGTCCAGGTCGTCGAACTTGTCGGCGCTGGTGGCGAACTTCCGGGACAGCGCGTTCGTCTGCTTGTACGCGTCGGCGATGTCCGGGTCGTCGTGGCTGCCGCCGGCGGTCAGCGGACCGGCCGAGACGTCGCGCTCGTACTGCAGCGCGTCGGCCAGCGAGGTGGCGTTGCGCGCGAGCTCGGCCAGGTCGCTCATCTGCGACAGCTGGCGGGAGTTCTCCATCGAGGACTGCACGCGCAGGCCGCCGAGCGCCAGCGCCACGATCACGGGGAGGAAGAGCAGCGCGATCAGGCGGGTGCGGATGCGCCAGTTGCGCATGGCGAAGCGGCTCAGGCCGGTGGCGCGGCGGCGGTTGAGCGTGCCGCGCAGCCGGGAGCGGCGGCTGGGCTTGTCGCCCTTTCTGCCGCTCTCGTCGGCGGGCGCGGCAGAACCGTCCGCGGCCTCCGTGTCTCGTCTGTCGGCGGGCGGCTCGGAGCTGCTGCCGAAGGGCCGCTCGCCGGGGCCCGTCGTCATCGGTGCTGCCTGGTGGGGGCCAGCCTTGGGCTCCCGCGACTCCGGGTCACCCGCGGCGCCGCTGCCCCTCTTGAAACGTCCCTGCACTGGCGTCGCAACCTCTGGACCGGGCGCCCTTCCCCGCCGGGCGGAGATAGGGCGGTGTCGAGTTTTTCCGTGGCATTCCAGCACAGCGGCGGAAGTCCAACAAGGGCCGTTACGACACGGTGTCCTGGGCCACCCTCTGCGCGCGGCAACTCACCGTGCGTGTCTCGAACACCCCGGAATACGGTCTTTTTCGGACACTCGGCGGAGCCATGTCAATGCGGAGGTAGATCAGCTTGTGCGGAGAATGTCTGAGATATCCGTAATGACGGATTTCACCAAAGGTCCGGAATCGCCGAGTCCATGGCATTTGCGGGCGCAATTGTGAGCAAACTCACAGCGCGATGTGTAGCTTTGGTCACGGCCACTGTGGAATGGGCTCCCTAACCTGGCAGGGTCGACCGGAGCCTGCCCGCCCGGCGGCGCTCCCAAAAGTCCAGCCGACCGAAACCAAGGTGTTGACCCTGATGTCCGAGACCACCACGCAGGCCGACGACTCCACGCTGCGCGCCGGCTCGACGGCCAACCCGCGCCGCACCACGCTGGCCTCGGTCGCGGACTTCGCCGAGCTGCCCGGTTTCGCGCCCTCCGCGCCGCGCGAGTACGCCCCCCAGCTGCCCGCCGTGACCGCCAACCCGCGCCGCACCCAGCTGATGGTCGCTCCGGCCCCCCGCCTGCCGCGGGACTGACACCCCGTCCACCCGCCCGCCGCCGGGTCGGGGAGCGGTGTGCCGATAACCTGGTGACCACGAGCCGGGCCCGGTCCTGCGGGCTCGGCAACCGTCCGGGAGCGTCCGGACGGTCGACGAACCGAGAGGTTGCCAGGCTGTGCGTATCGCCAGGTTCTCCGTCCGCGAAGGGAGCCCCGCGGCGGGCTCGGTCTCCTTCGGAATCATCGAGGGCGACGCCGCGCAACCCGAGTCACTGACGGTGCACGCGCTCGCCGGGCACCCGTTCGGCGCGATCCCGCAGCCGACCGGCGAGAGCTACGCGCTGGACCAGGTCCGCCTGCTGGCGCCGATGCTCCCCAGCAAGGTCGTCGCGGTCGGCCGCAACTACGCCGCGCACGCCGCCGAGCTGGGCAACGAGGTCCCGGCCGTGCCGCTGACCTTCTTCAAGCCCTCCACCGCCGTCATCGGCCCCACCGAGGCCGTCGCCTACCCGCCGTTCTCCTCGGACGTGCAGTACGAGGCCGAACTCGCCGTGGTGATCGGCCGGATGTGCCGCGAGGTGCCGCTGGAGCGGGTCCCCGAAGTGATCTTCGGCTACACCTGTGCCAACGACGTCACCGCCCGCGACGTGCAGCAGCGCGAGGGCCAGTGGGCCCGCGCCAAGGGCTTCGACACCTCCTGCCCGCTCGGCCCGTGGATCGAGACCGAACTCGACCCCGCCGACCTGGCCATCACCTGCACGGTCAACGGCGAACTCCGCCAGGCCGGCCGCACCTCCCAGATGGTCCGCTCGGTCGCCGAGCTGATCGTCCACGTCTCCGAGGCGATGACCCTGCTCCCGGGCGACGTCATCCTCACCGGCACCCCCGCGGGTGTCGGCCCCCTGAACATCGGCGACGAGGTCGCCGTCTCCGTCGAAGGCATCGGCACCCTCTCCAACAAGGTGATCAAGCGTGGCTGAGAAGAACCCCGGCGTCCGGGTCCGCTTCTGTCCCTCCCCGACCGGCAACCCGCACGTCGGCCTGGTCCGCACCGCCCTGTTCAACTGGGCCTACGCCCGGCACAACGGCGGCACCCTGGTGTTCCGGATCGAGGACACCGACGCCGCCCGCGACTCCGAGGAGTCCTACCAGCAGCTGCTGGACTCGATGCGCTGGCTGGGCTTCGACTGGGACGAGGGCCCCGAGATCGGCGGCCCGCACGCCCCCTACCGCCAGTCGCAGCGGATGGACGTCTACGCGGACGTCGCCGAGCGCCTGCGCGCGGCCGGCCACGCCTACCCCTGCTACTGCACCACCGAGGAGCTCGACGCCCGCCGCGAGGCGGCCCGCGCGGCCGGCAAGCCCTCCGGCTACGACGGCCACTGCCGCGAGCTGACGGAGGACCAGGTCGCGGTCTACGAGCAGGAGGGCCGCCAGCCGATCCTCCGCTTCCGGATGCCCGACACCGCCCTCGCCTTCGAGGACCTGGTCCGCGGCCCGATCTCCTTCGACCCGAAGGACGTCCCCGACTACGGCATCGTCCGGGCCAACGGCGCCCCGCTGTACACCCTGGTCAACCCGGTCGACGACGCCCTGATGGAGATCACCCACGTCCTGCGCGGCGAGGACCTGCTCTCCTCGACGCCCCGTCAGATCGCGCTCTACGCCGCCCTCGCCGAGATCGGCGTCGGCAACGGCACCACCCCGCGCTTCGGCCACCTGCCGTACGTGATGGGCGAGGGCAACAAGAAGCTCTCCAAGCGCGACCCGCAGGCCTCGCTCAACCTCTACCGCGAGCGCGGCTTCCTCCCCGAGGGCCTGCTCAACTACCTGGCCCTGCTGGGCTGGTCGCTCGCCGAGGACCGCGACATCTTCGACATCGACGAGATGGTCGCCGCCTTCGACATCGACGACGTCAACGGCAACCCGGCCCGCTTCGACCTGAAGAAGGCCGAGCACATCAACGCCGAGCACGTCCGCCGCCTCGCCCCCGAGGAGTTCGTCAAGCGCCTGGTGCCCTACCTCCAGGCCGCCGACCTGCTCCCCGCCGAGCCGACCGCCGAGCAGCTCGAGCTGCTCGCCCAGGTCGCCCCGCTCACCCAGGAGCGGATGGTCGTCCTCTCCGAGATCGTCACCATGGCCGGCTTCCTGTTCGTCGCCCCCGAGGCCTTCGCGGTCGACGAGGAGGACGCCGCCAAGGTGCTCACCGCCGACGCCCGCCCGGTGCTGGAGGCCTCGGTCAAGGCGCTCACCGAGCTGGCCGACTTCACCCCCGACCCGATCCAGGCCGCGCTGCGCGAGGCCCTGGTGGAGGGCCTGGGCATCAAGCCCAAGTTCGCCTTCACCCCGCTGCGGGTCGCGGTCACCGGCCGCCGGGTCTCGCCGCCGCTCTTCGAGTCGATGGAGCTGCTCGGCCGCGCGGAGACGCTGCGCCGGCTGACGGCCGCTCTGGAGCTGCTGCCGGCCTCCTGAACCGGAGTCGGACCGCCTGCGGGCCGGGGTCGCTGACCTGGCCCGCAGGTGTCCGGCGCGCAGCCTGCGGTTATCGATTTTGGAGCCGGGCGGGGCGTCGGGTAATGTTCTTTCTGCGCCGCCCGGGCAGGGGGGCGCAAGACACCGAGGAAGACCCCGCAGAGGGGTTGAACTCTGGTGGGGTATGGTGTAATTGGCAGCACGACTGATTCTGGTTCAGTTAGTCTAGGTTCGAGTCCTGGTACCCCAGCGCAGCACCTCAGTGCAGCAAGCCCCCGTTGTGTAGCGGCCTAGCACGCCGCCCTCTCAAGGCGGTAGCGCCGGTTCGAATCCGGTCGGGGGTACGCAATTCTTGACAATTGCACAGATGAATGAGACTCGCCCCCGTTGTGTAGCGGCCTAGCACGCCGCCCTCTCAAGGCGGTAGCGCCGGTTCGAATCCGGTCGGGGGTACTCATTCAAGCTAGGGCCCCCGTTGTGTAGCGGCCTAGCACGCCGCCCTCTCAAGGCGGTAGCGCCGGTTCGAATCCGGTCGGGGGTACTTTTGGGGTATGGTGTAATTGGCAGCACGAGTGATTCTGGTTCATTTAGTCTAGGTTCGAGTCCTGGTACCCCAGCCAAAATGCTCAGCCAATGAAGCTCCGGGAAACCGGGGCTTTTTTGCATGCCCGAATTCGGCATTTCTTCGGCCGTGAACGTGTGCCCCCCGACCTCCGGGTCGGGGGGCACACGTCGTGGGGCGCGGCGGCGTCAGCTGCGGCGGAGGGCCTCGGTGAGGCGGTTCGCGGCCTCGATGATGGCCTGGGCGTGCATCCGGCCGGGGTGGCGGGTGAGGCGCTCGATCGGGCCGGAGACCGAGACCGCGGCGACCACGCGGTTGGAGGGGCCGCGGACGGGGGCGGAGACGGAGGCCACACCGGGCTCGCGCTCGCCGATGGACTGGGCCCAGCCGCGGCGGCGGACGCCGCTGAGCGCGGTGGCGGTGAACCGGGCGCCCTGCAGGCCGCGGTGGAGGCGCTCGGGCTCCTCCCAGGCGAGCAGGACCTGGGCGGCGGAGCCGGCCTTCATCGGCAGCGTCGAGCCGACCGGGACGGTGTCGCGCAGGCCGGACAGGCGCTCGGCGGCGGCCACGCAGATCCGCATCTCGCCCTGCCGGCGGTAGAGCTGGGCGCTCTCGCCGGTGACGTCGCGCAGGTGCGTGAGCACCGGGCCGGCGGCGGCCAGCAGGCGGTCCTCGCCGGCGGCGGCGGAGAGTTCGGCGAGCCGGGGGCCGAGGATGAAGCGGCCCTGCATGTCCCGGGTGACCAGGCGGTGGTGTTCGAGTGCGACGGCGAGTCGGTGGGCCGTGGGCCGTGCCAAACCGGTGGCGGCGACCAGCCCCGCCAACGTGGCGGGGCCCGACTCCAGTGCGCTGAGCACCAGAGCGGCCTTGTCGAGAACGCCGACGCCGCTAGTGTTGTCCATGTCTCGATACTGCAGTCTCAAGTGGCGAGACGCAAGTTCAATCTCGCGAGAAAAGCGCCACTCTTGGAGTCAGCAGCCCGGGAGACACCCAGCACGGACCCGTACCACGGTGTCCACATTCTGGACGGTCCGGCGTGCAGGTCGCGACTCCAAGCGAGCCTCACAGGGCGGCACGGGACAAGACCTCGACATCCACGAGAAGGCCGGCAGAGCGGCCGGCTGGAGGGAATCCGATGGGACGGACACTCGCAGAGAAGGTCTGGGACGACCACGTCGTCCGGCGCGCCGAGGGCGAGCCCGACCTGCTCTACATCGATCTGCACCTGCTGCACGAGGTGACCAGCCCGCAGGCGTTCGACGGCCTCCGGCTGGCCGGCCGCCAGGTCCGCCGCACCGACCTGACGATCGCCACCGAGGACCACAACACCCCGACCCTGGACATCGACAAGCCGATCGCCGACCCGGTCTCCCGGGTCCAGCTGGAGACGCTGCGCCGGAACGCCGCGGAGTTCGGCGTGCGCATCCACTCGCTGGGCGACGTCGAGCAGGGCGTGGTGCACGTGGTCGGCCCGCAGCTGGGCCTGACCCAGCCCGGCATGACCGTGGTCTGCGGCGACTCGCACACCTCGACCCACGGCGCGTTCGGCGCGCTGGCGTTCGGCATCGGCACCAGCCAGGTCGAGCACGTGCTGGCCACCCAGACGCTGCCGCTGGCCCCGTTCAAGACCATGGCGATCACCGTCGAGGGCGAGCTGCCCGAGGGCGTCACCGCCAAGGACCTGATCCTGGCGATCATCACCCGGATCGGCACCGGCGGCGGCCAGGGCTACGTCCTGGAGTACCGCGGCTCGGCGATCCGCGGCCTCTCCATGGAGGCCCGGATGACCATCTGCAACATGTCCATCGAGGCGGGCGCCCGGGCCGGCATGATCGCCCCGGACCGGACCACCTTCGACTACCTGCAGGGCCGCCCGCACGCCCCGCAGGGCGAGGACTGGGACGCCGCGGTCGCGTACTGGGAGACCCTGGCCACCGACGAGGACGCGGTCTTCGACGCCGAGGTGTTCATCGACGCCGCCGAGCTGACCCCGTTCGTCACCTGGGGCACCAACCCCGGCCAGGGCGCGCCGCTGGGCGCCAACGTGCCGAACCCGGAGGACTTCTCGGACCCGCAGGAGCGGATCGCCGCCGAGAACGCGCTGAAGTACATGGGCCTGGAGGCCGGCACCCCGCTGCGCGAGGTGAAGGTCGACGCGGTCTTCGTCGGCTCCTGCACCAACGGCCGGATCGAGGACCTGCGGGCCGCCGCCGCCATCGTGGAGGGCCGTCAGATCGCCGACGGCGTGCGGATGCTGGTGGTGCCCGGCTCGGTCCGGGTCGCCCTGCAGGCCGTCGAGGAGGGCCTGGACAAGGTGTTCACCGCCGCGGGCGCCGAATGGCGGCACGCAGGCTGCTCGATGTGCCTGGGCATGAACCCCGACCAGCTGGCCCCGGGCGAGCGCTGCGCGTCCACCTCGAACCGCAACTTCGAGGGCCGCCAGGGCAAGGGCGGCCGCACCCACCTGGTGTCCCCGCAGGTCGCCGCCGCCACCGCGCTGCTGGGCCGGCTGGCCGCGCCGGCGGACCTGTCGAACAACGTTGCCGTGGAGGCCTGAGCCATGGAGAAGTTCACCACCCACACCGGCCGCGCCGTCCCGCTGCGCCGCTCCAACGTGGACACCGACCAGATCATCCCGGCGCACTGGCTGAAGAAGGTCACCCGGTCCGGTTTCGAGGACGGCCTGTTCGAGGCGTGGCGCAAGGACGAGTCCTTCGTGCTGAACCGCCCCGAGCGGCAGGGCGCCACCGTGCTGGTGGCCGGCCCCGAGTTCGGCACCGGCTCGTCCCGCGAGCACGCCGTCTGGGCGCTGCAGAACTACGGGTTCCAGGCGGTCGTCTCGTCCCGCTTCGCCGACATCTTCCGCGGCAACTCGCTGAAGAACGGCCTGCTCACGGTGGTCCTGCCGCAGGAGACCGTGGAGCGGCTGTGGGAGCTGACCGAGGCCGACCCGACCGCCGAGATCACCGTCGACCTGGAGGCCCGCGAGGTGCGCGCCGAGGGCGTCACCGCCTCGTTCGAGCTGGACGACAACGTGCGTTGGCGTCTGCTGAACGGTCTGGACGACATCAGCATCACGCTGCAGGAGGAGGGGGCCATCGACGCGTTCGAGGCCACCCGCCCGGCGTTCAAGCCGCGCACCCTCCCGGCCGCCTGACGGTCCGCTTTCTGACGGAGCGACAACAAGACCCGCCCCCACCCGGGGGCGGGTCTTCGTTGTTCGCAGGGGAGTTCGTCACCCGCGAATAGACCCTGGTGTAGCGCAACTCCGCACAGATGGCACAATCGTTGCATGCACCACAACCCCGAACCTCCGTACCCGGGTGGCGAACCCGCGTCTTCGGAGGACCGGGACGGTGCTGCCGACTCGGAAGTCACCGTGCTCTACGCACTGGTGGCCGAGCGGTTGAAGCAAGCCCACGCCCGCGTTCACGCGCTGAACGTGTCGACGGACGCAAAGACCGCTCTCACCCGACAACTGCTGATCGTCACCGAGACCGCCAAGCGTGATCTTCCGGAGGCGGCACGGCGGTTGAGTCGCTTTGTGCAGGACCTCGACGAGGGGCGGATGCCGCCCCGGTGAGCACCTCCATGCGCAAATCCATTGCGACACTAGGGTGATTCACGCGTTTGGTAATTGAAAGTCCGCAGATACATACCTAACGTGCGAAAAGAACGGATGGAATCATCCGGCGCCCGTTTCCGAAGGGGAAGACGTGAACAAGGCTCAGCTTGTCGAAGCGGTGGCCGAGCAGCTGGGCGGTCGCAAGGCTGCCGCAGAGGCCGTCGACGCAGTGCTCGACACCATGGTGCGTGCCGTCGTGGCGGGTGACCGCGTCTCGGTCACCGGTTTCGGCACCTTCGAGAAGGTGGAGCGCTCGGCGCGCTTCGCCCGTAACCCGCAGACCGGCGAGCGGGTCAAGGTCAAGAAGACCGCGGTGCCGCGGTTCCGCCCGGGCCAGGGCTTCAAGGACCTGGTCTCCGGCAGCAAGAAGCTGCCGAAGGACGGTCCGTCGGTCAAGAAGGCGCCGAAGGGCTCGCTGACCCCGGGCAAGACCGGTGTCGCCGCCACCCCGGCCGCCAAGCGCGCCGCGACCAAGCGGGCCGCCGCCGCCGCGACCCCGGCCGCGGCCAAGAAGGCCGCCGCGAAGAAGACCACCACGGCGAAGACCGCCACCGCCAAGAAGGCGACCCCGGTCAAGAAGACCACCACCGCCAAGACCACCACCGCCAAGACCACCGCGGCGAAGAAGACCACCACGGCCGCGGCGGCCAAGAAGACCGCCACCGCCAAGAAGACCGCTCCGGCGAAGAAGACCGCCACGCGCAAGACCACCGCGCGCAAGTCCACCGCCAAGTAGTCACAACCTTCCTGGCGCCGGGTCAACCCGGCGTGGGCGCACCCGGGCCGCGACGGCCCCGCGCCGGGGTTTCCGCACGCCGGAGCCCCCGGCGGGGGACGTCGCGGCCCGGTTGTGTACGGGCGGCTGACCGGGCGTCGGTTCCGGCCGCGCCGCGGCGGCGGGTCGGCCGCTTCCGGCCGGGTCGGCTCCGACCGGGGAATTCGGCCTCGTACCGCCGTGGGAATTACTCCGGCTGTTCCACCGTCAGCTCGTAGCGGATCTCCCAGCGGGAATCCGGAATCACCAGTTCGGCGGTCTCCACCGGCCGGCCGGTGTCGTCGAGGCAGGTCCGCTCGACCAGCGTCACCGCATCGCCCGCCGACAGCCCCAGCAGCGTGGCCTGCTCCGCGGTGGCCCGGGCGGGGCGCGGGCGCTCCACCACGCGCGTCACCCGCACTCCGATCTCCGCCATGCGCGCCACCACGCCCCGGCCCTTCAGCGGACCGAGCTCCGGCATCAGCACGGAGGTCCCCCCGGTGATCGCCATCGGCTCCCAGGAGTCGGCGAGTTGGACCGGCCGACCGTCCAGCAGGAACTCGTAGCGGGTGTGCACGGTCGGCGCGCCGGGCTCCACGCCCAGCCGCCGGGCGATCCGATCCGGCGCCGGCGTGCGGGCCGCCGAGTGCGACTCGCACAGCGCGTCGGCCAGTTCGGCCGGGAAGCCGCCGACCTGGCGGGTGCGCACCATCGGGTGCCGCTCGACCGGCTCGCGGACGTACGTGCCGGAGCCCGTGCGGCCCTCCAACAGGCCCTCCGCGATGAGCACTTCCTGGGCCCGCTGGAGCACGTTCGGCCCCACTCCGTAGCTCTCCGCCAGCTGTGCGCGCGACGGCAGCCGCTCGCCGATCGGCCACTCGCCGGCCGCGACCCGGCGGCGCAGGTCGTCCGCGACGCGCAGGTACGGCGGGTCCTGTGAGGGCATCTGGCAGCTCCCGGCGGAAGGCACGGCCTGCCGGATGCGGCAGGACGGGTGAGTCAGGTTGACAATCTAATGCATCAGGTGGAATCTAATGCCTTAGCTTCACTTTGCGTGATCGACTGACCTCGGGGAGAGGCGTGGCGTGCGAACCACCAGGGTGTTTGACCTCGCCGCGCAACTCGCCGCAGCCACCGGGGCCGAAGCCCGCATCCGCCGCCTGCCGGGCGGCGGCTACCGGGTCGAGGCGATCCTGCCCGGCGAACCCGCCGACGAGGACCACCTCCGGGTCCTCGAGGTCCTCGCCGCCGCCGATCGCTACGGCCACCGCTACACCGCCCGATCCCACACCGTCTGGGCCGAGTTCGACCCACCCCAGGAGCCACCGTGAAGAACACGCCTCCCGGCTACACCGTCTGCGTCGAGGGCGTCACCGAGGCGGCGTCCTTCCGCGCCCTCGCCGACGCGCTCACCTCGCTGTGGGCCGTCCTGCGCACCCTCCCGCTGGGCTGGACCCAGTACGAGGCCTACCGCTACTTCTTCGGCCCCGGCGCCCCCGAACGCACCGCGGCCTTCCTCGCCCGCGACGGTCAACTCCTGCTCACCGCAGCCCTCCTGGGCCGCTCCCACCTGATCCGCGTCACCCCCGGGCACCCCGGGCCCGGACCGCTGCGCCTCGAACCCGGGCCGCTCAAGCTGCTCGCCACCGCGGAGGTCCGGTCGCTCTGGCGCGGCGAGGCGGAGCCACCCCGACCCGAGCAGCGCAGCAGCGGGTAGCCGTACCGCGGGCACCGGGCCGACGCCGGGTCAGGAGGCCTGCGGGTCCGGGAAGGTCGGCAGGGTGAGGAAGACGACGCGGCGGTCGGAGCCTTCGCCGGTGGTGCGGATGCGCAGGCGCTGACCGGGGCGCAGCAGGCGCAGGCCGCCGGCGTCGAAGGCCGGGGCGTCGAACGGGACGGGGGTGCCGTCGTCGAGCAGGACCGAGCCGGATCGGGTGGCGGGGTCGAAGGTGAACGCGGTGGCCTGCATGGCAGCAGCATAGAGCGTCAGAGCAGGGCCGCGGTGGCCGGGCCGAGGCCGAGCGCGGCCGCGGCGGCGAGGTCCGCGGGGGTGTCGACGTCGCGTCGCACCGAGGGCACGTCGGGGAGCAGGAGCTCGCGTGCGCCGCCCGCCGCGTGGCCGTTGCGGGAGTCCGGGCCGAAGGCGGGGCGCAGCGCCACGCCGGGCGCGCCGGCGAGCAGCGTGGTGCCGGTGCCGGGGGCGTCGGCGAGGAAGGCCCGGCCGCGCGGGGGGACGGCGGCCAGCACCCGGGCGAGTTCGGCGGACCGCAGCGCCGGCAGGTCCGCGGAGAGGGTGGCGACGGGGGAGTGCGGGGCGTACCGCCGGGCGGCGCGCGCGCCGTGCGCGAGGGCGGGGTTGAGGCCGCCGCCGGGCTCGTCGGCGATCGCCGTCGCACCGAGGGCGGTCAGCGGCGCGGCGGCGGCCGCGTCCCGGGTGACCACCAGCACCCGGGCGACGGCCGGGCAGGCGAGCGCGGCGGCGACGGTGTCCAGCGCGAAGGCCAGCGCCAGCCGCGGGCGGAGTGCGCCGAGCGCCGCGAGCCGACTCTTCGCCTCGGCGAGCGGCTTCACCGGCACCACCAGCGTCCATCCCGCGTACGGCACTTCGGCCGGGGCGTCGTCCGGGGCGTCGCGGACGCCCGGCAGCGCCGCCGTCCGGCCCGGGCCGCTCCGGTCCGCCGGGCGGGGGCCGGCGAGGGTCCGAGCCTGCCCCGGGGCGGGTGGGGTGGCGGCGGCGGGGCGTACGGTGTCCTCTGTCATCGGCGCCATTGTGGCGTCGGCCGGGGAAGCCTGGCCAGCGGCCCGTGCCGCCGGCGGGGCCGCGGCGGCACGGCGGCGGCGGTGGCCGCTCGACACGGACTCGGCCCGCGGGTGAGACTGGTCGGCGCCTCGGAGCCGCAGGTCGGCCCCGGCGAGGAGAGACCGCGGCACCGTGCAGTGGCGCCGCACGAAAGAGGAGGAGCTGGGGTGGCCCGCCGCTCTAACGCCAGGTTCGGCAACGCCGACTACGGGATCTGGTACCGCTTCGCGGCGGTGCTCGTGAAGCCGGTGACCATCGCCCTGGCGAAGGCGGACTGGCGCGGCTGGGAGCACCTGCCCGAGAAGGGCGGCTTCATCGCGGCGGTGAACCACAACTCGGTGATCGACCCGGTGTTCTACGCGCACTGGCAGTACAACTCGGGCCGCCCGCCGCGGATACTCGGCAAGTCCTCGCTGTTCTCGATCCCGTTCATCGGGTTCATGCTGCGCAAGACCGGCCAGATCCCGGTGTTCCGCGAGTCCACCGACGCCGCCGAGGCGTTCCGCTCCGCGATCGACGCGATCGACCGCGGCCAGTGCGTGCAGTTCTACCCGGAGGGCACGCTCACCCGGGACCCGGACCTGTGGCCGATGACCGGCAAGAGCGGCGCCGCCCGGGTCGCGCTGATGACCGGCGCGCCGGTGATCCCGGTGGCGCACTGGGGCGCGCACGAGATCATCCCGCCGTACGGCCGCGGCGGCGGCCGCAAGTACCGCCTGTTCCCGCGCCACACGGTGACCGTGGCGGCCGGCCCGGCGGTCGACCTGAGCAAGTACCAGGGCCAGGAGCTGACCGCGCAGGTGCTGCGCGACGCCACCGAGGACATCCTGGACGCGATCACCGCCGTGCTGGCGGAGGTCCGCGGCGAGCAGGCCCCGGCCGAGCGCTACGACATGCGCAGGGCCGCGCGGGAGCGGGCCGCCGCCGCCGAGGCGAAGAAGGACCGCGCCGCCGAGGAGGGCGGCCGGTGACCCGCTGCGCCGTGATGGGGACCGGCTCCTGGGGCACCGCCTTCGCGATGATCCTGGCCGACGCCGGCTGCGAGGTGACCCTGTGGGGCCGTCGCAAGGAACTGGTCGAGGCGATCGACCGGGACCACGTCAACCCGGACTACCTGCCGGAGTTGACGCTTCCCGGGTCCATCCGGGCCACCACCGACGCCGCCGCGGCGCTGGCCGGCGCGGACTTCGCGGTGCTCTCGGTGCCGTCCCAGACGCTGCGCGAGAACCTCGCGCACTGGGCGCCGATGATCGAGCCGCAGACCGTGCTGGTGAGCCTGATGAAGGGCATCGAGCTGGGCACCGCGAAGCGGATGAGCGAGGTGGTCGAGGAGGTCGCCGGCGTCGCCGCGGAGCGCGTCGTGGTGGTGTCCGGGCCGAACCTGGCCGGCGAGATCGCCAACCGCCAGCCCGCCGCCACCGTGGTCGCCTGCACCGACGAGACGGTCGCCAAGCGCTTCCAGACCGCCTGCCACACCCCGTACTTCCGGCCCTACACCAACACCGACGTGGTGGGCTGCGAGCTCGGCGGCGCGGTGAAGAACGTGATCGGCCTGGCGGTCGGCATGGCCAACGGCATGGGCCTGGGCGACAACACCAAGGCCACCCTGATCACCCGCGGCCTGGCCGAGACGACCCGCCTGGGCCTCGCGCTCGGCGCGGACGCGCACACCTTCGCGGGCCTGGCGGGCATGGGCGACCTGGTGGCGACCTGCTCCTCGCCGCTGTCGCGCAACAACACCTTCGGCACCAACCTGGGCCGCGGCATGACGCTGGCCGAGACCATCGCCGCCACCAGCCAGACCGCGGAGGGCGTGAAGTCCTGCGAGTCGGTGCTGGACCTGGCCCGGCGCAACGGCGTCGACATGCCGATCGTCGAGGCGGTGGTCGACGTCGTGCACAACGGCCGCCCCACCCAGGAGGTACTGAAGGGACTGATGGCCCGTTCGGCCAAGCCGGAACGCCGGTGACCGAAATCGGACGGTAGTCTCAACTGCGATATGAGCATCGAACTGACCTCCCCGAACCACGCGGCGAAGCCGCGCGTCGCGATCGTCTTCGGCGGCCGCAGCTCCGAGCACGCCATCTCGGTCTCCACGGCCGGCAGCGTGCTCAAGGCGATCGACCGGAGCAAGTACGAGGTGCTGCCGATCGGCATCACCCACGAGGGCCGCTGGGCGCTGGTCGCCGACGAGCCGGCCCGGATGTCCATCACCGACGGCAAGCTGCCGGACGTCGCCCAGGTCGCCGACTCCACCGAGGGTCAGGTCGCGCTGCCGGTCTCCCCGGTCAGCCGCGACGTGGTCTGGAACGAGCCCGGCGCCGCGCCCAAGGTGCTCGGCGAGGTCGACGTGGTGCTGCCGCTGCTGCACGGCCCGTGGGGCGAGGACGGCACCGTCCAGGGCCTGCTCGAACTCTCCGGCGTCCCGTACGTCGGCTCCGGCGTGCTGGCCTCCGCGGTCGGCATGGACAAGGAGTTCACCAAGCGGATCCTGGAGTCCAACGGGATCTTCGCGGGCAGCTACACGGTGATCAAGCCGCGCGAGTGGGAGACCGAGGCCGGCCGCGCCGCCGCCCGCTCCCGCGTCGAGGCGCTCGGCCTGCCGCTGTTCGTCAAGCCCTGCCGGGCCGGCTCGTCCATCGGCATCACCAAGGTCAAGGACCTCGCCGACCTGGACGGCGCGATCGAGGAGGCCCGCCGGCACGACCCCAAGGTCATCGTCGAGCGGGGCGTCGAGGGCCGCGAGATCGAGTGCGCGGTGCTGGAGTTCGAGGACGGCCCGCGGGCCAGCGTCCCGGCCGAGATCCTGGTCGGCGGCGACTTCGAGTTCTACGACTTCGAGGCCAAGTACATCGACTCCTCCGAGGTCGAGATCCCGGCGAAGCTCACCGCCGAGGAGACCGCCGAGATCCGCCGGCAGGCGATCGCCGCGTTCGAGGCGCTCGGCTGCGAGGGTCTGGCCCGGGTCGACTTCTTCCTGCTGGACGACGGCCGGTGGATGGTCAACGAGATCAACACCATGCCCGGCTTCACCCCGATCTCCGCGTACCCGAAGATGTGGGAGGCCAGCGGCCTGTCCTACGCGGAGCTGATCGACCGCTTGCTCGCCGCCGCGCTGCGCCGCTCCACCGGCCTGCGCTGACCGGCTCCCGCCGGAGGGGCTTGGCCTACAGCCCCTCCGGCACCGTCGCCTTGATCGCCTCGGTCAGCGAGCTCAGCGGGTCGAGGTAGTTGGCGTAGGCCCCGTCGGGCACCTGCACCTCGACGTACGCCTTGCGCAGCGTCGCCACGAAGTAGTAGCCGCCCCGGCCGTCCCGGCCCATGCCGAACTGCACGCCGTTCACCTCCGGCGCCTGCTTCAGCGGGTCGTCGTCCAGGTAGTCCGGCCGCTCGATGCCGCACCTGAGCACCGTGCGCGGCGAGGAGGACCAGGCCGCGGTGTACGGCGAGGCGGGGGAGGGGTCCTGCCGGCGGTGGCCCAGCACCTGGTCGGGCAGCGCGTCGTGCAGCGCCCGGCAGTACTCCGCGGCCGCGGCGCGCGGGACCGGCGGGGTGACGTCCGCCGGGCCGCTCCACGCCGTCGCCAGCCACGCCGTGCAGCCCAGCAGGGCGGCGGGCGGGGCCAGCCAGCGGACGGGCGCGGGCAGCCGGGTCAGGACGTTGCGGGACACCCGACGATGGTAAGCGCCGCTACAGGCGCACCACCGGGCAGGTCAGGGTGCGGGTGATGCCCTCGACCTGCTGCACCTGGGCGACCACCAAGCGGCCCAGCTCGTCGATGGAGTCCGCCTCGGCCCGGACGATCACGTCGTAGGGGCCGGTGACGTCCTCGGCGGTGATCACTCCGGTGATCTTGGCGATGGACTCGGCGACCGCGGTGGCCTTGCCCACCTCGGTCTGGATCAGGATGTAGGCCTGCACCACGGTGGACCTCCAGGCGGCTGGGTGGGGGAGTTGCTGACCGGCAGTCTGATCACCACGCTACCGCGCCCGGTGCGGGGAGGGGAGCCCTCGGCGGGCCCGGAGGGCGTACGCTGCGCGCGGGGGGCGCACCCCATGACACGTGGACTCGGGAGGACGGGCTGATGCAGGGGACCGTGGGCGAGCTCGGGGAGTTCGGGCTCATCCGGGAACTGACCGCCCGGCTGTCGATGACCCCGGCGGTGGAGCTCGGACCCGGCGACGACGCGGCCGTGGTCAAGGCCCCGGACGGCCGGGTGGTGGCCACCACCGACGTGCTGATCGAGGGCCGGCACTTCCGCCGCGACTGGTCCACCGCGTACGACGTCGGCCGCAAGTCCGCCGCGCAGAACCTCGCCGACGTGGCCGCCATGGGCGCCGTCCCCACCGCGCTGCTGCTCGGCCTGGTCACCCCGCCCGACCTGCCCACCACCTGGGCCACCGAGCTGATGGACGGTCTGCGCGACGAGTGCCAGGTGGCCGGCGCCACCGTGGTCGGCGGCGACGTGGTCCGCGGCGACACCATCACCCTCGCCATCACCGCCCTCGGCGACCTGCAGGGCCGCCGCCCGGTGGTGCGCTCCGGCGCGCAGGTCGGCGACGTGGTCGCGGTCACCGGCTGGCTCGGCTGGTCCGCGGCCGGGCTGACGGTCCTTCAGCGCGGTTTCCGCTCGCCGCGGGCCTTCGTCGAGGCGCACCGCCGCCCCGAACCGCCGTACCACGCCGGCCCCGCCGCCAGCGACCTCGGCGCCACCGCGATGGTCGACGTCAGCGACGGTCTGGTCGCCGACCTCGGCCACATCGCCCGGGCCAGCGGCGTCGACATCGACGTGCGCGCCGCCGACTTCGACGTCCCCGCGCAGATGGCCGACATCGGCCAGGCGGTCGGCGTCGACCCGCTGGTGTGGGTGCTCTCCGGCGGCGAGGACCACGCGATCCTGGCGACCTTCCCGAAGAGCGTCCAACTCCCGGCCCGCTGGCGGGTGGTCGGCGAGGTGGCGCGCACCGCGCGCCCCGGCCGCGGCGGCACCGTCACGGTCGACGGCGCCCCCTGGAACCGGGCCGCCGGCTGGGACCACTTCGCCGCGCAGTAGCCGCTCGGCTTCCCCGGAACGGCCCCGCCGACCGCGTAGGCTTGGCGGGTCGGGCGGACCGACAGCGTCGACGGTCCGGTCCACCAACGCGGGGGCGCGCGCCCCCGGGAGCGGGAGAGTACGGCCCATGCGAATCGGCGTCCTGACCAGCGGCGGCGACTGCCCCGGACTCAACGCGGTGATCCGCTCCGTGGTGCACCGCGGCACCGACGTCCACGGAGACGAGATCCTCGGCATCGAGGACGGCTTCCTCGGCTTGATCGAGGGCCGCGCCCGCCCGATCTCGCACGACGACGTCACCGGTCTGCTCACCCTCGGCGGCACCATCCTCGGCTCCGCCCGGGTCCAGCGCGACCGGATCCGCTGGGCCGTCGAGCACGCCGGGGAACTCGCCGAGAAGCTCCGCATCGACGCCCTGATCGCGATCGGCGGCGAGGGCACGCTCACCGCCGCCAAGCTGTTCAGCGACGCCGGACTGCCGGTGGTCGGCGTCCCCAAGACCATCGACAACGACATCGACGCCACCGACGTCACCTTCGGCTTCGACACCGCCGTGCACGTCGCCACCGAGGCCATCGACCGGCTCAAGACCACCGCCGAGTCCCACCAGCGGGTCATGGTGGTCGAGCTGATGGGCCGTCACACCGGCTGGATCACGCTCACCGCCGGGATGGCCGGCGGTGCCCACGGCATCCTGATCCCCGAGAAGCCCTTCGACATCGAGGCGGTCGCCCGGATGATCGAGGAGCGCTTCCGACGCGGCAAGAAGTTCGCCATCATCGCGGTCGCCGAGGGCGCCAAGCCGCTCCCCGGCACGATGCGCTTCGAGCACGGCCAGGTCGACCAGTTCGGCCACCAGACCTTCGGCGGCGTCGGCACCCGGCTCGCCGCGGAACTGGAGAACCTGCTCGGCAAGGAGGCCCGGCCCGTCATCCTCGGCCACACCCAGCGCGGCGGCACCCCCACCGCCCTCGACCGGGTCCTCGCCACCCGCTTCGGCTGGCACGCCGTCGAAGCCGTCCACAAGGGCGCCTTCGGACACTTCACCGCCCTGCGCGGCGGCGAGATCCGCCTCGTCCCGATCGCCGACGCCGTGGTCCAGCTCAAGACCGTCCCGCAGGACCGGTGGGCCGAGTCCGAGGCGGTGCTCTGAGACCCCGGCCCGGTCGGTAGGTTGGGGCGCATGACCACGAACACCGCCCCGCCCCGGGTGCTCACCGTCGCCGGCTCCGACAGCGGCGGCGGCGCGGGCATCCAGGCCGACCTCAAGGCCATGCTCGCCCTCGGCGTCCACGGCATGAGCGTCATCACCGCCGTCACCGCGCAGAACTCGCTCGGCGTCCAGGGCTACTGGGAGCTTCCCGCCGAAGCCGTCCGCGCGCAGTACCGCAGCGTGGTCGACGACATCGGGGTGCAGGCGGTCAAGACCGGCATGCTCGCCTCCATCGAACTCGTCGAGACCGTCTCCGAGCTCCTCGCCGACACCCCCGCCCCGGTCGTCGTCGACCCGGTCGGCGTCTCCAAGCACGGCGACGCGCTGCTCGCCGCGGAGGCCGTCGCCACGGTCCGCGAACGCCTCCTCCCGGTCGCCACCCTGGCCACCCCCAACCTGCACGAAGTGACGCAGCTCACCGGCCTGACCGTCACCGGCGAGGCCGACATGCTCGCCGCCGCGCGGGCCCTGCGGGACCTCGGGCCGACCTGGGCGCTCATCAAGGGCGGCCACCTCGAAGGCGAGGCCGCCGACCTGCTGCTCGGCCCCGACGGCGAGACCCACTGGTACCGCGCCCCCCGCCACGACAACCGCCACACCCACGGCACCGGTTGCACCCTCGCCAGCGCCATCGCCGCCGAACTCGCCAAGGGCCACCCCGTGCCACTGGCCGTCGCCCACGCCAAGACCTACGTCACCGGCGCCATCGAACACGGCTTCGCCCTGGGCGCGGGCATCGGCCCGGTGGACCACTTCTGGCGCAACCGGTGAGCTTTTAGGGGCCCGGGGAGCCGTCAGGGGCTACTCCAGGCGGCAAAATAAAACAGCCGACCTTCCCCCGAAGGGGAGAGTCGGCTGTTGAAGGGTGACCGGGTTACCGGTCTGCGCGTCAGCGCGAGACCTTACCGGCCTTGATGCACGAGGTGCAGACGTTGAGCCGCTTCGGCGTCCGCCCGATCACAGCGCGCACCGTCTGGATGTTGGGGTTCCAACGACGGGGGGTGCGGCGGTGCGAGTGGGAGATACTGTTGCCGAAGCCCGGCCCCTTGCCGCAGACGTCGCAGTTGGCAGCCACAGGAGTCACTCCAAGACTTCAGATCAGGTACTTTGAACAGCCCGGGGTGTTCCAGGCAACCGGGAGAGCATACAACGGTGACTCCCGCTCAACGAAACTACCACGATGACGAGGGTGATCGTTTCGGGCGGGCACCGATAACCTGCCAGCATCGCCCCTCGCCACCGCGCCCCGTCGCGTTTCCGTGGCGTTCATCCGGAGGAGACCTGGTGCTGGACACCCTCGACGCCCCGGCCGTCCGCACCTGGTGCCGGCTGGCACTGGCGGCCCTCGGCCAGGCCCGCGAGGAGATCGACGCGCTGAACGTCTATCCGGTGCCGGACGGCGACACCGGGACGAACCTGTACCTGACCGTGGAGTCGGCCGCGGAGGCGCTGGACGCGGTGTTCGCGGCGGAGGAGAAGCCGGAGCTGGGCGTGGCGGCGACCGCGGTGGCCCGCGGGGCGCTGATCGGGGCGCGCGGGAACTCGGGGGTGATCCTGGCGCAGTGGCTGCGCGGGGTGGCCGAGGTGCTGGCCGAGGACGGGGCGCTGGGGGAGGCGTTGCGGCACGGCGCGCGCTCCGCCTACCAGGCGGTCGCGGAGCCGGTCGAGGGCACCCTGCTGACGGTGGCGTCGGCGGCCGCCGACGCGGCGCAGCGGGTCGCGGACGGCCTGACCGGCCAGGCGCAGGCGGCGTACCGGGCGGCCCGGCAGGCGCTGCTGCTGACGCCGGGGCAGCTGGCGGTGCTGGCCGAGGCGGGTGTGGTGGACGCGGGCGGGCGCGGCCTGGTGGCCGTGCTGGGCGCGCTGGTGGACGCCGTGTCCGGGCAGGAACCGATGGGTCCGATGGCGCTGAGCCGGTACGCCGAGCAGGGGGAGCAGGCGGCGCACGCGGCGGCGGTGGCGGCCTGCGAGGGACAGGAGCGGCCGCCCGGACCGGGCCACCCGGCGTTCGAGGTGATCTACCTGCTGGACGCGGAGGACTCCCGACTGCCCGGGCTGCGCGAGCGGTTGGGGCGGCTCGGGGACTCACTGGTGATCGGCGGCGGGGACGGGCTGTGGAACGTCCACGTGCACGTGGACGACGCCGGGGCGGCGGTCGAGGCGGGCGTCGAGGCCGGACGGCCGTACCGGATCAGGATCACGCACTTCGCGGAGGCGGCGGCCCGGGCGGGGGAGCGGGAGGAGACCGTCTCGCACGGGCGGGCGGTGCTGAGCGTGGTGTCCGGCAGCGGGCTGGCGCAGCTGTGCGAGCAGGCCGGGTCGGCGGTGCTGGCGGCCGACCCGGACCGGCCGCCGGCCAGCGCCGAACTGGTCGCCGCGGTGCACCGCTGCGCGGCCCGCGAGGTGGTGCTGGTGCTGAACGACCCCGAGCTGCGGCCCGCCGCCGGGGCCGCCGCCGACCAGCTGCGCGAGGAGGGCGTGCGGATCGCGGTGCTGCCGACCCGCTCCCCGGTGCAGGGGCTGGCGGCGCTGGCGGTGCACGACGCCGCGCGGCGGTTCGACGAGGACGTGGTCGCCATGACCTCCGCGGCCGGTGCCACCCGGTACGCCGAACTCGCGGTCGCCGAAGGGGAGTCGTGGACCATGGCGGGCGTCTGCCAGGCCGGCGACGTGCTCGGGCTGATCGACGGCGACGTGGCGGTGATCGGCGAGGACCTCACCGAGACCGCGATCACCCTGCTGGACCGGATGCTCGCGGCCGGCGGCGAACTGCTCACCCTGGTGCTGGGCGAGGAGGCCCCCGCGGACCTCGCCGAGCGGCTGATCGGGCACGCCCGGCGGATCCGTCCGGAGGTCGACGCGGTCGCCTACCAGGGCGGCCAGGAGGCGGCCCCGCTGCTGATCGGGGTCGAGTGAGGCTCGAGTGCGGGGCCGAGTGGGCCGGAACGTCGGCGCTTTGGTGTCAAATGGGATCCGATGGGCGCTCTCGATGAACCACTGACCAAGCTGGTCGGCGATCGCACCGCCAAGGTGCTCGCCGACAGCCTCAAGCTGCGCACGGTCGGCGACCTGCTGCACCACTACCCGCGCCGGTACGTCGAGCGCGGCCAGCTCACCAGCCTGGACGAGCTGGAGGTGGACGAGCACGTCACCGTGCTGGCCCGGGTGGAGAAGGTCACGCTGATCCCGTTCCGCGGCCGCAAGGGCGACCGGCTGGAGGTGGTGGTCACCGACGGGCGCTCCCGGCTGTCGCTGGTCTTCTTCAACCAGGGCTGGCGGCAGAAGGATCTGCGGCCCGGCCAGCAGGGGCTGTTCGCCGGCAAGGTCGGACTGTTCAACCGCACCCGCCAACTCGCTTCGCCCGACTACCAGTTGATCGACGACGAGGAGGGCTCCTCGGCGGCGAAGCAGTTCGCCGGACGGCTCATCCCGGTCTACCCGGCCAGCGCCCAGATGCCCAGCTGGAAGCTGTCGCTGTGCGTGGAGACCGCGTTCACCAAGCACCTGGCGGACGTCGGCGAACCGCTGCCCGCCGAGCTGCGCGCCGCCCACGAGCTGATCCCGCTGCCCGAGGCGCTGGAACTCATCCACCGCCCGCACAACCAGGTGGAGAAGGAGCGCGCCCAGAACCGGCTGCGCTGGGACGAGGCGTTCGTCCTGCAGGTCGCCCTGGCCCAGCGCCGGGCCGCCGACTCCGCGCTGCCCGCCGTCCCGCGCCGCGCCGTGCCCGGCGGACTGCTCGACGCCTTCGACGCCCGGCTCCCCTTCACCCTGACGGACGGTCAGCAGAAGGTGTGCGGCGAGATCTTCGCCGACCTGGCCACCGACCACCCCATGCACCGGCTGCTGCAGGGCGAGGTCGGCTCCGGCAAGACGCTGGTCGCGCTGCGCGCCATGCTCGCCGTGGTCGACGCCGGCGGCCAGGCGGTGCTACTCGCCCCCACCGAGGTGCTGGCCCAGCAGCACCACCGCTCGATCGTCGAGATGATGGGCGACCTCGCCGAGGGCGGGATGCTCGGCGGCGCGGAGCACGCCACCAAGGTCGCGCTGCTCACCGGCTCGATGGGCGCCCCCGCCCGCCGCCAGGCGATGCTCGACATGGCCTGCGGCGACGCCGGGATCACGATCGGCACCCACGCGCTGATCGAGGACAAGGTGCAGTTCCAGGACCTCGGCCTGGTCGTCGTCGACGAGCAGCACCGCTTCGGCGTCGAACAGCGCGACGCGCTGCGCGCCAAGGGCGGCCAGCCACCGCACCTGCTGGTGATGACCGCCACCCCGATCCCGCGCACCGTCGCGATGACCGTCTTCGGCGACCTGGAGACCTCCGTCCTCGACCAGCTGCCCTCCGGCCGCTCGCCGATCTCCACCCACGTCGTCCCCGCGCTGGAGAAGCCCAACTTCCTCACCCGCGCCTGGGAACGGGTCCGCGAGGAGGTCGGCAAGGGCCACCAGGCGTACGTGGTCTGCCCGCGGATCGGCGACGAGGAGGAGCCGGCCAAGGGGAAGAAGAAGCGGAAGGACGACCCGGAGGAGGTCGACGCGGGCGCCGACAGCGAGGAGCGGCGGCCCCCGCTCGCGGTGGTGGAGACCGCCGAGAAGCTCGCCAAGGGCCCGCTGGCCGGGCTGCGGGTGGAGATCCTGCACGGCCGGCTGGCACCCGACGCCAAGGACGACGTGATGCGCCGGTTCGCCGCCGGGCAGGTGGACGTGCTGGTCGCCACCACCGTCATCGAGGTCGGCGTCAACGTGCCCAACTCCACCGCGATGGTGATCATGGACGCCGACCGGTTCGGCGTCTCCCAGCTGCACCAGCTGCGCGGCCGGGTCGGCCGCGGCTCCGCCCCCGGACTCTGCCTGCTGGTCAGCGACATGCCCGCGGCCTCCGCCGCCCGGGCCCGGCTGGACGCGGTGGCCGGCACCCTGGACGGCTTCGAGCTCTCCCGGATCGACCTGGAGCAGCGCCGCGAGGGCGACGTGCTCGGGCAGGCCCAGTCCGGCGTGAAGTCCTCGCTCAAGGTGCTCTCGGTGCTCGACGACGAGGAGGTCATCGCCACCGCGCGCGCCGAGGCCACCCGGCTGGTCGCCGCCGACCCCGCACTCGCCGACCATCCCGAGCTGCGCACCGCGCTGGAGAGCCTGCTCGACGAGGACCGCGCGGAGTACCTGGAGAAGGGCTGACGGCCCGTCGGACCAGGCCGGGATGTCAGTGCTCCGGGAGAGAATGTTCGTGTTCGGGGCGCACTGCCAAGTCGCGCTCCCGACACGAGAATTGGGGGTCATTGCATGGCATTCCGTCACCTCAACGAGCTCCCGCTCGGCGACAAGGTCTTCCGGATCGAGGTCGCCAGCGAAGACGATCGCGAAGTCACCCTCACCCTGACCGGCTGGCGCGAGGGCAACTCCGCCAACCCGATCGCCTCCGGCAAGCTCCGCCTCCCGGTGGAGGACGTCGCCTCGCTGCGGATCGCGCTGAACCGCGCGCTGCGCGCCCTGGCGATCGTCGCCGACGTCTCCGAGCCGATTCCCGACCGCGACGTGCTGCGCGAGCTCTACCCCGGCCACGGCTCCCCCTGGGTGCCCCAGCACGAGGAGGAGCTGGTCCGCCGCTTCCACGACGGCGAGACCATCGCCCGGATCGCCGCCCGTTACGGCCGTACGCCCGACTCCGTCCGCACCAAGCTGCGCGAGCTGGGCCACGACCCGCGCCGCCCCGAGTACTGCCCGCCCGACGGCTGCCTGAGCTGGTCGCGCTACGCCTCGCCCGCGCTGCTGGGCGCGGCGGAGTAGACGCGCGGGGAACTGCGCGACCGGCCACCCTGCACCGGTTAGGGTCGATCGCGCAGTTCCCCGAACCCGAAGGACCATCCATGCCTCGCGTGATCGCCGGCCGTGCCGGAGGCCGCCGTCTCGCCGTGCCGCCCGGCCGGAACACCCGCCCGACCTCCGACAAGGCCCGGGAGGCGATGTTCTCCACCGTCGAGGCGCTGTACGGCCCGATCGGCGGGGCGCGGATGCTGGACCTGTTCGCGGGCAGCGGCGCGGTCGGCCTGGAGGCGCTCTCCCGCGGGGCGGCGCACGCGCTGCTGGTGGAGTCGGACGCGAGCGCGGTGAAGACCGTCCGGGAGAACGTCCGGGTGCTCGGCCTGCCGGGCGCCGAGGTGCGTGCCGACCAGGCGGAGCGGGTGATCGCGGGGGCGCCGCCGGCCGCGCCGTACGACCTGGTGTTCCTCGATCCGCCCTACGCCGTGGCCGACGAGACGCTGCGGGAGATGCTGGTCACACTCCGCTCGGGGGGCTGGCTAGCGGAGCATGTTCTCGTCACCGTGGAACGCAGCACCCGCGGGGGCGAGTTCGGCTGGCCGGACGGCTTCGAGGGGCTGCGCTCGCGTAAGTACGGCGAGGGCACCCTCTGGTACGGTCGCGCCGCCACCGAGGTTGATCAAGACTCGTAGCAACGAACCCCGACAAGGGAGCACCCGCATGCGCCGCGCCGTCTGCCCGGGGTCCTTCGACCCGATCACCAACGGACACCTCGACATCATCGAGCGCGCCTCGAAGCTGTACGACGTGGTGCACGTGGCGGTGGCGATCAACCCGAGCAAGCAGGGGATGTTCTCGATCGAGGAGCGGATCGCGCTAATCGAGGAGACCACCGCGCACCTGGGCAACATCCAGGTCGAGTCGCACCGCGGCCTGCTGGTGGACTTCTGCCGGGAGCGCGGCATCCCGGCGATCATCAAGGGCCTGCGCGCGGTCAGCGACTTCGACTACGAGCTGCAGATGGCGCAGATGAACCACGGGCTGACCGGCGTGGAGACGCTCTTCGTGCCGACCTCGCCCACCTACAGCTTCCTGTCGTCCAGCCTGGTCAAGGAGGTCGCCTCGCTCGGCGGCGACGTCTCCCACCTGCTGCCCGCCAAGGTGAACGCCCGGCTGGTCGAGCGGATCGCCGAACGCCGGAACTGACACGGCGTTGTGAGTCGCGGGGGCCTGGGCCGTACAGTCTGTACTCCCGCCCCGGGACGGCATCCGCAGCCCCGGGCACTGCCTCCGCCGCACCTCGGCGGCACACGGAAAGACAGAAGGCGCCCGTGGACGTGCAGCAGAAACTCGACGAGATCATCGCCATGGTCGAGAAGGCCAAGGCTATGCCGATGTCGTCCTCGTGCGTGGTCAACCGTGCCGAGCTGACCGGCCTGCTCCGCGACCTGCGCGACGCGATGCCCGCGGAACTCGCCCAGGCCCAGTCGGTGGTGGCGGACCATCAGCAGATGGTGGCGGACGCCCACGCCCAGGCCGACGAGATCATCCGCGGCGCGCACGACGAGCGCGGCTCGCTGATCTCCGACACCGAGGTGGTCCGGCAGGCCCAGGCCCAGGCGGACCGGATCCTCGGCGAGGCCCGTACCGAGGTGCAGACCAAGCGCGCCGAGGCCGACGACTACGTCGACTCCAAGCTGGCCAACTTCGAGGTGGTGCTCACCAAGACGCTCGGCGCGGTCGGCCGCGGCCGGCAGAAGCTGCGCGGCGACTCCGGCCTCTACGAGCCGGAGCAGGAGGCCGAGGACGGCGAGGAGTTCCAGCCGCGGATCAGCCCCAGCCCGGAGGCGGACGAGTACGTCGATGTGAAGCTCGCCACCCTGGAGGCGGTGCTCTCGGCCACCCTGGAGGCGGTCGGCAAGGGCCGCGACAAGCTGCTCGGCAAGGCCCCGATCGACGAGCTCGGCGCCTACCTGGCCGCCGCCGACGAGGCCCAGCAGCTCAAGGACCGGGCCGAGGCGGTGGCCGCCGGCTTCGCCGACGGCGGCGAGGAGCAGGCCTGGTACGCGGACGTCCCGCAGCAGCAGTCCTGGCCCGAGCAGACCCCGGTCGCGGCCGGCTGGCAGCACCCCGGCGAGGACCCCTACGCCCAGCCGCAGGCCCCGCAGTACGCCGAGGTGTACAACGGCGGCTACGACCCGGCGGCGGCCCCGCAGACCGACCCCTACGGCCAGCCCTACGGCTACCCGCAGCAGCAGGTCGACCCGTACTACCAACAGCAGCAGCAGTACCAGCCGCAGGCCTACGACCAGTGGGGCAACCCGCTGCCCGCCGACCCGCACGGCTACCAGCAGCAGCCGCAGGTCCCGCAGCAGCCCGGGCTGGACGAGACCAGCTTCTTCGACACCAGCATGATCGACATGACCAGGCTGCGAGAGCTGGGTGGCCGCTAGGCGGCGAGTTGGGTTCGGCGCGGACTCTCCGGTAGTCTGACCACTCCGGCCTGTTCGTGCCGGGTTCGCCGCGCGCCCGCACACGGGCCGCGCACCGCAGGAACCACATCCGCGCCACGCAGGAATGCGTGTCGCCACCAGGAAGTCAGGAAACCTTGAACCGCCTCGACCACCGCGACCCGCTCGTGTTCGACACGCATGAGCTCGGCCGTCGCCCCGGCTCGCTGCGCAAGGTCTCCCGCACCCTGGAGGCCCCGGCGGAGCTGGGGATCGCGGATGTGATCGGCGTCCCGGAGAAGAGCGAGATCAAGCTGGAGCTCCGCCTGGAGTCGGTGGTCGAGGGCGTGCTGGTGACCGGCACCGCCGAGGCCCACGTCGAGGGCGAGTGCTCCCGCTGCCTGGAGCCGGTGGAGGACGACCTGGAGGTCGACTTCCAGGAGCTGTACTACTACCCGGAGTCCGAGGAGCGTCACCGCGCGGTTGCGGGGGACGACTTCGACGAGGAGTCCGAGGACGAGACTTACCGCCTGGAGGGCGACCTGTTCGACCTCCAGCCGGTGCTGCGTGACGCGGTGGTGCTCGCACTGCCGCTGCAGCCGGTGTGCCAGGACGACTGCCTGGGTCTGTGCTCCGAGTGCGGGGCCCGCCTGAGCGACGACCCGTCGCACCACCACGATGCCGCCGATCCCCGGTGGGCGGCTCTGCAGGGACTCTCCGCCGCCCCCGGCGACGAGGGTGACGAGGAATAAGACACAGCGGTACCCGTGAGGGTCCCGCCGTAGAACCAGGAGATTTACCGTGGCTGTTCCGAAGCGGAAGATGTCGCGCAGCAACACGCGTCACCGCCGTTCCAACTGGAAGGCCGTCGTGCCCGCGCTCGTCGCGTGCGACCGCTGCCACGAGCCGAAGCTCGCGCACATCGCGTGCCCGAGCTGCGGCACGTACAACCGTCGCCAGGTCCTCTCGGTCTGATCGGCGGGTGCACGGATCGATGTCGGACGGTGGCAGTTCCTCTCGCAAGCCGACCCCTGCGACCAACGGGGGTAAGGGCAGCGGGCCGGCCTCGACCGAATACGACGTCCTGGAAGGGCGCCTCGGGTACCCACTTGAGCGCGCCCTTCTGGTACGTGCCCTGACCCACCGCTCGTACGCGTACGAGAACGGCGGGTTGCCCACCAACGAACGCCTGGAGTTCCTCGGCGACTCGGTGCTGGGCCTCGTGGTGACCGACACCCTCTACCGCCTCCACCCGGAGGTCGCCGAGGGGACGCTCGCCAAACTCCGAGCCGCGGTGGTCAACTCCCGCGCGCTCGCCGAGGTCGGCCGCGGCCTGGACCTCGGAACCTTCATCCGGCTCGGCAAGGGTGAGGAGGGTACCGGGGGCCGTGACAAGTCGTCGATCCTCGCCGACACCGTCGAGGCCGTGATCGGTGCCATCTACCTCGACCAGGGGCTCGACTCGGCCACGGACTTCGTCCACCGGCTGTTCGACCCGCTGATCGCGGAGTCCGCCCAGCTCGGCGCGGGCCTGGACTGGAAGACCAGCCTCCAGGAACTCACCGCCGCCGTCGGCATCGGCGTGCCCGAGTACGTGGTCACCGAGTCCGGACCCGACCACGAGAAGACCTTCACCGCCGCCGCCCGGGTGGCCGGCGAGGACTTCGGCACCGGCACCGGCCGCTCGAAGAAGGAAGCCGAACAGAAGGCCGCCGAGTCCGCCTGGCGGGCCATCAAGGCCAAGCACGACGGCGACTCCTCCGCGGCCGCCTGAGCCGTGCCCGAACTCCCCGAAGTCGAAGTCGTCCGCCGCGGCCTGGCCCGCTGGGCCGCGGGACGCCGGGTCTCCGACATCGAGGTGCTGCACCCGCGCGCGGTCCGCCGCCAGCCCGGTGGCGCCGAGGAGTTCACCGCCCTGCTGCGCGGCCGGACCCTCGGCGAACCGCAGCGCCGCGGCAAGTACCTGTGGGTGCCGCTCGACGACGGCCTCGCGCTGCTCGGCCACCTCGGCATGAGCGGCCAACTGCTGGTCCAGGAACCCTCCCTGGAGGACTCCGTACACCTGCGGGTGCGGCTGCGCTTCGCCGACGGCGGCACCGAGCTGCGCTTCGTCGACCAGCGGACCTTCGGCGGCCTCGCCGTCGAGGAGGCCGAGCCCGGCGACCCCGAGTCGACCCCGCTCTCGCTCGCCCACATCGCCCGCGACCCGCTCGACCCGCGCTTCGACGACGACGCCTTCGTCGCCGCCCTGAAGGCCAAGCGCACCACGGTGAAGCGCGCCCTGCTCGACCAGACCCTGATCTCCGGCGTCGGCAACATCTACGCCGACGAGGCCCTCTGGCGCAGCCGCCTCCACTACGACCGCCCCACCGCCACCCTGACCCGCCCCACCGCCCTGGCGCTGCTCCAGCACGCCCGCGACGTGATGACGGCCGCGCTGGCGGTCGGCGGGACGAGCTTCGACTCGATGTACGTCAACGTCAACGGCGAGAGCGGCTACTTCTCCCGCGACCTCGACGCGTACGGCCGCGAGGGCCGGCCCTGCCGCCGCTGCGGGACGGCGATGCGCCGCGACGCGTGGATGAACCGCTCCAGCTACTACTGCCCGAAGTGCCAGCGCCGGCCGCGGTGAGCGGTCACTGCTTGTTGGCGGCGGGCTGCTGGTGGTCGCGGTCGGCCTGCTGCAGCGCCCCCGCGCTCTCGCCCTCGCCGAAGTAGGCGACGCCGACCGCGCTGACCACGGCGAGGACGAAGCCGGAGGCGGCGAGCCAGCCGAGGCCGGGGCGCGAGGAGTCGCCGAGCCACAGCACGCCGACGGCGCCGGGGACGACGGTCTCGCCGACCACGAGGGCGGCGGTGGCGCCGTTGACCGAGCCGACCTGGAGGGCGACGGTGTGCAGGTACATGCCACCGAGGCCGCCGACCAGGACGGCGTAGAGGGCGGGGTCGGCGAGCAGCGCGGTGATCGAGAACGGCTGGACGCCGTCGAGGATGCGCACGCCGATGCCGAGGGCGCCGAAGCCGAGGCCGGAGAGCAGGCCGGCCACGATGGCACCGCTGGAACCGAGCCGGCGGACGATCAGGGAGCCGCCGGCGATCAGGACCACCGAGCCGATCAGCAGCCACCAGTGGAAGGAACGGGCGGCGTCGTGGCCGCCCTCGGGCCCGGCGGCGACGGCGAGCAGCACCAGGGCGCCGCACAGGATGCCGATGGACAGCCACTCCAGCTGACGCAACCGCAGGCCGAGCAGCTTGACCGAGAGCAGCGCGGTGATCACCAGGTTGGCGCTGATGATGGTCTGCGACAGAAACAGCGGCAGCAGCCGCGCGGCGAGCGCGCCGAGGCCGAAGCCGATGAAGTCCAGCACCGTGCCGAGGATGAACTCCCAGGTGACGGCGGCCTTGGCGGTGGAGGACAGGCTCGGGCCGCCGTGCTCGGTGACCGCCTCGGCGGAGGCCTCCTGGCGGGCCGAGCGGCGGGCGCCGAGCGCTTGCAGCACCGAACCGGTGCCGTAGCAGACGGACGCCGCGACGGCGGTGACGAGGCCGAGAATCACCAGGGGCTCCTGTCGAGGAGGGGAAGATCGTCCCCCACTATGCCCGTTCGGCGGGCGTGCGCGGAGCGCGGAGGGTGAACTCCGGCCGGTCGGCGGGGGCGCGGGGCGCCGTCCTCGGCCTGCGGTAGGGGGTGGTCCCGGGGACGGATCGGCCTGGGGTAGGGCGTGGGTTCGAGTCGCGGACCGGTACCGTCTGAAGTATGAGAACTGTGCTCCGCCGCCCCCGGGCCTCCGTGCCGGCCGCCGCGCTGGCCGTGCTGCTGGGCCTGCTGATGCTGTTCGGCCTGTCCGCACCCGCCTCGGCGGCGGGGCTGAACGACGCGGCCGACTCGCTCAAGAAGTCCCAGGTGTACGTCGACCCGTCGATGACCGCCCGGTTCTCCAAGGACCAGGCCGACGCGCTGGCGAAGAAGCTGGAGAAGGCCGACAAGCCGATCTTCGTCGCGGTGCTGCCGGACAGCCCGGCCTACCCGCCCAAGACCCTGGCCAACGACCTGCGCACCAAGGTCGGCATCGTCGGCGTCTACGCGATCTGGCGCGGCAACGAGTTCAAGGCCTTCTCCGACGCGAAGGCGCTGCCCCCCGCCGCCTCCGACCGGATCGCCGGCGCCGCGGTGCGGTCGAACTCCGGTGACATCAACGCCACCGTCAACGAGTTCGTCGACAGCGCCGCGAAGCAGACCAAGGGCGACGGCCCGAACCACAGCATCTCCGCCGCGGTGTTCATCGTCCCGATCGTGATCCTGGGCCTGCTCGGCGGCGGCGTCTTCCTGCTGTTCCGGCGGGCCAAGAAGCGCAAGCAGGAGAAGGCCCGGGCCGAGCTCGCCCAGCTGCGCACCGTGGTGGACGAGGACATCACCGCCTTCGGCGAGGAGCTCGACCGGCTGGAGTTCAACCCGGGCGCCCCCGACGCCGACGACGTGCAGCGCACCGACTACTCGCGCGCGCTGGACGCCTACGACCGGGCCAAGCGGACCATGGACGAGGCGAAGAAGCCTGAGGACGTCCTCCCGGTCACCGAGGCGCTGGAGGACGGCCGGTTCGCGCTGGCCACGCTGGCCGCCCGCCGCGAGGGCCGGCCGCTGCCGGAGCGCCGGGTCCCCTGCTTCTTCGACCCGCGGCACGGCCCCTCGGTCGCCGACGTCCAGTGGGCCCCGCCCGGCGGCGCGCCCCGCTCCGTCCCGGCCTGCGCCGACGACGCGGCCCGCCTCGCCAGCGGCCAGGCCCCGGACATCCGCACCGTGGAGACCGAGCACGGCCACCAGCCGTACTGGAACGCCGGCCCGGCCTACAGCCCCTGGGCGGGCGGCTACTTCGGCGGCGGCATGCTCCCCGGCCTGCTGGTCGGCACCGTGCTCGGCTCGGCGCTCTCCTCCCCGGGCTACGCCTACGCGGCCGGCGACTACGGCCACGGCGGCACCGTCGACTACAACGACGGCGCGGACGCCGGCGAGTACTCGGGCGCCGACTTCAACTCCTCGGACTTCGGCGGCGGCTTCGACGGCGGCAACGACTTCGGCGGCGGCGGCGACTTCGGCGGCGGCTTCGACGGTGGCGGCGGCGGGGACTTCGGCTCGTTCTGATCCGCTCGTCCTGATCCGCCCGACGGCCCCCGGTCCCCGGACCGGGGGCCGTCGTCAGGTCCGGACCCGTGCGGTCGCGTCCGCTCCGGCGGGCACCGGCCGGTCCGCGGGCTCCCGGCGGCCCAGCACGAGGACGGTGACCGCGCAGGAGGCCAGCTGCCAGAGCGCTCCGAACCCGAGCACCGCGGCCGTCCCGGCGGCGTCCGCGACCGGCCCGGCCAGCGCCAGCCCGACCGGCCCGAAGGCGAAGGCGCCGAGCGTGCCGTACGCGCTGACCCGGCCCAGCGCCTCGGCGGGGACGTGACGCTGCGTCAGGGTGGCGAACAGGGTGCCGCAGACGATCGAGGTCACCCCGGCCCCGGCCGCCGCGAGCGCCACGCCCGGGAGCGGCCACCCCAGCGCCAGCGCCCCCGAGGGCAGCGCCCACCCCGCAGTCGCCGCAACCGCCGTGCGCAGCGGACGCCGCGGCTGCCGGCCCAGCAGCACCAGCCCGCCCAGCACCGCGCCCGCCCCGTACGCGCCCATCACCAGCCCCCAGCCGCCGGGCCCGCCCAGCCGGTCGCGCGCCACCACCGGACCCAGGACCAGGAACGGCGCCCAGACCAGCAGGTTGAACAGGCACGCCTGCAGCGACGACACCCACAGCCACCGCCGCCCGCCGAACTCGCCCCAGCCCGCCCGCAGCTCGGCCACCAGCGAGGCCCCGCCCGGACGCGGCGCCCCGCCCGGCAGCCGCAGCAGCGCCAGCGCGGCGAAGCCCGCCGCGTACGAGGCGGCGTCCGCCAGCAGCACCCAGCCCGGCCCGGCCACGGCGGTGAGCAGCCCGGCCAGCGCCGGTCCGGCGACCGCGGCGCCGTTTCGCGCGATGCCCAACAGGGCGTTGGCGTCCGCGAGTTCGTCGGCCGGCAGGAGCCGCGGCAGCAGCGCCTCCAGGGCCGGCAGGAACACCGCCTCGGCCAGGCCCCACAGCACCATCAGTGCCGCCAGTGCCCAGACCCGTCCCTGCCCGGCGAACAGCAGCCCGGCGACGGCCGCCTGGGTCAGACAGCGCAACCCGTCCGAGCCGAGCATCACCCGCCTGCTGCCCCACCGGTCGGCCGCCGCCCCGCCGAGCACCAGCAGCAGCACGATCGGCAGGATCCGCGCGGTCATCACCACACCGAGCGCCGATCCGCCGCCCCCGCCGTCCAGCACCGCGAACGCCACCGCGACCGAGGCCATCGAGGACCCGAAGAGCGAGACGGCGTACCCGGCGAAGAAGAGGCGGAACTCGGGTCGTGAAGTCGGCTTCATGACGGCAGCGTGCCCCGGGCGATCCGCGCCCGGCAAGGTCTTTGGCCGAAGAAGTTGAGCCAGTGTCAGGCAATTTTGGCGAAGGTGGAGACAGTCGCAGTAAATTCAGGATTTACCGCAGTACATCGCCGTGGTTGACGCGTCATCCACTCATAGGTTTACTGCGGTCATGACGATGCCCGTGGAGTTTGCCGTCGCAGCGGAGCGGTACCTGGCGGAGGCCCGGCTCGGGGAGGGGTCGCGGCGGGTCTACCGGATCGCGCTGCACACCTGGGCCTGGCTGCTGGTGGAGCGCGTCCCGCCGGTGGGGGCGGAGCGGCGGCGGGCGGATCCGCCCGTGGTGCCGTTGGCGCTGCTGGACGGGCCGGGCGCGGCGGAGCGGGTGGCGGCGGCGTTCGCGTCGCGGGCCGCGGCGGTCGGGGCGCGGACCGCGAACCGCGAGCTGTCGGCGCTGCGCGGGGCGGTCCGGTGGTGGCGGGGGCGGGGCTGGCTGACGGTCGACCCGGTCGAGGGGGTGCGGCCGGTGGCGGCCGAGCCGGCCGGGGGGCGACCGACCGAGGCCGAGCTGCGCGCGGTGCTGGCGCTGCGGGTGCCGCTCCGGGAGAAGGTGCTGTGGCACCTGGTGCGGGAGACCGGCGCGCCGATCGAGCGGCTGCTGGCGCTGGACGTGGACCGCCTCGACCTGGCGAACCGTCGGGCACGGGTGGGCGCGGGGGAGCGCCCGCTGCGCTGGCGAGGCGGGGCGGCCCGGCTGCTGCCGCTGCTGGTGGCCGGCCGGAGTGCCGGCCCGCTCTTCCTCACCGACCGGCGCGCCCCGGCCGGCACCCCGGTCGGCGACCGCTGCCCGCTCACCGGTCGGGCCCGCCTCTCCTACCGGCGGGCCGCCGAACTGTTCACCGCGGCCACCGCCCCGCTGGATCCGGCCGGCCGCGGCTGGACGCTGCACCGGCTGGCCGAGCCGCACCGGTAGTGGACCCCCGGAGTGCCCGGCGTGCTCGGTGGGGAGGGTCGGTGGAAGGGGCGTGAAGCCCGTTCCGTGCGCCCTGTTCGTGCCGGACTATGGTCAGCACATGCAAGGTCGTGACAGTCACCATCCCGTTCGCGCCACCATCTGGGTGCGCGGGCGAGTCCAGCAGGTGGGGTTCCGCTGGTGGACCAGGGCCAGGGCTCTGGAGATCGGGCTGACGGGCTACACGAGCAACCTCGGCGACGGCCGCGTACAGGTGGTCGCCGAGGGGTCGCACGCGGACTGCGAGCGGCTGATCGCCGCGCTGCGCGGGCCCGGAACGCCAGGTCAGGTCACCGGTGTCACCGAGATCTGGACCGCCGTGGGCGAGGGGTACGAGGGCTTCGCGATCAGATGAGCACACCGCGGTTGCCGGTCGGAGGAGAGCCGCCGGCAACTGCCGGTGTCATGCGGTTGCCTTCTGGGCAGACTCGTGGTTGACTCCGCAAGCGTAGTGATCCACTACCCCGGCCGATGGCGTGCGCACTCCGCTATGCAGGTGACAGGGGCGCGGTAGCGTGCGGTGATCGTGTTGACCCGTACCGTCTTTGGTGAGACGCTGGAAACCCGCGCACAGGTCTGCGTTCAACCGGCGGGGCCACGCCGTATGAGTTCGCTGCTCAGCTTCGGCTGCCTCGTAGTGCCCAGCCAGCACGTCCGGCTGCTCAGACGCGTGCGTATCCCTTCCCCCAAGACCCACACCGTACACGGTTCGGTCACTCAGCGTGGAGGACCATACATCATGGCAAAGGCGCTTCTCGGGTACGTCGGCGGCCCCGACCCGCGAATGCTCACCGAGATGCGACGGCTGCAGCAGCGCGTCCAGGACCTGGAGAACGAGCTCATGAAGCTCCAGGCCGAGAACGACGAACTGTCCGCCGTCGTCGACGAGCACTCGCTGCTCAGCAGCATCGACCTGGACCAGCGCGAGCCGGCCCTCACCTGATCGCTCGTGGTCCTCACGATCGACGCTGTGGTGCACTGAGCTTCCCCGTCAGGGGATGGCAGCCTGCAAGGGACGTCCGAGGTGGACGTCCCTTCGTCGTTTCCGGAAGTCTCTTTTGCCGTAAGGTGCCCGGCCCGCGGCGTGGTCAAACCGTCGCCTGAGGGTCCGTCGGCAGCCCGGCCGGATACAGTCGCCAACGGCGGCGGTGACGGCGAGGCGAGGAGGGTCGGGCGGTGCACCTGAAGAGTCTGACGCTGCGCGGCTTCAAGTCCTTCGCCTCGGCCACCACCCTGCGTTTCGAACCCGGCATCACCTGCGTGGTCGGGCCCAACGGCTCCGGCAAGTCCAACGTGGTGGACGCGCTGTCCTGGGTGATGGGCGAGCAGGGCGCCAAGTCGCTGCGCGGCGGCAAGATGGAGGACGTGATCTTCGCGGGCACCAGCGGGCGCGCCCCGCTCGGCCGCGCCGAGGTCAGCCTCACCATCGACAACACCGACGGCGCGCTGCCCATCGACTACTCCGAGGTCACCATCACGCGGACCATGTTCCGCAACGGCGGCAGCGAGTACGCGATCAACGGCACGGTCTGCCGGCTGCTCGACATCCAGGAGCTGCTCTCCGACTCCGGCATCGGCCGCGAGATGCACGTGATCGTCGGCCAGGGCCAGCTCGACTCCGTGCTGCACGCCGACCCGATGGGGCGGCGGGCCTTCATCGAGGAGGCGGCCGGCGTCCTCAAGCACCGCAAGCGCAAGGAGAAGGCGCTGCGGAAGCTCGACGCGATGCAGGGCAACCTCAACCGGGTGCAGGACCTGGTCGCCGAACTGCGCCGCCAGCTCGGGCCGTTGGGACGGCAGGCGAAGATCGCCCGCCGGGCCGCCGGGATCCAGGCGGAACTGCGCGACGCCCGGCTGCGGCTGCTCGCCGACGACCTGCTGACGCTGCGCCGGGCCGTCGAGGCCGAGGTCGCCGACGAACTCGCCCTGAAGCTGCGCCGCACCACCGTCGAGCAGGAGCTCGCCGCGGCGATCCAGCGCGAGGCGGTGCTGGAGGCCCAGGTCGAGCAGCTCGGGCCGGCCCTGGAGGCGGCCCGGCAGACCTGGTACCGGCTCTCCTCGCTGGCCGAGCGCACCCGCGGCACCATCGGACTGGCCGAAGCCCGGATCCGCGCCGCCGCCACCGCCGGGCAACTGGAGGAACGGCGCGGCCGCGACCCCGAGGAGCTGGAGCGGGAGGCCGAACGCGTCCGCGAGGAGGAGGCCGCGCTCGAGGAGGCCCTGGAGCAGGCCCGGTACGCGCTGGCCGAGGCCGTCGAGGAACGCGCCGAACTCGAACGGGAGCTGGCCGCCGAGGAGCTGCGGCTGAAGGCCGCCGCCCGGGCGATCGCCGACCGGCGCGAGGGACTCGCCCGGTTGCAGGGCCAGGCCGCCGCTGCCCGCTCCCGGGCCGGCGCCGCCGAAGCCGAGATCGAACGGCTCGTCGCCGCCCGCGACGAAGCCGTGCTGCGGGCCGAAGCCGCCCAGGCCGAGTACGAGCAGCTGCGCGAGCGGAGCGAGGAGTCGGCGGCGGGCGACGAGGAGCTGGACGCCCGGGTGGAACAGGCCCGGGCCGCGCTGCGGGACGCCGAACGGGCGGTGTCCGCGGAGCGCGAGGCGCTCGCCGCGGCGGAGAAGGAACGCGCCGCGCTGACCGCCCGGCACGACACCCTGGCCCTCGGGCTGCGCCGCAAGGACGGCAGCGGCCGGCTGCTCGGCGAGCCCGGCGTACTCGGCACCGCCGCCGAACTGCTGGTGGTGGAGGCCGGGTTCGAGCTGGCGGTGGCCGCCGGGCTGGGCGCCGCCGCGGAGGCCGTGGCGGTGCGCGGGCCCGAGGTCGCCGTCGAGGCGCTGGCACGGCTGCGGGCCGAGGACGCCGGACGGGCGGTGCTGCTGATCGCCGACGGTGCGGCGGACCTCGCCGTGGTCGGCGGGTTGCCCGAAGGCGCGCGCTGGGCCGCGCAGTTGGTGAGCGGCCCGGAGTCGGTGGCGGCCGCGGCGCGGTGGCTGCTGCGCACCGCCGCGGTGGTCGAGGACCTGGCCGCCGCCGGGGGGCTGCTCGCCGCGCTGCCCGACTGGACGGCCGTCACCCGCGACGGCGACCTGCTGTCGGCGGCGGTCGCCCAGGGCGGCTCGGCCGGAGCGCCCAGCCTGCTGGAGACCCAGGCGGCGGTCGCCGAAGCCGCCCGGGGGATCGAGGAACTCGACCGGCGCTGCGCCGAGTCGGCCGAGCGGCTGGCCGAGCGCGCCGAGCAGCGCCGGGAACTCGTCACCGAGGTCGAGCAGTTGACGGTCCTTCGGCGTCAGGGCGAGAAGCAGCGGGCCGAACTCGCCGGGGCACTGGGCCGATTGGGCGGCGCTGCCCGGGCCGCCGCGGGCGAGGCCGAGCGGATGGCGAGCGCCGCCGCCAAGGCCGAGAGCGGACTCGGCGACGCCCGGGCCGCCGCCGAGGAGCTGGCCGAACGGCTCGCCGCCGCCGAGGAGTCGGCCGAGTCCGGCGAGGACGAACCCGACCCCGCCGAGCGGGACCGGCTGGCCACCGCCTCCTCCGCCGCCCGGCAGGGCGAGATGGAGTCCCGGCTCGCGGTCCGCACCGACGAGGAGCGGGTCCGCTCGCTGTCCGGCCGCGCCGACCAGCTCGACCGCGCTGCCCGCGCCGAGCGCGAGGCCCGCGCCCGCGCCGCCGAGCGCCGGGCCCGCGCCCGCCGGGAGTCCGCCGTGGCCACCGCCGTCGCCGCCGGGGCCCGCCAACTGCTCGGCCGGATCGAGGAGTCGCTCGCCGCCGCCGAGACCGAACGCGCCGCCGTCGAAGCCGACCGCAGCGGCCGGGAGACCGAGCTGCGGCAGTTCCGCGAACACGGCCGCGAACTCAAGGCCGAACTCGACCGGCTGGTCGACGCCGGGCACCGCGACGAGGTGCTGCGCGCGGAGAAGCGGCTGCGGATCGAGCAACTGGAGTCCAAGGCCCTCGACGAGTTCGGCATCGAGGGCGGCGAGCTGCTGAACGGCTACGGCCCCGACCAGCCCGTCCCCGCGCCGCCGCCCGAGGACGGGCAGGAACCCGGCGAGCCGCGGCCGTACGTCCGCGCCGAGGTGGAGAAGCGGCTCAAGGCCGCCGAGCGCGCGTACCAGCAGCTGGGCAAGGTCAACCCGCTGGCGCTGGAGGAGTTCGCCGCGCTGGAGGAACGGCACAAGTTCCTCGGCGAGCAGCTCGACGACCTGCGCCGGAGCCGGCGTGACCTGATGGACATCGTCCGCGACGTCGACACCCGGGTCGAGCAGCTGTTCACCGCCGCGTACCACGACACCGCCGCGCAGTTCGAAGGCGTCTTCTCCCGGCTCTTCCCCGGCGGCGAGGGCCGGCTGATCCTCACCGACCCGGAGAACATGCTCACCACCGGCGTCGAGGTCGAGGCCCGGCCGCCCGGCAAGAAGGTCAAGCGACTCTCGCTGCTGTCCGGCGGTGAGCGCTCGCTCACCGCGGTGGCCATGCTGGTGTCGATCTTCAAGGCCCGGCCCAGCCCGTTCTACGTCATGGACGAGGTCGAGGCGGCGCTCGACGAAACCAATCTGCGGCGACTGATCGCGATCATGGAGGAGCTCCGGGAGAGCTCCCAGCTGATCGTGATCACCCATCAGAAACTCACCATGGAATCCGCCGACGCGCTGTACGGCGTGACCATGAAGGGCGACGGCATCTCGCAGGTGATCAGCCAGCGGCTGCGGATGCCGGAGAAAGCCGGGAAGAAGCAACAGTCGGAGTCGTCGGAGCCGGGGGACGGCGTAGGCGCTAAGTGATACTGGACGGGTTATGGAATACGTGATCCTTGCCGTAGTCATCGCGGTGGTCGCCGTCGGCGCGATCGCCGGGCTCGTCGTTTCCGGCAGACGACGCAAAGAGCTGAGCAAACCGACCGCGCAGCCGACCATCACCGCGCCTGCGCCCGCGCCGAAGCCTGAGGCGGAACCGAAGGCCGAGGCGGAGCCGGGGGCCGGGGCTGCTGCGGCTACGGCTCCGGAGGCCCGGGCCCAGGCCCAGGCTGCGGAGGCCGAGGCTGTGGCGCCCGAGGCGCCGGCCGAGGAGGTGCGGATCGAGGAGGCGGAGGCCGCCCCCGCGATCGAGGTGCCCGAGCCGACCGCGGGCCGGCTGGTGCGGCTGCGCTCCCGGCTGTCGCGTTCGCAGTCGACGCTCGGCAAGGGCCTGCTCACGCTGCTCTCCCGGGACCGGCTCGACGAGGACACCTGGGAGGAGGTCGAGGACACCCTGCTCACAGCGGACGTCGGTGTCGCGGCCACCCAGGAGCTGGTCGAGAACCTGCGCACCCGGGTGAAGGTGCTCGGCACCCGCACCCCCGACGAACTGCGCGCGCTGCTGCGCGAGGAGCTGGTCAACCTGATCGGCCCCGAGATGGACCGCACGGTCCGCTCGGTCAAGCACGAGGAAGGCCCGGCGGTCGTCCTGGTCGTGGGCGTGAACGGCGTGGGCAAGACCACCACGACCGGCAAGCTCGCGCGCGTGCTGGTCGCCGACGGGCGCAGGGTGGTGCTCGGCGCGGCCGACACCTTCCGGGCCGCCGCCGCCGACCAGCTGCAGACCTGGGGCGAGCGGGTCGGTGCGCACACCGTCCGCGGCCCCGAGGGCGGCGACCCCGCGTCGGTCGCCTTCGACGCGGTCAAGGAGGGCATCGCCGAGGGCGTCGACACCGTCCTGGTCGACACCGCCGGGCGACTGCACACCAAGACCGGCCTGATGGACGAACTCGGCAAGGTCAAGCGGGTGGTCGAGAAGCACGGGCCGGTGGACGAGGTGCTGCTGGTCCTCGACGCGACCACCGGACAGAACGGGCTGGTCCAGGCCCGGGTGTTCGCGGAGGTCGTGGACATCACCGGCATCGTGCTCACCAAGCTGGACGGCACCGCGAAGGGCGGCATCGTGATCTCGGTCCAGCGGGAGCTGGGCGTTCCGGTGAAGCTGATCGGACTCGGCGAGGGCGCGGACGACCTGGCGCCGTTCGAGCCGGGGGCGTTCGTGGACGCGTTGCTCGGCTGAGAGCTGGTGCGAGATCGGCCCGTGGAGGGGAGTTCCCTCTGCGGGCCGATCTCGCTGTGGGGGAGTGGTTGCTCGCGCAGTTCCCCGCGCCCCTGGCGTTGCGCGTCCTGGCGGTGCGCGGCCGGTGCTAGCTGGCGAATTCGGCGGTGCGGTGGTGGCGGGTGCGGTGGCAGGCGTAGGCGAGGGTGCCGAGGAGGAGACGGGCCTCGGGCGGGGCCTCGTGGGTGGGGCGGCGCAGCCATCGCATCGGGCCGAGGGCCGCGAGGGGGGTGGGCGGGGCGGCGAGGTAGGAGCCGAGGCCGTGGCAGGTGAGGTCGAGCGAGGCGTCGTCCCAGCCCATCCGGTAGAGCAGGTCGGGGAGCCGCTCGGCGGTGCCGGGGGCGACGAAGAAGAGCAGCCGGCCGGCGGGGGAGGCGAGCACCGGGCCGACCTGGGTGCCCATCCGTTCGAGGCGTACCAACGCCTGCAGGCCGGGCTGGGCCGGGACGTCGAGGACGTCGAACTGGTGGCCGGTGGGGAGCAGCAGCGGGGCGTCGGCCGGACAGTCGGCGGCGAGGTCCGCGGCGGTGGCGCCGGGCGGGATCGCGGGGCCGACGCCCAGGTGCAGGTTGGGCGCGGCGCAGCGCGGAACGCCGCAGTCGCAGCCGGTCTCGGTGTGCGCGGGCGGGCTGCCGGCGGCGAGGGTCCAGCCCCAGCGCCCGGAGTACTCGGCGGCGGCCTGGAGCGCGGTGGGCCGGGTGCGGCGGCGGGCGCCGAGGGGTGCGAGCCGCAGGGTGCCGAACAGCTTGTCCATGCCTCCCCCAACAGGTTCAGCTTGCCGGTGGTTACGGGATGGTGACGGACCGTCGACACTTGGGCGTGTGGCGCGGGGCGCGGTGGCGGCGCGCGCGGACCGGCGCACACCGATCCGGGTGGCGCTGGCGAGCAGGCGCCTTGCACCGGTGCGTCGGATGCCGGATCGTCGTTGCCGCAACGCGTGCCTCCTCCGGGTCCTGGCATGTGCCGGGGTCATGCGGGGTGATTCCCAGTGAAGCGCGCATCGTCGTCCGGTAGTTCACTCGTGGGGGTGGCGAAAGGTGGCGTTTCTCCGGCGTTGCTCCCCCGGATGGCGGAGGGCCGCTACGTTCGGCATACGGAACGCAGCGGACCGGTCACGCGGTCGGCGGTTGGACGAGATCGAGTCAGGCGAGCGGGGCCCCGGGGTCGGGGCGGGATGGGGACGGACCCATGGGTGAGAAGCAGCCGAACGAGAAGCTGGGCTCCTGGTTCGCGCGCAGCGGTTGGTCGAAGGGTGAGCTGGCGCGCCAGGTGAACCGCCGGGCACGGCAGATGGGTGCGCACCACGTCTCCACCGACACCTCCCGGGTGCGCCGCTGGCTGGACGGCGAGCAGCCGCGCGAGCCGATCCCGAAGATCATGTCGGAGCTGTTCTCGGAGCGCTTCGGCTCGGTGGTCTCGATCGAGGACCTGGGCCTGCGCGCCGCCATCCCGGTGACCACCGTGGGCAGCGGGGTCGACCTGCCGTGGAGCGCGCCGCAGACGGTGCAGCTGATCAGCGAGTACTCGCGCAGCGACCTGATGCTCAACCGCCGTGGATTCCTGGGCACTTCGCTGGCGCTGACGGCCGGTGCGGCGCTGATCGAGCCGATGCAGCGGTGGCTGACGCCCGGTCCGAGCGGCGCGCCCACGCCGATCCTGGCGGCGGCCAACGGCGGGGAGCGGTTCTCCGGCCGGCTCTCCGAGCCGGAGCTGCAACTGCTGGAGCAGACCACCGAGATGTTCCGCCAGTGGGACGCGCAGAACGGTGGCGGGCTGCGCCGCAAGGCGGTCGTCGGCCAACTCCACGAGGTCACCGACCTGTTGCAGGAGACCTACCCCGAGGCGACCACCAAGCGGCTGTTCCGGATCACTGCCGAACTCGCCCACCTGGCCGGCTTCATGTCGTACGACGTGGGCATGCACCCGAGCGCGCAGAAGTACTACGTCCTGGCGCTGCACGCCGCCAAGGAGGCCGGGGACCGGCCGTTCGGCGCGCTGATCCTGACCGACATGAGCCGGCAGATGATCCACCTCAACCGCGGCGAGGACGCGCTGGAGCTGATCCACCTGGCGCAGTACGGCAGCCGGGACACCGCGACCGCGCGCCAGCAGGCGCTGCTGTTCGCGATGGAGGCCCGGGCGTACGCCACCATCGGCGAGGTCAACCGGTGCGCCCGCGCGGTCCGGCTGGCGGAGGACACCTTCAGCGACATCCACTCCGGCGAGGACACGCCGCCGTGGCTGCGGTTCTTCTCGACCGCCGAGCTGAACGCGGAGAACGCGCACTCGTACCGCGACCTGGCGTACACCTCCAGCCGCGGCAACGCGATGGCCAAGCAGGCGGAGCCGCTGATGACCAAGGCGGTCGACCTGTTCAAGCAGGACCCGGACCACGTCCGCACCTACGCCTTCAACCTGGTCGGCATGGCCTCGGTGCGCCTGCTGCAGAACGAGCCGGAGGACGCGGCGAAGTACTGCGAGGAGGCGGTGGACATCGCCAAGAAGGTGCGCTCGGAGCGGCTGAACACCCGCGTGCGCAAGACCTCCGAGGCGGCCACCCGGGACCACCGCGGCGTCCCCGGCGTGGACCGGCTCGCCGAGCGGGTGGTGCACGACATCCCGGAGTTCGTCTCGGTCGTCTGACCCGACCGGAGGGGCGCGCAGACGTATAACACGCCGTGTCCAGTACGCGTCACCTGCCGTGGTTCACGCGCCCGTAACGGGCGCGTCAACCACGTCACTGCGGCGAAACACCGAGCCGCATCGGCCGAAACCCACCTTCGGCACTCTCCTCTCATCGCCGACACGCCGGGATGGCACGGGACAGGTGTCCCGGCGTGGAGCGGCCTTCATTCGAGGAGACGCCGATGCCGGACGGCTTCAGCGCGGGCGATACCGCCTTCGTATTCATCAGTGCGGCCCTGGTCATGTTGATGACCCCGGGCCTGGCCTTCTTCTACGGAGGCATGGTCAGGGTCAAGAGCACCCTCAACATGCTCGTGATGAGCTTCATCTCGCTGGCGATCGTCAGCGTGCTCTGGGTGCTCTACGGGTACTCGCTGGCCTTCGGCACGGACGCGGGCGCCGGTCTGATCGGCAACCTCGACCACGTGGGCATGCGCGACATCGGGATGAACAGCCTGACCGGAACCATCCCGGTCACCGCGTTCGCCGCCTTCCAGCTGATGTTCGCGATCATCACCCCGGCGCTGATCAGCGGCGCCATCGCGGACCGTGCCAAGTTCGCCGCCTGGAGCCTGTTCGTGGCGCTCTGGGTGACCGTCGTCTACTTCCCGGTCGCGCACTGGGTGTTCTTCTTCGACGGCGGCAACGGCGGCTGGCTGGGCGACCGCAACGGCGTGATCGACTTCGCCGGCGGTACCGCGGTGCACATCAACGCCGGTGCGGCGGGCCTGGCCCTGGCGCTGGTGCTGGGCAAGCGGATCGGCTTCAAGAAGGACCCGATGCGTCCGCACAGCCTGCCGCTGGTGATGCTCGGCTCCGGCCTGCTGTGGTTCGGCTGGTTCGGCTTCAACGCCGGCTCGGCGCTGGCCGCCAACGGCGTGGCGGGCATGGCCTTCATGAACACCCAGGTGGCCACCGCCGCCGCGGTGCTCGGCTGGCTGGCCTACGAGAAGATCCGGCACGGCGCGTTCACCACCCTCGGCGCCGCCTCCGGCGCGGTGGCCGGCCTGGTCGCCATCACCCCGGCCTGTGGCTCGGTGTCGATGCTCGGCGCGCTCGCCATCGGCGTCATCGCGGGTGCCGCCTGCGCCGCCGCGATCAGCCTGAAGTACCGCTTCGGCTTCGACGACTCGCTCGACGTGGTCGGCGTCCACCTGGTCGGCGGCATCATCGGCTCGCTGCTGATCGGCCTGTTCGCCACCGGCCACGTCGGCCAGACCGCGTCCGGCCTGTTCTACGGCGGCGGCTTCACCCAGCTGGGCAAGCAGACCCTCGGTGTGGTCGTGGTCCTGGTCTACTCCTTCGTCGTCTCCTGGGTGCTGGGCTTCGGGATCCAGAAGACCATCGGCTTCCGGGTCTCCGAGGACGTCGAGGTGGCCGGCATCGACCAGGCCGAGCACGCCGAGTCCGCCTACGACTTCACCGCGGTCGGCGCCAGCATCGCCCGCGCCGTGGCGGCCCACCCCACCGCTCCCGCCAGCACCCAGAAGACCGAGGTCGACGCCTGATGAAGCTCATCACCGCCGTCATCAAGCCGCACCGACTGGACGAGGTCAAGGAGGCCCTGCAGGCCTTCGGCGTGCACGGTCTGACCGTCACCGAGGCCAGCGGCTACGGCCGGCAGCGCGGCCACACCGAGGTCTACCGCGGCGCCGAGTACACCGTCGACCTGGTGCCGAAGGTCCGGATCGAGATACTGGCCGAGGACGAGGACGCCGAGCAGTTGATCGACGTAGTGGTCAAGGCCGCCCGCACCGGCAAGATCGGTGACGGCAAGGTCTGGTCCGTCCCGGTCGAGACCGCGGTACGCGTCCGCACCGGCGAGCGCGGACCCGACGCCCTCTAAGCCCTACGATTCCCACACACTCCCTGGCGGACCTGCCCACGCGGCAGGTCCGCCGGAGGCGTATCGGCACCAGCACGCACCGGGAGCAGATGTGAGCAGCACCGACACCGAGTACGGCTACCCGGCCGAGCGGGCCCGGCTGCTGGCCGACGGCGCGCGCACCGGCCCGGAGCGGCGGGCCGCACTCTCCGCGCTCACCGACGGCTGGCTGGCCGGCCTCTACCGGGCGGCGGGCGCACCGGCGCGCACCGCGCTGGTCGCGGTCGGCGGCTACGGCCGCGGCGAGCTCTCCCCGCGCAGCGACCTCGACGTGGTGCTGCTGCACGAGGGCCCGCTCGACGGCGCCCTGGCCGAACGGATCTGGTACCCGGTGTGGGACGGCGGGATCTCCCTCGACCACGCGGTGCGCACCCCCGCCGAGGCGCGCGCGGTCGCCGCCGAGGACCTCAAGGCGCAACTCGGCCTGCTGGACGCCCGCCACCTGGCCGGCGACCCGCAGCTCACCGCCGACCTGCGCTCCGCCGTGCTCGGCGACTGGCGTGCCACCGCGCCGACCCGCCTCCCCGAGCTGCACGCCCTGGGCCAGTCCCGGGCCGAGCGGCACGGCGAGCTGTCCTTCCTGCTGGAGCCCGACCTCAAGGAGGCCCGCGGCGGCCTGCGCGACGTGGTGGCGCTCAACGCGGTGGCCGCCACCTGGCTCGCCGACGCCCCCCGGGACGGGCTGGGCGCCGCCGCCCGCACCCTCGCGGACGTCCGCGACGCGCTGCACCTGGTCACCGGCCGGGCCACCGAGCGGCTCAGCCTGCAGGACCAGGACCAGGTCGCCGAACGGCTCGGCGTGCTCGACGCCGACACCCTGCTGCGGCAGGTCTACCAGGCCGCCCGCACCATCGCGTACGCCTCCGACGTGACCTGGCGCTCGGTCGAGCGGGTGCTCGCCGAGCGCGGCCGCAAGATCCGGCGCACCACCCGCTTCGGGTTCCCGTTCAACGGCAGCCGGCGGGCCCAGGTGGGCCCTGGCCTGCCGGAGCGCACCCCGCTCGCCGAGGGCGTGGTCGAGCAGGACGGCGAGGCGGTGCTCGCCATGGGCGCCAGGCCCGCCACCGACCCGGTGCTGCCGCTGCGCGCCGCCGCCGCGGCCGCGCAGGCCGGGCTGACCGTCTCGTACGCCACGGTGCGCCGGCTGGCCGCGGAGACCAAGCCGCTGCCGGTGCCCTGGCCGGACGAGGCCCGCGAGCAGCTGGTCACCCTGCTCGGCGCGGGCGAGGCCTGCCTGCCGGTGTGGGAGGCGCTGGAGGCGGAGGGGCTGATCAGCCGGCTGCTCCCGGACTGGGAGCGGGTGCGCTGCCGCCCGCAGCGCAACGCGGTGCACCGCTGGACCGTCGACCGGCACCTGATCGAGACCGCGGTGAAGGCCGCCGCGATGACCCGCCGCACCGCCCGCCCCGACCTGCTGCTGGTCGCCGCGCTGCTGCACGACATCGGCAAGGGCTGGCCCGGGGACCACTCCGAGGCGGGCGAGGTGATCGTCCGCGACGTGGCCGCCCGGATGGGCTTCGACCGGCAGGACATCGACACGCTCGCCCTGCTGGTCCGCCACCACCTGACCCTGGTGGACACCGCGACCCGCCGCGACCCGGACGACCCGGCCACTGCCGACCTGATCGCCAAGACCGTCGGCACCCAGACCCACCTGGAGCTGCTGCACGCCCTCACCGAGGCCGACGCCACCGCCACCGGCCCCGCCGCGTGGTCGAGTTGGCGGGCCCAGCTGGTCGCCCAGCTGGTCGCCCGCACCGCGGCCCTGCTGGCCGGCGACGCCGTGCTGCCGGACGACGCCGCCGACTCGACCGCCGACCCGACGGCCGACCAGGAACGCCTCGCCGTGGAGGCCGCCCGCACCGGCGCGCCCGCGCTGGCGCTGACCGCGCACGCCGAGCCCGCCGAGGGCTCCGGCACCGAGCCGATGGGCGTGGAGCTCACCCTCGCCATCCCCGACCGCCCCGGCCTGCTCGGCACGGTGGCCGGCGTGCTGGCCGTGCACCGGCTCGCCGTCCGCAAGGCCGGGCTGCGCGAACTCGACCCGATCGGCGCCGGCCCGGTCCTGCTGCTCTCCTGGATCGTCGCCGCCGAGTACGGCGACCTGCCGGAGGCCGCGCGGCTGCGCGCCGATCTGCGGCGCGCCCTGGACGGTTCGCTGGACGTGGCGAAGAAGCTGGCCGAACGCGACGCCGCCGCGCCGCGCCGGCGCGGCATCAGCACCCCGCCGCCGGTGGTCACCGTCGCCCCCGGCGCGGCCTCGCAGAGCGCCACCGTGCTGGAGGTCCGCGCGCACGACGCCCCCGGCCTGCTGCACCGGATCGGCCGTGCCCTGGACGCCGCCGGGGTCCGGGTCCGCACCGCGCACGTCTCCACCCTGGGCGCCGAGGCGGTGGACGCGTTCTACGTCACCGACAGCGAGGGGAGGCCGCTGGAACCCGCCCGCGCCACCGAGGTCGCCCGCACCGTGCAGAGCGCTCTCGGAGGCTGAACCCACAGGGCCGCAACCGTCCGCCGGACGGGCGGATACCCTTGGGGACGACGACAGTACCCGTACCGATGCCGCAAGGGACCCGCGACCGACGTGTTCGACACTCTTTCCGACCGCCTCGCAGCGACGTTCAAGAACCTCCGGGGCAAGGGCCGCCTCAGTGAGGCGGACATCGACGCCACCATGCGCGAGATCCGGATCGCCCTGCTGGAAGCGGATGTCGCGCTCCCCGTGGTCCGGGCCTTCATCAAGCAGATCAAGGACCGGGCGCTCGGCTCCGAGGTCTCGGGCGCGCTGAACCCCGCCCAGCAGATCATCAAGATCGTCAACGAGGAGCTCATCGGCATCCTCGGCGGCGAGACCCGCCGCCTCCGGTACGCCAAGACCGGCCCGACGGTGATCATGCTGGCCGGCCTCCAGGGCGCCGGCAAGACCACGCTGGCCGGAAAGCTCGGCCACTGGCTGAAGAAGCAGAAGCACACCCCGCTGCTGGTCGCCTGCGACCTCCAGCGCCCCAACGCGGTCAACCAGCTGCAGGTGGTCGCCGAGCGCGCGGGCGTCGCCTTCTACGGCCCGCAGCCCGGCAACGGCGTCGGCGACCCGGTGCAGGTCGCCCGTGACTCGATCGAGTACGCGAAGCAGAAGCAGTACGACGTCGTGATCGTCGACACCGCCGGCCGCCTCGGCATCGACGCCGAGCTGATGCAGCAGGCCGCCGACATCCGGACCGCCGTCGACCCGGACGAGGTCCTGTTCGTGGTCGACGCCATGGTCGGCCAGGACGCGGTCACCACCGCCCAGGCCTTCCTCGAGGGCGTCGACTTCACCGGCGTGGTGCTCTCCAAGCTGGACGGCGACGCCCGCGGCGGCGCGGCCCTCTCGGTCGCCCACGTGACCGGCCGCCAGATCATGTTCGCCTCCAACGGCGAGAAGGTCGACGACTTCGACGCCTTCCACCCCGACCGGATGGCCTCGCGCATCCTCGGCATGGGCGACGTCCTCTCGCTGATCGAGAAGGCCGAGCAGACCTTCTCGCAGGCCGAGGCCGAGAAGATGGCCGCCAAGCTGCAGGGCGGCGGGAAGGACTTCACGCTCGACGACTTCCTGTCGCAGCTGGAGCAGGTCCAGAAGATGGGCTCGATCTCCAAGCTGCTGGGCATGCTCCCGGGCATGGGCCAGATCCGGGACCAGATCAACAACATCGACGACAAGGACGTCAACCGGGTCGGCGCGATCATCAAGTCGATGACGCCGGCGGAGCGCACCGACCCGAAGATGATCAACGGCTCGCGCCGGCTGCGCATCGCCAAGGGTTCGGGCGTCCAGGTCGGCGAGGTCTCCAGCCTGGTCGAGCGGTTCTTCGAGGCCCGCAAGATGATGACCGCGATGGCCTCCGGCAAGGGCATCCCCGGGATGCCCGGCATCCCCGGCATGGGTGGCGGCGGCAAGCGCTCCGGCAAGAAGGCCCCGGTCGCCAAGGGCAAGCGCAAGAGCGGCAACCCGCTCAAGCGGGCCCAGGAGGAGGCGGCCGCCGCCGAGCGCAAGGCCCTCGGCCCGGGCCAGGCCGGCGCCCCCGGCGGCGCGTTCGGCCTCCAGCCGGGCCAGGGCCCGGCGGACTTCGAACTCCCCAAGGAGTTCAAGGACCTGCTGTAGCGGAGCCGGGGGCCCGCATTGTCGACGCTGCGTCAGAATGGGCAGATGCGCGTGACGATCCGAGCCCCCCGCCCCGACGACGTCGTCCAGTACGCGGAGACGGTCCGCCGCTCCGCCGAGCACATCGGGCGGTGGAACCCGGTCGAACCGGACGGGCTGCCCGACCTGTTGAGCCGTCAGGGCCTCGGCCTGCGAACCTTCCTGATCGTCGACACCGCCACCGGCGGCCTGGTCGGCAAGTGCAACGTGGCGAACATCGTGATGGCGCGCTTCTGCAACGGCGTCCTCGGCTACGACTCCTACGTGCCGTACGCCGGCACCGGCCGGATGTCCGAGGGGATGCGGCTGGTGGTGGAACGGTGCTTCACCCCGGAGGCGCGGGGCGGCCTGGGCCTGCACCGGCTGGAGATCAACGTCCAGCCGGACAACGAGCGCTCGATCGCGATGGCGCGGCGGCTGGGCTTCCGCCACGAGGGCTTCACCCCGCGGATGCTCTTCCTGCAGGACGCCTGGCGCGACCACGAGCGCTTCGCGCTGACCGCCGAGGAGTGGCCCACCCCGGAGCGCTGACGCCCCGTCAGGACCAGGCCCGTTCGCCGACCACCCGGACCCGTTCGCCGATCACGTAGCGGAAGACGTTGGTCATCCGCACCGAACCGTCCGGGCGCAGGAACGGGTGGAGCGCCTCCTCCAGCTCCTTGGCCACCAGCGCGGAGCCGGCGGACGCCTCGGCCCGGTCGAACAGGCCGGTGGAGAGCATGCCGCGGACCGCCGAGTCCAGGTCCGCGTACGCGAACGGGCAGGACACCCGCCCGCTGCCGGCCGGGCGCAGACCGGCGCCCGCCAGCAGCGACTCCAGGACGCCGGGGCCGCTCAGCGCGAACGGGGCGGGGTCGTCCAGCGGCGTGTGACGGCGCGCCACCTCCAGGACGGCGGCGCTCTCGCAGCGCTCCGGCGGACCCCAGCCGGCCACCACCAGCAGTCCGCCGGGCAGCGTGCGCACGGCGGCGCTCGCGACCAGCGCGGGCGTCGGGAGCTGCTCGAAAACCGTCACCAGGGAGTGCGCCGCCCGGGGGACGGGCTGCGCCGAACGGGCGAGGCACGCTTCGGGCACGACCTTCAGCCCGCGGGCCGCCGCCAGCTCCCGCAGCTCGCCGTCGGCCTCGGTGCCCTCCACCAGCGCGCCGCGTCCCCGGGCCAGCAGCAGCGCCAGCCCCGAGCCGCAGCCGACGCCGAGCAGACTGGTCGCCGCTCCGACCTCCAACTGCTGGAAAACGGCCTGGTAGAGGGGGACCAGCATGCGCTCCTGGATCTCCGCCCAGTCCCGCGCCCGACCGCGCGACTCCGTCGGGGACTCCGCCCGGAGGCGGTCGACGGTGCTGCCGGTCACCTGCGCTGAAGCCATCGGGGCCTCCCATTAGGTCCTCGGATTGGGCAGCGTCCGCCGCCGCCGTGCGCCCCCCGGCCAAACCGCCCCTCCACCAGCGAACAGCGGCTCGCCGTCGTCGTCCAGAGGGGTGCGAGCAGGTATCCGCGCGCCGCAGGTGTGCGCCCCGGGGTGTGCGCGGGGGTACCGGAGCGGACCGGACCCCGGCGAAACGGATTCACAGTCAGGCCCCGCATCCCCGTACCATTCGCCCCATGGCTAAGGCACCCGTTCTCACTCCCCAGGCGGACGACTTCCCCCGCTGGTACCAGGACCTCATCAACAAGGCAGAGCTGGCCGACAACGGTCCGGTGCGGGGCACCATGGTCATCCGACCGTACGGCTACGGGCTGTGGGAGCGGATGCAGCAGGAGATGGACGCCCGGATCAAGAAGGCCGGCGCCCAGAACGCGTACTTCCCGATGTTCATCCCGCAGTCGTACCTGACCAAGGAGGCCGAGCACGTCGAGGGCTTCGCCCCCGAGCTCGCGGTGGTCACGCACGGCGGCGGCAAGGAGCTGGACGAGCCGGTCGTGGTCCGGCCCACCTCCGAGACGATCATCAACGAGTACTTCTCCAAGTGGGTGCAGAGCCACCGCGACCTGCCGCTGCTGATCAACCAGTGGGCCAACGTCGTCCGTTGGGAGCTGCGCCCGCGCGTCTTCCTGCGCACCACCGAGTTCCTCTGGCAGGAGGGCCACACCGCCCACGCCACCTACGAGGACGCCCGCGACTACGCCTCGCGCATCCACACGGACGTGTACGGCGACTTCATGACCAACGTCCTCGCCATCGACGTGGTGCTCGGCCGCAAGACCGCCAAGGAGCGCTTTGCCGGTGCCATCAACACCCTCACCCTCGAGGGCATGATGGGCGACGGCAAGGCCCTGCAGATGGGCACCAGCCACGAGCTGGGCCAGAACTTCGCCAAGGCCTTCAACACCACCTACCAGCTCCAGGGCGCCGAGCGCGAGTACGTCTGGCAGACCTCCTGGGGCGTCTCCACCCGGATGGTCGGCGGCCTGATCATGTCCCACGGCGACGACAACGGCCTGCGGGTTCCCCCGCGGCTGGCCGCCGTCCAGGCCGTGGTGCTCGCCATCAAGGGCGAGGAGGACGTGCTGGCCAAGGTCCGCGAGATCGGCGCCAAGCTGGAGGCCGCGGGCGTCCGGGTGGTCGTGGACGACCGCACCGACACCCCGTTCGGCCGCCGCGCGGTGGACTGGGAGCTCAAGGGCGTCCCGCTGCGCATCGAGGTCGGCCCGCGCGACCTGGAGGCCGGCACCGCGATGCTGGTCCGCCGGATCGCCGGCGGCAAGGAGCCGGTGGCCGTGGATTCGCTCGCCGCGATCGTCCCCGGAATCCTCGAGCAGGACCAGGAACTGCTGCTCCGTCAGTCCCGCGAGCGCCGCGAGTCCCGCACCGTCGACGTGAAGACCCTCGACGAGGCCGTCGAGGCCGCCGCCACCGGCTGGGGCCGGATCTCCTGGGCCGACCTCGGCCCGGAGGGCGAGGCCAAGTTGGCCGAGCAGGGCGTGTCGGTGCGCTGCATCGTCGCCGCGGACGGCACCGTCCCGGCGACCGACGGCCAGGAGGGCAATGTCGCCCTGGTCGCCCGCGCGTACTGAGGCCCTCCGTCGAAATCCGCGACCGGGTTTCACCACGGAGCGTGACGGGCGTGATGAGCTGCGCAATCGCAACCGAGATCGGGGATTTCCCGAACCCCGGTTCGCGTACTAGCAGTTGAGATTACTGACCGGTCAACTCCCCGCGGTACCTCACAAGCGGTACGGTATACGGCCCGTGGCCCTGTCAATTTCGGACAGGCCGCGGGCCGTCCGCCGTGGGGATGTTGGGCTCCGCGGCGGGTGTTGAGAGCCCGGCGAAACCCGGCGGGCCCAAACGTGCAGGGGGTTGGTCTTGCGTCAGTCCGGAACCGTGCAATTCGCGCGCGGAAGTGCATTCCTGAGAGTTCGCTGGGAATTCCCGAACACCGGGACCCAGCGGAACATCGCTTCTCTCCCCATCGTTGGTACAGCGTGAGCACGACACAGCCCCTCGTCCTGGCGGCCGAACTGGCCGCCGCCTGGAGCGACATCCAGGCCTACCACCGAGACCTCCCCGACCTGGCCTCGCCCGAGGCGCTGATCGGCGAGTCGTCCTCGGCCTGCGGTACGCAGCTCAACTTCGAGCGGCTGCTGCACGAGGCTGCCCACGGGCTGGCCGCCGCCCGCGAGATCCGCGACACCTCCCGGGCCGGCCGGTACCACAACCGCCGCTTCCTGCTGCTCGCCTCCGAGCTGGGCCTCGCTCACCCGGTCGAGCCGCACGCCAGCAGCGGCTTCTCGCAGGTGACGATGGGTCAGGAGACCCGCGACCGGTACGTCGAGACCATCGAGCGCCTGGACCGCGCGCTCGGTGCGCACCAGCTCGCCGTCGCCGGCGAGGGAAACCACCGCACCTTCCGCGGACCGGCCGCCCGGCACGGCTCCTCGGGCGGCGGCGTCCGCGTCAAGGCGGTGTGCGGCTGCGGGCGCAACGTCCGGGTCGTCCCGTCGGTGCTCGCCCAGGCGTCGATCGTCTGCGGTGCCTGCCAGCAGCCGTTCAAGATCGCCTGATCCCGGCCGGTGAAGCGTTCCGCCGGAGCCGTCGGCGGTGCGCACTGCCCGTACCGGCTGGGGTTGACATCGCGCGAAGGTCCTGCCGCGACCGTGCGGGGGCGCGGTCCGGGAGGGCCTTGGCGATGTGGCAGAATGGATGGCTGAGTACTCGGCAGCCAAGCAGGACCCTCTCTCCTAACGGCTGGCGTGTCCCTTGAACAGCACTCGCCCCGCAACCCCACGCGGGCGCCGGGAGCTGCTCACCCACGTCAACACCAGGAGAATCCACACCCGTGGCTGTCAAGATCAAGCTGAAGCGTCTGGGCAAGATCCGCTCCCCGCACTACCGCATCGTCGTCGCCGATTCGCGCACCAAGCGTGACGGCCGCGCGATCGAGGAGATCGGCATCTACCAGCCGACCTACAACCCCTCGAAGATCGAGGTCGACGGCGACCGCGCCCAGTACTGGCTGTCCGTCGGCGCCCAGCCGACCGAGCCGGTGCTCGCCATCCTGAAGCTCACCGGCGACTGGCAGAAGTTCAAGGGCCTGCCGGCTCCGGAGCCGCTGAAGGTCGCGGAGCCCAAGGTCGAGGACTTCTCGCACCTGTTCGCCAAGGCCGTTGCCGGCTTCGAGGACGCCACCACCGGTGTCGCCATCACCCCGAAGGCCAAGAAGGCGGACAAGGCTGACGAGGCCGAGGCCGCTTCCACCGAGGCCTGAGCATGATCGAGGAGGCCCTCGATCACCTGGTGAAGGGCATCGTCGAGCACCCCGACGAGGTGCAGGTCCGCTCGCGCAACCTGCGCCGCGGCCACACCATCGAGGTGCGGGTGCACCCTGACGACCTCGGCAAGGTGATCGGCCGGGGCGGCCGAACGGCTCGCGCTCTGCGCACCGTGGTCGGCGCCCTCGGCGGTCGCAACGTCCGAGTCGACCTGGTCGACGTGGACAGCATCCACTGACCTGTTCGACCAGGTCCACTGACCTGTCCGGTCGGCCATGCCGACCGGCTCGGGTCGGCCACCAGGTTTCAGGACCGGCCGGGACGCATCCGTCCCGGCCGGTCCTTTCCCGTTTCCGGGACACCGAAGCTTTCCGGGACACCGCAGTACCTCAGACCATCGCAGACCACCGCAGATCACCGCAGGAGAACGATCACCGTGCAGCTCGTCGTCGGCAAGATCGGCCGCGCCCACGGCATCCGGGGCGACGTCAGCGTCGAGGTCCGCACCGACGAGCCGGAGCTCCGGCTCGGGCCCGGCGCGGTACTCGCCACCGACCCGGCCGGCATCGGCCCGCTGACCGTCGAATCCGGCCGGGTGCACAGCGGACGCCTGTTGCTGCGCTTCGCCGGCGTCAAGGACCGCAACGCCGCCGAGGCGCTGCGGGGCACCATGCTGATCGCCGAGGTCGACCCGGACGACCGCCCGGACGACCCGGACGAGTACTACGACCACCAGCTCATCGGCCTGGACGTGGTGCTGGCCGACGGCACCCCGGTCGGCGAGCTCACCGAGGTGATCCACCTGCCGTACCAGGACCTGCTGACCGTCCGCCGCCCCGACGGCACCGAGGTCCTCGTCCCGTTCGTCGAGCGGATCGTCCCCACCATCGACCTCGACGAGCAGCGCGTCGTCCTCACCCCGCCGCCCGGCCTGATCGACCCGGCCGAGGCCGTGGTGGTCTCCGCCCGGGAGGAGGACGCGGAGGATGACTCGGAGGAGGGCTCGGACGAGGATGCCGCGGGTGGTTCGGATGGCGTCGATGGCTCCGACGGTTCGGGCGGCTCGGCTGGTTCTGACGGTGACCCGGCTGGTGGTGCGGCGTGAGCGACATGCGGATCGACGTCGTCACCATCTTTCCGGAGTATCTGGAGCCGCTGAACGTCTCGCTGGTCGGCAAGGCGCGCTCCCGTGGCCAGCTCGACGTCCACCTGCACGACCTGCGGCAGTGGACCACCGACATCCACCGGACCGTGGACGACACCCCGTACGGCGGTGGGCCCGGCATGGTGATGAAGCCCGAGCCGTGGGGCCTGGCGCTGGACGCGGTGGTCGCCGCCGGACCGGAGGGCGAGGTGCCGACCCTGGTCGTACCGACCCCGAGCGGACGGCCGTTCACCCAGGAACTGGCCCAGGAACTCGCCGCCCGCCCCTGGTTGGCCTTCGCGCCCGCCCGGTACGAGGGCATCGACCGGCGGGTCATCGAGGAGGCGGCGACCCGGATGCCCGTGGTCGAGGCCTCGATCGGCGACTACGTGCTGGCCGGCGGCGAGGTGGCCGTCCTGGTGATGGTCGAGGCGATCGCCCGGCTGCTGCCCGGGGTGCTGGGCAACGCCGAGTCGCACCGCGACGACTCCTTCGCCCCCGGCGCGATGGCCGACCTGCTGGAGGGCCCGGTGTACACCAAGCCCGCCGAGTGGCGCGGCCGCGAGGTGCCGGAGATCCTTCTCAGCGGCCACCACGGGAAGATCGCCCAGTGGCGCCGGGAGCAGGCGTTCGAGCGCACCCTCGCCAACCGGCCCGACCTGGTGGCCCGTTGGCAGCGTGAGGCGTTCACCAAGAAGGAGCGCGAGGCGCTGAGCGTGCTCGGACTGGCCTGGGACGACACCGCCGGCCGATTTCGGTCTGTGGCCGAGGCTGTGGAAGAATAGGCGACTGCTGTCTGTCGCCGGACTCCCTTCTGGGGTGTCAGTGGACCGGTGCCCTCGCCACGGGGGGATCATCGCCAGCCGACGCGACCCGCAGCACCTTCCAGTTGAGACGAATTTCCGTGGGCGGCCCGTGGCGCCTGCGATGGAGATAACCATGAGCAACAAGCTCGCTGGTGTCGACGCGGCTTCGCTGCGCACCGACATCCCCGCCTTCCGCCCCGGCGACACCCTGAAGGTGCACGTCCGAGTCATCGAAGGCAACCGCTCGCGTGTGCAGGTCTTCCAGGGCGTCGTCATCCGCCGCCAGGGCGCCGGTATCGGCGAGACCTTCACCGTCCGCAAGGTCAGCTTCAACGTCGGCGTCGAGCGCACCTTCCCGGTGCACACCCCGGTCGTCGAGAAGATCGAGGTCGTGACCCGCGGTGCGGTCCGCCGCGCCAAGCTCTACTACCTGCGTGAGCTCCGCGGCAAGGCCGCGAAGATCAAGGAGAAGCGCGACGCGTGATCGCGCTTGCTTAACGGGGGTCGGCCCTCCTGCCGGTGTAGACCGGCGGGATAAGCTCACCCCGATGAGCACGCACGAACCACCGACGGACCGCGACGGCAGTCCCGACCCCACGGGTACGGACTCGCCGTCGCGGTCCGTCGTCGTTTCCGGCACCGTGGCCGTTTCCGTGGCCGTTTCCGACGAGGGTTCCGACGCAGTTACTGAGGCAGCTTCTGATCCGGTTTCCGGTGCGGTTTCCGGCGCTGCTTCCGGTGCGGTGTCCGACGATCGGGTCGGGGCCGTCGGTGGCGGGGCCGAGGACGAGGCCGCCGAGGTAGGGCTCGGTCGGCGGTGGACGCGGGACCTGCTGTGGATCGGTGCGGTGTGCTTGCTCGTGCTGCTGCTGGTGAACGCGTTCGTGGCGCGGCCGTTCGGCGTGCCGTCCGGGTCGATGGAGGGCACGCTGCGCCCCGGCGACCGGGTGGTGGCCAACCAGCTCGCCTATGCCTTCGGCGGGCATCCGCAGCGCGGTGACGTGGTGGTCTTCGACGGCATCGGCTCCTTCCTGCCGTACGCGGCCGAGCCCTCCGGCGTGCGCAAGCTGCTGCTGGGCGCCGGACTGGCCCCCGCCGGGGACACGGTCTACGTGAAGCGGGTGATCGGGGTCGGTGGCGACCGGATCACCTGCTGCGGCTCCGACGGCCGGCTGCGGGTCAACGGCGTGCCGCTGGACGAGAGCGCGTACCTGTTTCCGGGTGACGCACCGTCGGCGGTGCCGTTCGACATCGTGGTGCCGGACGGGAAGCTGTGGGTGATGGGCGATCACCGCAGCGCCTCCAGGGACTCCCGCGACCACCTCGGTCAGCCGGGCGGTGGCGCGGTGCCCGAGGACAAGGTGATCGGCCGGGCGGACTGGGTGGTCTTCCCGTTCGGCCGCGCCACCTCGCTCGACCGGCCTGCGGCGTTCGCCGCTACAGGGGGGACTGGTGGCCATGGGGACCCGAGGTAGACCCAGATCCGCAGCCTCAGGTGACTCGTCCGCCCGCAGGGAGCGGAGCCTTCCGGCGGACGTCGGCGCGGGACCGGACGAGTGGTCGGGTTCGGCAGGCCGGCGAGCCGCCGGACGGGACGGGAGCTCCGGGCGGGACGGCAGCGCCGGACGCAATGGCAGTACCGGACGCAACGGCAGTGCTGGCCGCGACCGGAGCGGTGGGCGGGACGGGCTCGCCCGGCGGGACGGCGTCGACGGGCGGGGCGGAGGCGGCGGCGAGGAGCGGGCGCACCGCGGGCGGGCCGAGCGGCGTCGGACGGCGAAGCGTGCGGCGCGGCGAAGCCGTCGTTCCTTCCTGCGCGAGCTGCCGCTGGTCGTGGTGGTGGCGCTGGTCATCGCGCTGCTGCTGAAGACCTTTCTGGTGCAGGTGTTCGTCATCCCCTCCGGGTCGATGGAGCAGACCCTGCAGATCGGTGACCGGGTGCTGGTGGACAAGCTGACCCCGTGGTTCGGCAACGAGCCGAGCCGCGGCGAGGTCGTGGTGTTCAAGGACCCGGGCGGATGGTTGGAACCCGACCACAAGCGGTCCTCGGACGGGCCGGTGATGCGGGACGTGAAGTCGGTGTTCACTGCGGTGGGACTCCTTCCGTCCGATGACGAGCGGGACTTGATCAAGCGGGTGATCGGCGTCGGCGGTGACACCGTGGAGTGCTGCGACGCGCAGGGTCGGTTGAGCGTGAACGGCAACCCGCTGGACGAGCCGTACATCGCGACCGGGAACGTGCCCTCGCGGATCACCTTCAAGGTGACGGTGCCCAAGGGACGCCTGTGGGTGATGGGGGATCACCGGGACCTGTCCGCCGACTCCCGCTACCACATGGGCAATCCGGGCTCCGGCACCATCCCGGTGGGGAACGTGGTCGGCCGGGCGTTCGTGGTGGCGTGGCCGTTCTCGCACTTCGGTCAACTGAATGTTCCCGATTCACTCTCCTCGTTGCCGGTACGGGCGGCAGGATCAGCGGTAGTTGAGCCGGTTCCCTCGGAACCCCCGCTCGTTATGGGTGTGTTGGGCGTCTTGCCGGTGGTGGTTCGGCGGCGTGGGCCGCGGTCGAGGGGCGGGCCGGTGCCCGGTTGACGTTCTGGTCGGCGCGTGGGAGCACGGGCATGCCGACCGGGAGTGATAGAGAAGTGCAGTGGTGCTCGGTTCCGGCCTGGTGTCGGGCGTGCCCTGGTAGGGCAAGCCAGAGGCGGGTTGAAGGTCGATCGCAGAGTGTGGTGCCCGCTGTGCGGCACTGGTGAGCGCGGACGCTCGGGCGTCCGCACAGCGAGGGAGGAGATGTCGTGGGGGATCTGGTGATCGGTGCCCGCTCCGGTGGCCCGGAGCCCGACGGGGAGCCTGTGGGTAACCATGAGGGCATGCACGGGGACGAGGGCGACGCTGCCCGGCGCCCGGCATCGGCCGAGCCGGCGGCGGACGCCGACGAGGGTTCCGAGGAGGAGAGCCGGCCTGCCAAGCAGCGCTCCTTCTGGAAGGAACTGCCGATCCTGATCGGCATCGCGCTGATCCTGGCGCTGGTGATCAAGACCTTCTTCGTCCAGGCGTTCTCGATCCCGTCGGGCTCGATGGAGAACACTCTGCAGGTCGGCGACCGCGTACTGGTCGACAAGCTCACCCCGTGGTTCGGCTCGGAGCCGGAGCGCGGCGAGGTGGTGGTCTTCAAGGACCCGGGCGGCTGGCTGAACGACGAGCCGACCCAGCGCAGCGACAACGCTTTCGTGCGCGGCATCCAGGACGTCTTCAGCTTCATCGGTCTGATGCCCTCCAGTGACGAGAAGGACCTGATCAAGCGGGTCATCGCGGTCGGTGGCGACACTGTCGAGTGCCAGGGCACCGGGCCGGTCAAGGTGAACGGCATCGCGCTCGACGAGCCGTACATCTTCCCGGGCAACACCCCGTGCGGGGAGAAGCCCTTCGGCCCGCTCAAGGTGCCGGACGGACGGGTCTGGGTGATGGGCGACCACCGCGGTAACTCGCTGGACTCCCGGTACCACCAGGACCAGCCCGGCGGCGGCACCGTGCCGGTCGGGAACGTGGTCGGCCGGGCGTTCGTGGTGGCGTGGCCGATCGGCGACTGGGCGACCCTGCCGGTGCCGGCCACCTTCGACCAGAAGGGGCTGTCCGCCGGCAGCCCGCTGACGCCGCCGCTGACCGGAGCGGCGCTGGCCGTCCCCGCCGTGTGGTGGATCCGCAGGCGTCGCCGCTGACCGTTCGCAGGCCATCCGCGAACGACTCTTGCGCGGGTCGTGGTACTCGTGAGTAATCTGCTCGCACGTACCACGGCCCGCAGTGCTGTCCGCCCCCTGGCGGTCCACCTCGGCCGGGCCACGAGCGCTCGACCGGAGCGCGCCAGTGCCAGGAGAGGGCGAAGCCGATGAGCAGCGTCGCGGAGCGGACCCCGCCCACCCAGGCGGAGCCGACCCGCCGCCGGAGCGCGGCGTCGATCGTGCAGGGGGTGCTGATCGCGCTGGGGTTCGCGGCACTGGTCGGCGGCTTCGTGGTGATCGCCGTCCTGTACCGGCCCTACAAGGTCCCCAGCGGGTCGATGAGCCCCACCGTGCAGATCGGCGACACCGTGCTGGCCCGCACCGCGGACGGGAAGTCCGTCGGCCGCGGCGACATCGTGGTCTTCCAGGACCAGGAGTGGGGCAACGCCACGATGGTGAAGCGCGTGGTGGCGGTCGGCGGCGACACCGTCTCCGGCGACGACACCGGCCGGATCTCCGTCAACGGACACCCCGTCGACGAGCCCTACCTGCCGAAGGCCACCGCGCCCAGCACCGCGTTCACCGTGACGGTGCCCGAGGACCGGCTGTTCCTGCTCGGTGACTACCGCGGCAACTCGCTGGACTCCCGCAGCCACCTCGACGTGGCGTCCGGCACCGTCCCGGCCGCCGGAGTGAAGGCCAGGGTCGAGGCGATCGTCCAGCCGCTGTCCCGGGCAGGCATGGAGAAGCGCACAGCTGCCTTCGACGTACTGGGTGCGCCGAGTGCGCACCAGCAGGGACCCCTGGTGCCGGCCGCGTGGACGTCGGTCGGCGGGGCGGTCCTGATCGTGCTCGCCTCGGCGGCCGGCTGGGCGGTCTCGCTGACCCGCCGGCTGCGTCGGCGGCGGGCCTGACCCCGGTGCGGGTGGAGCCTGCGGGTTGATCCGTAGACGCGCGCAGACCTTCAGGACGGAGGCGACCCAGGTGGCGGTGGAGCGGCGAAGAGCCGTCCGGGTGCTGCTGCTGGACCCGCGCGACCGCGTCCTGCTGCTGCACGGCACCGACCCGGCCGTGCCCGGCGTGGACTGGTGGATCACGCCCGGCGGCGGCGTGGAGCCGGGCGAGGGGTTGGCCGAGGCCGCCCGGCGCGAGCTCGCCGAGGAGACCGGGCTGACGGCGGTGGAGCTGGGACCGGTGATCGCGTACGGCACGACGAGGTTCTCCTTCCAGGGCAGGGACTACGAGCAGGAGCAGTGGTTCCAGCTGGCCCGCAGCGAGCGGACCGAGGTGTCGCTGACGGCGGGCGGACCCGAGGAACACGCGCTGCTACTGGCGGCGCGCTGGTGGACAGTGGAAGAACTGCGGACCACCGGGGAGACCGTGTACCCGCACGGATTGGCCGACCTGGTGGAGCGTGTTGTGACGGAAGGGCCGCCAGAACTTCCAGTAAGGCTCTGAGCACAGGCTGGGTGGTCCACAATGGGGTGGACGTGACGAGTGAGGGGACGCTTGGAATGAGTGCCGAAGACCTCGAGAAGTACGAGACCGAGATGGAGCTCAAGCTCTACCGGGAGTACCGGGATGTCGTCGGCCTGTTCAAGTACGTGATCGAGACGGAACGGCGCTTCTATCTCACGAACGACTACGACCTGCAGGTGCACTCGGTGCAGGGCGAGGTGTTCTTCGAGGTGTCGATGGCGGATGCGTGGGTCTGGGACATGTACCGACCGGCCCGGTTCGTTCGGAAGGTCCGCGTGCTGACTTTCAAGGACGTCAATATCGAGGAGCTGGCCAAGAGCGATCTGGAGCTGCCCTCGGACGACTCGGCGTTCGGGAACTGACCCGTCGTTCGGGAACTGACGGATCTTCGAAAACTGACGCTCTGCGGCTGAGCGCCCGGCGCTGACCAGCAGTCGGAGCCGGGGCACTGAGACTCGTCCGGTCGGCCCGGCGGTGTCCAGCGCATTTTCGATTTGTCCCCCCTGCGGGTGACATCGGTTATCCACAGGCCCGAGTTATCCACAGGTCTCGGGATTTTCCTGGCTCACTTCCGCACCGGAACGGCAACCTTCCGGCCGGAGGTGATTGCCGTGCAGATTTCCCGGAAGAGTTCCACCAACGGCCTCGGCCGCTACGGCGAGGAGGTCGCCGCCCGCCGGCTGGCGGAGGGCGGACTGCGCATCCTGGAGCGCAACTGGCGGTGCGCCGAGGGCGAGCTGGACATCGTCGCCCTGGACGGGGACACCCTCGCGGTCTGTGAGGTGAAGACCAGGTCCGAGCGAGGCTTCCAGCACCCTGCGGAAGCGATCGACCAGACCAAGGCCGAACGTCTTCGCCGTCTCGCCGAGCGCTGGCTGGCCGAGCGCTGGCCCGAGCACTTCTCCCGTCTGGCCCAGAGCGCCGGGTACGTCGGCGGTACCAAGCCGCCGCTGTCTGCGGTGGACGGTGGACCGGCGCCCCCGCCGCCCGGCGGAGTGCGCATCGACCTGATTGCCGTGGTCAATCCGCTCAGGGGTGCCGCTGCGGTCGAGCACCTGCGCGGGGCGGTGTGAGATGGCATTCGCCCGCACCTGCTCGGTCGCCCTGGTCGGAGTCGACGGCGTCGTCGTCGAGGTCCAGGCCGACCTGGAACCCGGTATCGCCGCCTTCAGCCTGGTGGGTCTTGCGGACAAGGCCCTGCTGGAGGCCCGAGACCGGGTACGCGCCGCCGTCTCCAACAGCGGCGAGAAGTGGCCACAACGAAAACTCACCGTGGGCCTCACACCGGCCTCCGTACCCAAGAGCGGCAGCGGGTACGACCTGGCGGTGGCCTGCGCCGTCCTGGCTGCCGCCGAACGGCTCGACCCGGCGTCGATCGACGGCCTGCTGATCATCGGAGAACTGGGCCTGGACGGCCGCGTACGTCCGGTGCGCGGAGTCCTGCCCGCGGTGCTGGCGGCGGCCGACGCCGGTTACCGGAAGATCGTGGTCGCGGAGCAGACCGCGGCCGAGGCGGAACTGGTGCCCGGTGTCTCCGTCATCGGCGTCCGCAGCCTGCGCCAGCTCATCGCCATCCTCACCAACGCACCTGTCCCGGAGGAACCACCTGACCTCCTCGTCGGACGACCGGACTCGATGCTCGCCGGGATCCTGCTGCCCGGTCTCGGAGTCCGCGACGTCTCCTCGGACCGACCCATCCGGCCAGACCTCTCCGACGTGGCGGGCCAGTACGAGGCCCGCCAGGCACTGGAGATCGCGGCGGCGGGCGGCCACCACCTCTACCTGAAAGGGCCACCAGGGGCCGGCAAGACCATGCTGGCCGAACGGCTCCCCGCCCTGCTCCCACCACTCACCCAGGCCGAAGCGCTCGAAGTGACCGCGATCCACTCGGTGGCCGGCCTGCTACCGCACGACCGGCCGCTGGTCGACACCCCGCCGTACTGCGCGCCGCACCACTCCACCACCATGCCCGCCATCGTGGGCGGCGGGACGGGACTGCCCAGGCCCGGGGCCGTCTCCCTCGCCCACCGGGGCGTGCTCTTCCTCGACGAGGCGCCGGAGTTCCCGGTCCGGGTCCTCGACGCACTCCGCCAACCCCTGGAATCGGGGGAGGTGATGATCGCCAGATCCGCGGGCTCGATGCGGCTGCCCGCCCGATTCCTGCTCTGCCTGGCCGCCAACCCCTGTCCCTGTGGCCGCTATTCGATGAGAGGAGAAGGCTGCGAATGCACGCCCGTCATGGTCAACCGCTACCAGGCCCGGCTCTCCGGGCCGCTGCTCGACCGGGTGGACCTCCAGGTACAGGTCGCGGGGGTCACGAAGGCCGAGCTGATGCAGCAAGGCGGAAGAGCCGAGAGCACGGCCGTCGTCGCCGCGCGCGTGCAGGCCGCCCGCGAACGTGCCGCCGTCCGCCTCGCCGACACCCCGTGGCGTACCAACGCCGAAGTGCCCGGGCACGAGTTGCGTACCCGCTGGCGCCTCGCACCCGGTTCACTCGCCGACGCCGAGCGTGACCTCGAGCGGGGCCTGCTCACCGCACGCGGACTCGACCGGGTCCTACGCGTCGCCTGGACGATCGCCGACCTCGTCGGTCGCGGCTGCCCCAACCGCTCCGATGTCCAGACCGCCCTGGCCCTGCGCACCGGAGTCCACCGGGCCGTCTACTCCACCGACCGCCGGGTCGACCCGTACCAGGACGTCGACGCGGACCTCGGCGGCGAGTGCTGATCAACCGTCACCCCACGTTCCCGTCCACCCCGTTACAGCCGCCGAGGAGATTCGGTGACCGCACTGCCCACTCCCCACGACCACCGAGACCACCTCTGTGACGGCCCGCGTGGCGGACCGAGCCCACCATCGGCTCACCACTCCCACCCCGCCCAGAGGCCCGTGACGAGTACCCACGAGCTGGCGAGTTCCGGGGACCAGCTCGGCTGCCTGATCCGAGGAGGCGGTCCGTCTGCGGTACGCCAGCGCCACCACGACCAGCCCGACACCGCGCCAGCACCTACCGCGGCTCAGACCACCGGCCAGACCGCGGCGCAGACCACCGCCCAGACTGCGGCTTCGGCCGTGGTGGCTGAGGCCCCGGCCCGGGCTTGGCCCGAGGCATTGCCCCTGTCGTTCGAGAGGAGTGACAACTGGAGCGACCGGCCGACCAATTGGGCCGCCACGGTGGTCGCGACCGAACCGCCCGAGCCGGACCGGGTGGCCAGGGCGGCGCTCACCCGACTGATCGAGCCCGGTGACGCGGCCATCGGGCGAACCATCGGACGGCTCGGCGCGGTCGCCCTGCTGCAGGGTCTTCGGGACGGTGCGTCGTCGGGTCAACTCGGCCTGAGCACCGACCGGATCGCGGCCTACCAGGAGAGACTCCGTCAGTTCAAACCGGCGGCGGACCTCGCCCGGGTCGAGAAGCTCGGTGGACGGTTCATCATTCCGGGCGACACCGAATGGCCCTCGCAGCTCGACGACCTCGGGGACGGTCGACCCGTCGGGTTGTGGGTGCGCGGCAGACCATCGCTTCGCCTGCTCGCGCTGCGCTCGGTGTCGGTGGTCGGCGCACGGGCCTGTACGCCCTACGGTCGGTACGTTGCCGGCCGGCTCTGCTCGGAGCTGGCCGAGCGCGGCTGGGTGGTGGTCTCCGGGGCGGCGTACGGGATCGACACCGCCGCGCACGGCGGGGCGCTCGCGGTCGGCGGGATGACGATCGCGGTGCTCGCCAGCGGGGTGGACATCTGCTACCCGCGCGGGAACACCGAGTTGATGGAGCGGATCACCGGCCAGGGGCTGCTGGTCAGCGAGCTGGCGCTCGGGATGCACCCGACGCGGTTCCGGTTCGTGCTGCGCAATCGCGTGATAGCGGCACTGACCAGGGGAACCGTGGTGGTCGAGGCGGCCCTGCGCAGTGGCGCGCTCAGCACCGCGCGCCGGGCCAGAGACCTCAACCGCCACACCATGGGGGTCGCGGGCCCGGTCACCTCCGAGCTGTCCGCAGGTGTCCACGCGTTGATCAGGAGCGGCGCGGCGACCCTGGTCACCGATGGGGCGGAGGTCGGCGAGCTGATCGGAGCGATCGGCGACGACCTGGCCCCGGAGCGGGTCGGCCCGATCGTGCCACGGGACCTGCTGGAGCCACCGGTGGCGCGGGTCCTTGAGGCGGTGCCGGCCAGCGCGGAGGGCGCCCCGGTGCATCGGGTCGCCAGATATGCGGCGCTTTCCCCGGAGGAGACGCTGCAACGGCTCCACGAACTGAGCTCGCTCGGCTTCGTCGAACGGCACGGCGCGCGTTGGAGGTTGGTACGACGCAAGTGACGGCGGCCCGGGTGGTGCGGACCTGGGCGGGTGGAGTATGGCGTGGGAGAGGAGTCAACGGGTCGGTGCGGGTGGCGAGTTGGGCGTCCGGCGGGACGGTTCGTCGGGCTGGGAAGAGGCGGCGGCGGATGGCGAAGGGCCGGTGGATGAGGTGATCCGGAAGGGCGCGCCGGGTGGCGGCCCGGTCGGTGGATGTGCTGACCGACCGTCAGCGGCCGGGCCGCGCTCGGACGGCTCGACGCGCCGGTGGAGCCCAGTGCTGCCACCGGATCGGGGGACGCCCGAGTGGCGGTAGCGCTGTGCAGCTACTCGGTCACGCTACGCTCGTTTATGGCGTCCCTATCAGCACATGACTCGGCAGAACGGCGCAGACCAACGCATGCCCACTCACATTCCCGGACACAGGGTGACCGGTGACGGTCGGTCCGCGGACGGGACCGGGGCCGAGGCCCGCAGCGCCGCGGAGCTGCGAGCCAGGCCACCGGGAGCCGTGGGAATGACAAGGCCGGGCACCCCCCCGACCGCGACCCCGCAGCCCCCGTCCCGTCCCGCCTCCGCCTCGCCCGTACCCCGCCCGCCCGCCTCGCCGATCCCGTCGGTCTCGCAAGTCCCCCCGTCGGTTTCGCAGGGCTCATCGGTTTCGCAAGGCCCGTCGGTTCCACAGGGCCCGTCGACGCGGCAGCCTCCGCCGCGCCCGCAGGCCGAGCGGCCGGCCCCGGTGCTTCCGTGCCCACAGGTGGCACCGCCCACCGCCGTGACGAAGACCCAGCCGCACGGCGCCACTTCCGCCGAACTGCCGCCCACAGGGACGACCCCGCAGCTGGGCGGTCAGGGCAACGTCGCCCAGCGCGGCGGCAAGACGGCCGACACACCGGCGGCGGGAGCCCGTCCGCTCAGGGGCCAGCCGAAGCGGACCGCCCGGTCGAAAGACGCACCAGCCCGAAGCCTGCAGGTGGGGAAGCAAGCAGACGGCATCCCGGCGGTACGGACCCAACCGGACACCGGCCGGCAGGGGCCCGGCCCGGACGGGACGGGCCAGCGCGCGACGGTCGAGCCGGACCTGCCCCCCGCGCAGCCGACCGTGGTGGTCCCCGCGCCCGCAGTGGGTGGCACGCCAGCGGCGGGAGGCGGGTCGGTTCCGGGCGGCGGGCCCGCTGACAACCGACCCGTCGACTCCGGCACCGCCGACCGTCCGGTCGACCCGGGTGCTGACCGGAAGGTCGACCCCGGCGCCGACGGGGCAGCAGGAACCGACGGGGCAGCACGAACCGGCGAGGCGTCGGGGGCCGGCGAAGCACCGGGGACCGGCGCGGAGAACGTGGAGAAGGGGAAGGCGAGCGAGCGTGCGAAAGGAGGTGCGGATCAGACGGCGCTGCTGGCGCTGTGGCGCTCGTACAAGGAGACGGGTGACCACGGGCTGCGGGACCAGTTGATCCTGCATTACTCGCCGCTGGTGAAGTACGTGGCGGGCCGGGTCGGTGTGGGGCTGCCGGCCAACGTGGAGCAGGCGGACTTCGTGTCGTCTGGGATCTTCGGGTTGATCGATGCGATCGAGAAGTTCGACATCGACCGGGCGATCAAGTTCGAGACCTATGCGATCAGCCGGATCCGCGGGGCGATCATCGACGAACTGCGAGCGCTGGACTGGATTCCCCGGTCGGTCCGGCAGAAGGCGAAGGCGGTCGAGCGGGCGTACGCCACGTTGGAGGCGCGGCTGCGGCGGACCCCGCACGACCCCGAGGTGGCCACGGAGATGGGCATCTCGCTGGACGAGCTGCACACCATCTTCAGTCAGCTGTCGTTGGCCAACGTGGTCGCGCTGGACGAGTTGCTGCACTCGGCCAGCGAGGGCGGCGATCGGCTGACCCTGATGGAGACGCTGCCGGACAGCGGGGCGGACAACCCGGTCGAGATCGTCGAGGACCGCGAACTGCGGCGGCTGCTCGCCTCCGCGGTCAACACGCTGCCCGAGCGGGAGAAGACCGTGGTGACCCTTTACTACTACGAGGGCCTCACGCTGGCCGAGATCGGTCAGGTGTTGGGCGTGACCGAAAGCCGGGTCAGCCAGATCCACACCAAATCGGTGCTGCAGCTGCGGGCGAAACTGTCCGACGTGCGCTGAACCGGTCGGCTGTGGCGGTAAGCCGCTCCGGCCGGCGGCGGCCTCCGTAGAGTTGGGACGTGCCGAAAATCCGGGCGGCCACAGTGGCCGAGCATCGCCAGTTACAGCAGGCCGCGCTGCTCGACGCCGCGCGCACCCTACTGGCGGAGGGCGGCCGGGAAGCGCTGACGTTCGGTGCGCTGGCCGGGCGTACCGGGTTGGCCCGCTCCTCGGTGTACGAGTACTTCCGCTCCCGGGCCGAGCTGGTGGAAGCCCTCTGCGCGGCGGACCTCCCGCTCTGGGCCGCCGAGATCGAGGCGGGGATGGCCACCTGTGACGGTCCGGCCGAGCGGATCGAGGCGTACGTGCGCGGTCAGCTGGCGCTGGCCGGGGAACCGGTCCACCGCGCCGTGGTCGCCGTCGCCGAGTCCGAACTGGACCCCGCCGCCCGGGAGCGGATCCGCGCCGCCCACGGTGGGCTGACCGCGATGGTGGTCCGGGCGCTGGAGGAGTTCGGCCACGCCCGTCCGGCCGTCGCCGCGTCGCTGCTGCAGGGCGTGGTGGAAGCTGCCGTCCGCCAGCTCGACCGGGCCCGCGAAGCCGATGGCGCGACCGACCAAACCGCGCGGGAGATCGCCGATGCGGCGGTGGAGTTCGCACTGGACGGCCTCCGCCGAGACCACCGAGACCGCCGGGAACCTGCGGCCGGTGACCCGCGGTCGGCGATGACTTCCTAGGCGCCGGCCATCGCGGGCGGTGCCGCACCTGACGCCCCATCACAACGAGGGCGAGGGCGAGGGCTACGGTGCGGGCGAGTCGAGCGGGAGGAGCCGGGCGCGGCCGGTGCCCAGCAGGGCGAGCGGGTCGAGGTAGCGGGTGCCGCGCAGCAGCCCCCAGTGCAGGCAGTCGACGGGGCAGTGGCCGGAGTCGGCGGTCAGTGCGCCGATCGGCTCGCCGGCCGAGACCGCGGTGCCCACCGAGACGGAACCGGCCACCGGGAGGTAGGTGGTGCGCAGTGGTGGGCTGCCCGATCCGGGATGGCTGACCACCACGACCGGACATCCGGCCACCTGCCCGGAGAAGGTGACCACCCCGGGTGCCGCCGCGCGCACCGCCGTCCCTGGCGAGGCGGCCAGGTCCACCCCGCGATGCCCCGCCGCCCAGCGCACCGGCGGCGGATCGAACCGCCGAAGCAACCCTGACGCGTCCCCGACCGGCCACGCCCGCCCCGGTCCGACCCCCAGCGCGCCCTCCCTCAGCACCTCGCCCCTGACAGCCCCGGCCGCGGTCACCCCGGACAGCGAAGCGGCCCTGCTCCCCACACCCCCCACCACGGCGACGACCAGCACCCCGACGATCACCAGCCGCGTCACCGCCCGGGTCGCGACCCGCACACGCACCACCACACCCCACCGCACACCGACCTCCCGACCAACAGCGAAGACGATCACCGCAGACGACCACCGAAGGCGAGCACCGAAAGCGGCCAGCAAGAGCGACCGGCGAAGCCACCTGCCGTGCCGCCGACGCGGCGGCCGACGGCACCGCGCCCACCCTCGCCGCCGCGCCGTCCGCCCCGCGCGCGGAATTCCGTGGCCTGTGGACAAACCCCGGCTGTGGACAACTGCCGTCCCTCGCAGGGGTGAACGGCGGACGGCGGCCAGGCAGTGGTGGTGCTGAACAGGGAGGCGGGACCGCGCGGAGTCGCTCGGTGCTCGGGGCTTCCCGTACACTTCACACGCGACCCGGTCTGCCGGGTCGACTTCGCACGCCCCGCCACCAACGGTCCGGCTTCGCCGGGATGGCCGTTCGGTGCGAGTGCCGCTCGGTCCGCCGAGCCTGCCGAGGCCGCAAGCCCCGTGCAGGCCAAGCGGCTTGGCACGTCGGGGCGTCAGGCGTGGCGGTCGCCCGACCGCTACGGACAAACCGAGTACCTCGGCACCCCGCAAGGCGCGATCAGCTCGCAGTCCTCGCGGCGCGCCGGGCAACACACCGAGGAGTACGGCACATGGCCGTCGTCACGATGCGGGAGCTGCTGGAGAGCGGCGTCCACTTCGGTCACCAGACCCGTCGTTGGAACCCGAAGATGAAGCGTTTCATCTTCACGGAGCGCAACGGCATCTACATCATCGACCTCCTGCAGTCGCTGAACTACATCGACCGCGCCTTCGAGTTCGTCAAGGAGACCGTTGCCCACGGCGGCAGCGTCCTCTTCGTCGGCACCAAGAAGCAGGCCCAGGAGGCCATCGCCGAGCAGGCGACCCGCGTGGGCATGCCGTACGTCAACCAGCGCTGGCTGGGTGGCATGCTGACCAACTTCTCGACCGTCTACAAGCGTCTGCAGCGCCTCAAGGAGCTCGGCGAGATCGACTTCACGGATGTGGCCGGCTCCGGCCTCACCAAGAAGGAGCTCCTGGTCCTCCAGCGCGAGTACGACAAGCTGGAGAAGACCCTCGGCGGTATCCGCGACATGCAGCGCGTTCCCAGCGCCGTCTGGATCGTGGACACCAAGAAGGAGCACATCGCGGTCGGCGAGGCCCGGAAGCTCAACATCCCGGTCGTCGCCATCCTCGACACCAACTGCGACCCCGACGAGGTCGACTACAAGATCCCGGGCAACGACGACGCGATCCGCTCCGTCACCCTGCTGACCCGCGTGATCGCCGACGCCGTCGCCGAGGGCCTGAAGGCCCGTGCCGGTGTCGCCAAGGGCGACACCAAGGCCGAGCCGGGCGCCGACCAGCCGCTGGCCGACTGGGAGAAGGAGATCCTCGAGGGCGAGAAGGCCGCTGAGGCCCCCGCCGCCGAGGCTGCTGCCGAGGCCCCCGCCGCCGAGGCCGTGGCCGACGCCGCTGCCGAGGCTCCGGCCGCCGAGGCCGAGCAGGCCTGACGTACCACCAGGGTGAGGGGCACCGGCCGGGCTGAGCCGGTGGGTGCCCCTCTCTCCCGTGCCGGGGGCTTGCACCACGAGCTCCCGTGCCAGGGGCCCGGACCACGAGGCCCCGGCACCTCCCCACGCTGACACGCGAGATGTGAGAAGAGATCACACCATGGCGAACTTCACCGCCGCGGACGTCAAGAAGCTCCGCGAGCTGACCGGCGCCGGCATGATGGACTGCAAGAAGGCCCTGGACGAGGCCGAGGGCGACGTCCAGAAGGCCGTCGAGCTCCTGCGCATCAAGGGCCAGAAGGGCGTTGCCAAGCGCGAGGGCCGTGACGCCTCCAACGGCGCCGTCGCCGCGCTGATCGCCGAGGACAAGAAGTCCGGCGTCCTGGTCGAGCTGAACTGCGAGACCGACTTCGTCGCCAAGGGTGGCAAGTTCGTCGAGGTCGCCGACGCGATCGCCGCGCACGTCGCCGCCACCTCCCCGGCCGACCTGGACACCGCCCTGGCCTCCGAGATCAACCCGGGCCAGACCGTCCAGCAGTTCGTGGACGAGGCCAACGCGACCCTGGGCGAGAAGATCGTCTTCCGTCGCTTCGCCCAGTTCGACAACGACGGCTTCGTCGGCCTCTACATGCACAAGTCGGACCCGGACCTGCCGCCGACCATCGGTGTCCTCGTCGAGCTCGACAAGGAGAACGCCGAGACCGCCAAGGACGTCGCGCAGCACATCGCCGCCTTCGCGCCGAAGTACCTCTCCCGCGAGGAGATCCCGGCCGAGGACCTGGAGAACGAGCGCCGCGTCGCCGAGGCCACCGCTCGCGAGGAGGGCAAGCCCGAGGCTGCCCTGCCGAAGATCGTCGAGGGCCGCGTGACCGGCTTCGTCAAGGAGAACGCCGTGCTGGAGCAGGCGTTCGCCAAGGACAACAAGAAGACCGTCGCCAAGGTCCTCGAGGAGTCCGGCGTCACCCTCAAGCGCTTCGTCCGCTTCCGCGTCGGCGCCTGAGACCGTTCCGCGCCGCCCTTCTCCACCGGCCCGGCCGCACGCCGGACCTAAAGTAGAAGGGCCACCCGTCCCGGCGGACGGAGGAACGCGCCGACCGCGCCCTCCAGCACCCCGTGGGGGCGGCGTCGGCACCATGAACGACGAGGAGGCCATTGCCGTGCAGGAGACCGTACCGGTTCCCGCGGCAGTGGCCTCCTCTCGTGTACACGGCCCAGGGCCCGCACGTCCGGCGCCGTGAGTAGCACTTGCAGATCTGCTGACCAGCAGGCGGAGAAGGAGAAGTCCATGCAGGAGACGCAGGAGACCGCGGACACCGGCGCCCGCCGCCGGGTACTGCTCAAGCTGTCCGGCGAGGCGTTCGCCGGCGGCGGCGGCCTCGGCGTCGACCCGGACGTGGTGCACGCCATCGCCCGCGAGATCGCCACGGTGGTGCGCTCCGGGACGGAGGTCGCCGTGGTCATCGGCGGCGGCAACTTCTTCCGCGGCGCCGAACTCCAGCAGCGCGGCATGGACCGGGCCCGCTCCGACTACATGGGCATGCTCGGCACGGTGATGAACTGCCTGGCGCTCCAGGACTTCCTGATCAAGGAGGGCATGGAGACCCGGGTGCAGACCGCCATCACGATGGGCCAGGTCGCCGAGCCGTACCTGCCGCTGCGCGCCATCCGGCACCTGGAGAAGGGCCGCGTGGTGATCTTCGGCGCCGGTATGGGCATGCCGTACTTCTCCACCGACACCACCGCGGTCCAGCGCGCCCTGGAGATCCACGCCGACGTCCTGCTGATGGGCAAGAACGGCGTCGACGGCGTGTACGACTCGGACCCGCGGACCAACCCGGCGGCGGTCAGGTTCGACTCGCTGGACTACACCGAGGTGATCGCCCGCGACCTCAAGGTGGCGGACCTGACCGCGATCACGCTGTGCAAGGACAACGGGCTGCCGATCCTGGTCTTCGAACTGCTCGCGGAGGGCAATATCGCCCGTGCGGTCAAGGGTGAGAAGATCGGCACACTCATCAGCGAGGATTCCGCCCGGGCCTAGGCGTCGGGGCTCTGAGCAGCAACAGCCGTCCGGGGCACCGGTACGGGACAAAGCAGATGATCCGGACAGGGAGCACACAGTGATCGATGAGACCCTCCTCGAGGCCGAGGAGAAGATGGAGAAGGCCGTCGCCGTCGCCAAGGACGACCTGGCCGCCATCCGTACCGGGCGTGCGCACCCGGCGATGTTCGCCAAGATCGTCGCGGAGTACTACGGCGCCCTGACGCCGATCAACCAGCTGGCCTCGTTCTCCGTTCCGGAGCCGCGGATGGCCATGGTCACCCCGTTCGACAAGACCGCGCTGAAGGCCATCGAGACCGCGATCCGCGACTCGGACCTGGGCGTCAACCCGTCGAACGACGGTTCCGTCATCCGGGTGGTGCTCCCGCAGCTCACCGAGGAGCGCCGCCGCGAGTACATCAAGCAGGCCCGCGGCAAGGGCGAGGACGCCAAGGTCTCGGTCCGCTCGATCCGCCGCAAGGCGAAGGACGCGATCGACAAGCTGGTCAAGGACAAGGAGATCGGCGAGGACGACGGCCGCCGCGGCGAGAAGGAGCTCGACGACCTGACCGCCAAGTTCGTGGCGCAGATCGACGAGCTGCTCAAGCACAAGGAAGCCGAGCTGCTGGAGGTCTGATCCAGGCTCCGCACACGCCCCGGACCGGCGGTCACACCACCGCCCGGCCCGGGGCGCGGCTCGACCCGGCCGACACCAAACGGGTCACGCGCGGCAGCCTCCGGCATAGCGAGGGGGCGACGCGGCACAGACTCAGATCATGCCCCCCGTCCAGGAGACCTCCGTGGCCCAGACCGACCAGCAGCCCCGCAAGCCGCGCGGTGGCCGCAACCTGCCCGCCGCGATAGGTGTCGGCGCCGGCCTGGGGGCGGTGATCGTGGCCTCGCTGTTCGTGGTCAAGGCGGTCTTCATCGTGGTGGTCGCCGCCGCCGTCGCGGTCGGCGTCTGGGAGCTGACCAGCCGACTGGCCGAGCGCAAGGACGTCCACGTCCCGCTGATCCCGCTGGTGATCGGCTCCGTCGGCATGGTGATCACCGGGTACTTCGAGGGCGGCCAGTGGGCCGCCGCGGTGCTCGCCCTCACCGGCCTGGCGCTGATGGTCGCCCGGATGGCCAGCCCGCCGGAGAACTACCTGCGCGACATAACGGCCGGGGTGTTCACCGCCTTCTACGTCCCGTTCCTGGCCACCTTCGTCGCCCTGATGCTGGCCGCCGACGACGGCGCGTGGCGGATCCTGCTGTTCCTGGTCGTCACCATCTGCTCCGACACGGGCGCGTACGCCGTCGGCTACAAGTTCGGCCGCAACAAGCTGGCGCCGACCATCAGCCCCGGCAAGACCCGCGAGGGCCTGGCCGGCGGCATCGGGCTGTCGATGGCGGCCGGCGCCCTGCTGATGCAGTTCGTCATCGACGGCGGCAGCTGGTGGCAGGGCCTGATCCTGGGCGGCTGCGCGGCCGTCACCGCCACCCTCGGCGACCTCGCCGAGTCGATGATCAAGCGCGACCTCGGCATCAAGGACATGGGCACCCTGCTCCCCGGCCACGGCGGAATCATGGACCGCCTGGACTCCCTGCTCCCCACCGCCCCGGTCGTCTGGCTCCTCCTCACCGCCTTCGTCGGCGGCTGAGCCGCACCACCCTCCCGAAGGCCCCCGCCCGCGGGGGCCTTCGGCGTTCCCGGAACACGCCGCTCGGCTCGTCAAGTGGATCTGAGACACTGGATGAATCATGCCTAAGCCCGGAGAACTGACCTTTGTCGCGCCGCGCGGCGCCAAGCCCCCGCGACACCTCGCCGACCTCAGCCCTGCCGAGCGCAAGGAGGCCGTTGCCGAGTTGGGCGAACAGCCGTTTCGCGCGAAGCAGTTGGCCAACCACTACTTCGGGCGGATGTCGACTGACCCGGCGGAGTGGACGGACATCCCGGCTGCCAGCCGGGAGAAGCTGACCGAGGCGTTGCTGCCCGAGCTGATGTCGGTGGTGCGGCACGTGTCGTGCGACGACGACGCGACGCGAAAGACGCTGTGGAAGCTGTTCGACGGGACGCTGGTCGAGTCGGTGCTGATGCGGTACCCGGACCGGGTCACCATGTGCATCAGCTCGCAGGCCGGCTGCGGGATGAACTGCCCGTTCTGCGCGACCGGGCAGGCCGGGCTGACGCGGAACCTGTCCACGGCCGAGATCGTCGAGCAGATCGCGTCCGGCATGCGCGACCTGAAGTCCGGCGCGGTGCCCGGTGGTGAGGCGCGGCTGTCGAACGTGGTGTTCATGGGCATGGGCGAGCCGCTCGCCAACTACAACCGGGTGCTGGGCGCGATCGGCCGTCTGACCGACCCGGCTCCGGACGGCTTCGGGCTCTCGCAGCGCGGTATCACGGTCTCCACCGTCGGCCTGGTTCCGGCGATGCACCGGTTCGCGGACGAGGGTCTGAGCTGCCGGCTCGCGCTCTCGCTGCACGCCCCCGACGACGAGCTGCGCGACGAGCTGGTGCCGGTCAACACCCGCTGGAAGGTCGACGAGGTGCTGGATGCCGCGTGGAACTACGCGGACAAGTCCGGCCGCCGGATCTCCATCGAGTACGCGCTGATCAAGGACATCAACGACCAGGCGTGGCGCGCCGACCTGCTCGGCCGGCTGATCAAGAACCGCCGGGTCCACGTGAACCTGATCCCGCTCAACCCCACCCCCGGCTCCAAGTGGACGGCCTCCCGCCCGGAGGACGAGCGTGAGTTCGTTCGCCGCCTCCAGGCCCACGGCGTCCCCACCACGGTCCGCGACACCCGCGGCCAGGAGATCGACGGTGCCTGCGGCCAGCTCGCCGCGGCGGGTTAGGACCGGCCAGGTCCAGTGCTCTGCCCCCTCCTCCGGACGCTAGAGGAGGGGGCAGAGCACTGCCGTCAGGCCGCCCGTGATCAGCAGGACCGTGCCGACGGTGAGCGTGCGCAGGGCGACGGCGCCGGTGAGCAGCGAGGGCGGGGTGCCGAGGCGGTCGAGGGCGTCGGCGGTGGGGCGGCGGGCGGCGCGCAGCTCGTGGAGACGGGCGGCGAGGGCCGCGATCGCGCAGGCCAGCACGAGGATGCCTTCGACCAGGGTCAGGGCGGGGACGGCGGTGTCGTGGTCGGCCCAGTTGCGGGCGGCGACCAGCAGCAGCACGACGATCGCGGTGAGCACGGCCACCGGGGCGCCGAGCCGCCGGGACTGCGCGGCGAGGCCGCGGCCGGCCAGCAGCCGCAGCGGGGCGGGCCGGCCGAGCGCGAGCAGGCGGCCGGCGACCAGCAGGAGCGGGCCGGTCCACAGTGCGACGGCGGTGGCGGTGACGGTCCAGCCGATCAGCAGGGCGGGGCTGGTGGCGGGCAGACCGCCGGGCAGGGCGACGGTGCGGCCGTCGACGCCGGCACCGGGGCGCAGGCCGTACAGCTGGAGGCCGAGGCCGACCACCAGGAGTCCGGCGGGCAGTGCGAGGCGTAGCGGGGCGAAGGTGGGGCCGGCGGGTTCGGCGGGGCGGCCGGGCAGGCGTTCCGGGAAGTCGACGGCGCAGGCGGCCGAGACCCCGGCGACCAGCGGCAGGACCGCGAGCAGGGTGATCGGTGCGACGGCGGGCAGCGGGACGCCCATGCCGAGGTCGGGGGCGAGCGTGGGCCCGGCGATGTCGTTGCGCAGCACGAGGAAGAGCAGCAGGGTGGCCGCGGAGCCGAGCACGCAGGCGAGCGCGATCTCGCCGGCGATGAGCAGCCGGATCCGGGTGGGTCCGGCACCGGCCGCGGTGAGCCCGGTGATGCGCTCGGGGTGCTGCGCGGGGACGGCGCGGGCCGCGACGGCGGCGAACCAGGCGACGGCGGCCAGCGGCGGCAGGCACCACAGCAGCCGGTCGAGCGAGGCGCCGGCGGGTTCGCTGAGCGCGCGGCCGAGGGCGCGCAGCAGGAACGCGGCGACCACCGCGGCGGCGGTGGCGGTGAGCAGTCCGCGCGCGAGGTCGAGGGTGCGGTAGCCGCGGGCGAGTCTGAGGTAGTACACGGCTGGCCTCTCAGCGCCCGGCGGGGACGGCGGCGGTCTCGGCGGTGAGCCGGCCGTCGACCAGGTGGACGGTGCGGTCGGCGAACCGGGCGAGAGCCGGGTCGTGGGTGGCCAGGACCAGGGTGAGCTGGTGGGAGCGGGCGGCGCTGGCGAGTATCCGCAGCACCTGTTCACGGGCGTCGCGGTGGAGCGGCGCGGTGGGGTCGTCGGCGAAGACCACGGGCGGCTCCGGGGCGAGCGCGCGGGCGACCGCGATCCGCTGGCGCTGGCTCTGCTGGAGCTGGGCGGGCCGGAGCTTGGCGCAGTCGGCGACGTCGAGCCGCTCCAGCCAGTCGGCGGCGGCGCGGTACGCGGCCTTGTGCCCGGCGCCGGCCAGCAGCAGCGGGAGGGCGACGTTCTCACGGGCCGTCAGTTCCGGGACCAGGTGCGGTTCGGAGCCGACGTAGCCGAAGCGCTCGCGGCGGAGCTTCTCGCGGCCGGTGCGGCTGAGGGTGTGCACGGGGGAGCTGTTGAACCAGACCTCGCCGTCGTCGACCGGGAGCTGCGCGGAGAGGCAGCCGAGCAGGGTGGACTTGCCGGAGCCGCGCGGTCCGGTGACGGCCAGCATCTCGCCCACGCGGACGCCGAGGGAGACGCCGCGCAGGGCGGGGGTGCCGTGGTGGGACTTGACGATCCCTCGGGCCCAGAGCACGTCGTTGTCGGGCGGGGCCGCTGACATGTGATCCATCCAGGTGCCGACGGGGATATGACAGTCGTCAGATTAGAACGATCGGGCGTCCTCGCGGGTGCGCCGCACTGCTCCGATCAGGGATGAATCGGTGCGAAAGCGGCGTGTTGGCCGACAGATTCACTCCCGGGTACGCCGAAGGGCGGTCCCGACGTGAGGAGTCGGGGCCGCCCTTCGGTGGAGGGTGGGGAAGGAGGATCAGATCTTCTGCCACGCGTCGGAGAGGCTGGTCCGCAGGATCTGCTCGATCTCGTCGAAGGTCGACTGGTCGGAGATCAGCGGCGGGGCCAGCTGCACGACCGGGTCGCCACGGTCGTCGGCGCGGCAGTAGAGGCCGTTGTCGAACAGGGCCTTGGAGAGGAAGCCGTACAGGACGCGCTCGACCTCGTCGTCGTTGAACGACTCCTTGGTGACCTTGTCCTTCACGAGCTCGATGCCGTAGAAGTACCCGTTGCCGCGGACGTCGCCGACGATCGGCAGGTCGCGCAGCTTGTTCAGGGTGCCCAGGAACTTCGACTCGTTGTCGAGCACGTGCTGGTTGAGGCCCTCGCGCTCGAAGATGTCGAGGTTGGCCAGCGCCACCGCCGAGGAGACCGGGTGGCCGCCGAAGGTGTAGCCGTGCAGGAAGGTGTTGTCGCCCTTGTAGAACGGCTCGGCGATGCGGTCCGAGATGATCGTGGCGCCGATCGGGGAGTAGCCCGAGGTCATGCCCTTGGCGCAGGTGATCATGTCCGGCACGTAGCCGAACTTGTCGGCGCCGAACATGGTGCCGAGGCGGCCGAAGGCGCAGATGACCTCGTCCGAGACCAGCAGCACGTCGTGGCGGTCGCAGATCTCGCGCAGGCGCTGGAAGTACCCGGGCGGCGGCGGGAAGCAGCCGCCGGCGTTCTGCACCGGCTCGACGAAGACGGCGGCGACGGTCTCGGGGCCCTCGAAGAGGATGGCCTGCTCGATCTCGTCGGCGCACCAGCGGCCGTACGCCTCGGGGTCGACGGTGCCGTCGGGGCCCGCCAGGTACGCCGGGGCGCGGTAGATGTTGGTGTTCGGGGCCTTGTGGGTGCCCGGCACCAGCGGCTCGAACGGGGCCTTCAGGCCCGGCAGGCCGGTGATGGAGAGCGCGCCCTGCGGGGTGCCGTGGTAGGCGACGGCCCGCGAGATGACCTTGTACTTGGTCGGCTTGCCGGTCAGCTTGAAGTACTGCTTCGCCAGCTTCCAGGCGGTCTCGACCGCCTCGCCGCCACCGGTGGAGAAGAAGACCTTGTTGAGGTCGCCGGGCGCGTAGTTGGCCAGGCGCTCGGCCAGCTCGACGGCCTTCGGGTGGGCGTAGCTCCACACCGGGAAGAAGGCGAGCTCCTTGGCCTGCTTGGCGGCGGCCTCGGCCAGCTCCTCGCGGCCGTGGCCCGCCTGGACCACGAACAGGCCGGCGAGGCCGTCGAGGTACTTGCGGCCCTTGTCGTCCCAGACGTAGGTGCCTTCGCCCTTGACGATCGTCGGCACGGGGGAGTTCTCGTACGACGACATGCGGGTGAAGTGCATCCACAGGTGGTCGTAGGCGGTCTTGGAAAGGTCCTTCTGCGCCGGCTCGGCTGTCATCGGGTGCCCCAGGTGTAGGTCTGTTTCCGGAGCTTCAGGTAAACGAAGCTCTCGGTGCTCCGCACGCCGGGAAGCGAGCGGATGCGCTTGTTGATCAGTTCGAGAAGGTGTTCGTCGTCCTCGCACACCAGTTCGGCGAGCAGGTCGAAGGACCCCGCGGTGCACACCACGTAGTCGACCTCGTCGAAGGCGGCCAGCGCGTCGGCGACCGGTTCGATGTCGCCCTCGACCCGGATGCCCACCATCGCCTGGCGGGTGAACCCGACGGTGAGGGGATCGGTCACGGCGACGATCTGCATCACGCCCTGGTCGAGCAGCTTCTGGACCCGCTGGCGTACGGCCGCCTCGGACAGGCCGACGGCCTTGCCGATGGCGGCGTACGGGCGACGCCCGTCCTCCTGCAGCTGCTCGATGATCGCCTTGGAGGCGGCGTCGAGGGGAACGCTGGCGTTCCGGTCGCGGTTGGCCACGCCGCCACTGTGCCGGACCGGGCGGAGAAGCGCAAGCCGCCGTGCTGCTGATTTCGTCGCCGATTCGAAGATCGGGCGCGGAAAGCGTCGCGTCTGGCGAGGCCCCCTGTCGATATCGATGGCGATGGCGCTACTCTGACGACGTACACGCGGGCGCGTGCACGCCCCCGAACGTGGCTTGTCGCTGACATGCCGTGGTCACCGAGTGCCGGAGGTAACCTGGCGCCGGGGCTGCAACGTGGCAGGCCCAGACCGAGGAGAGATCCGTGAGCGAGCTTCGTACGCTGCGCAACTACATCAACGGCGAGTTCGTCGACGCGGCGGACGGCCGCACGCTCGACATCGTCGACCCGACCACGGGCGAGGTCTACGCGACCTCGCCGCTCTCCGGCGCCGCCGACGTGGACGCCGCGATGGACGCAGCTGCCGCCGCCTTCCCGGCCTGGCGCGACGCCACCCCGTCCACCCGTCAGAAGCTGCTGCTGAAGATCGCCGACGCGGTCGAGGCCCGGGCCGACGAGATCGTGGACGCCGAGGTCCGCAACACCGGCAAGCCGCGCGGGCTGACCCTCTCCGAGGAGATCGGCCCGATGGTCGACCAGCTGCGCTTCTTCGCCGGCGCCGCCCGTCTGCTGGAGGGCAAGGCCGCGGGCGAGTACATGGACGGGATGACCTCGATCGTCCGCCGCGAGCCGGTCGGCGTCTGCGCGCAGGTCGCGCCGTGGAACTACCCGATGATGATGGCCGTGTGGAAGTTCGCCCCGGCGATCGCCGCGGGCAACACCGTGGTGCTCAAGCCGTCCGACACCACCCCGGCCTCCACCGTGCTGCTGGCCGAGATCATCGGCGGCGTGCTGAAGGACCTGGAGCTCCCGGCCGGCGTCTTCAACGTGATCTGCGGCGACCGGGAGAGCGGCCGCCTGATGGTCGAGCACCGCACCCCGGCGATGGCCTCCATCACCGGCTCGGTCCGGGCCGGCATCCAGGTCGCCGAGTCCGCCGCGAAGGACGTCAAGCGGGTCCACCTGGAGCTCGGCGGCAAGGCCCCGGTCGTGGTCTTCGAGGACGCCGACATCGCCGAGGCGGTCGAGGGCATCTCGGTGGCCGGCTTCTTCAACGCCGGCCAGGACTGCACCGCCGCCACCCGCGTGCTGGTGCACGAGTCCATCCACGACGCCTTCGTGGAGGCGCTGGCCAAGGCCGCCGCCGACACCAAGACCGGCGGCGTGGACGACGAGGACGTGCTGTACGGCCCGCTCAACAACGCCAACCAGCTGAAGCAGGTCGCCGGCTTCATCGAGCGCCTCCCCGCGCACGCCAAGGTCGAGACCGGCGGCCACCGGGTCGGCGAGGTCGGCTACTTCTACGCGCCGACCGTGGTCTCCGGCCTGCTGCAGGACGACGAGATCATCCAGAACGAGGTCTTCGGCCCGGTCATCACCGTGCAGAAGTTCACCGACGAGGACCAGGCCGTGGGCTACGCGAACGGCGTCGAGTACGCCCTCGCCTCCTCGGTGTGGACCAAGGACCACGCCCGCGCCATGCGGATGTCGCGCCGCCTGGACTTCGGCTGCGTGTGGATCAACACCCACATCCCGCTGGTCGCGGAGATGCCGCACGGCGGCTTCAAGAAGTCCGGCTACGGCAAGGACCTGTCGTCGTACGGCTTCGAGGACTACACCCGGGTCAAGCACGTGATGACCGCGATCTGACAGGGCGACAACAGGGGCGCGAGGAACTGCGCGCGCAACCATGCATCCACATAGGGCGATGCCTGGTCGCGCGGTCCTCGCGCCCCCTCGCGTTTCCACCGTGTCAGGGCGACATGCGACTCGCGTGACAGGATGAAACTGCCCAGCGGGAGGACGTCTCCCTACGCTGGATGCATGAGCATCCCCACCGCTGACTCAGCCGCCGGGCAGGCCGTCAAGGCCGCCGACCGCGCGCACGTCTTCCACTCGTGGTCCGCCCAGGCTCTGATCGACCCCCTCGCGGTGGCCGGTGCCGAGGGCTCCTACTTCTGGGACTACGACGGCAACCGCTACCTCGACTTCTCCTCGCAGCTGGTGAACACCAACATCGGGCACCAGCACCCGAAGGTGGTCGCGGCGATCCAGGCGAAGGCCGCCCAGCTGTGCACCATCGCCCCGGGCTTCGCCGAGGAGTCGCGCAGCGAGGCGGCCCGGCTGATCGCCGAGCGCACCCCCGGAGACCTGGACAAGATCTTCTTCACCAACGGCGGCGCCGAGGCGAACGAGAACGCGATCCGGATGGCCCGGCTGCACACCGGCCGGCACAAGGTGCTCTCCACCTACCGCTCGTACCACGGCGCGACCGCCAACGCGATCACGCTGACCGGCGACCCCCGGCGCTGGGCGAACGAGACGGGCGTGTCGGGCATCGTGCACTTCTGGGGCCCGTACACCTACCGCTCCAACTTCCACGCCGAGAACGAGGCGCAGGAGTGCGAGCGGGCGCTGGCGCACCTGGAGCAGACCCTCGCGTTCGAGGGTCCGGGCACCGTCGCGGCGATCATCCTGGAGACCGTGGTCGGCACCGCGGGCATCCTGATCCCGCCGGCCGGCTACCTGGCGGGCGTGCGGGAGATCTGCGACCGGTACGGGATCGTGTTCATCCTGGACGAGGTGATGGCCGGCTTCGGCCGCACCGGCGCGTGGTTCGCGGCGGACCACTGGGGGATCACCCCGGACCTGCTGACCTTCGCCAAGGGCGTGAACTCCGGCTACCTGCCGCTCGGCGGTGTGGCGATCTCCGCGGAGATCGCCGAGACCTTCGCGCAGAGGGCGTTCCCGGGCGGCCTGACCTACTCGGGGCACCCGCTGGCCTGCGCCTCCGCGGTCGCGACGATCAACGCGATGGCCGAGGAGGGCATCGTGGAGCACGCCCGGCACATCGGCGAGAACGTGCTCGGCCCCGGCCTGCGCGAGCTGGCCGTGCGCCACCCGTCGATCGGCGAGGTCCGCGGTCTGGGCGTGTTCTGGGCGCTGGACCTGGTGAAGAACCGGGAGACCCGCGAGCCGCTGGTGCCGTACAACGCGGCCGGCGAGGCGAACGCGCCGATCGCGCAGCTGGCGGCGGCGTGCAAGCAGCGCGGGCTGTGGCCGTTCACCAACATGAACCGCTTCCACGTGGTGCCGCCGTGCACCGTCAGCGAGGAGGAGGCGAAGACCGGTCTGGCGATCCTGGACGAGGTGCTGACCCTCACCGACGCGCACACGGTCTGACGTTTCGTCACCGAAGGCCCCAGGCACGCCGCCCGGGGCCTTCGTGCTGCCCCGGCTACCACGAGAGACAACCCGTCTGTACGATGATCGGCTGAAATTTGGTACGACATTGGGGAAGTCATGGGGGATCAGGGATTCCGGGTCCAACCGGAACAACTGGAGGCCTACGGGCGGCTGATCGCGGATCAGTCGGCCCGGATCGACGCGGTGCGGTCCCGGTTGGCCGGAGTGCCGCTGGCCTCCAGCGACTTCGGGAAGCTGCCGGGGTCGGACGAGCTGTTCCAGGCGTACCAGGAGCACGCGCGGGCCGAGGAGCAGAACTTCGGCGACCTGTCGTAGCTGCTGGACGGCGCCGGCGAGGCGCTGCACAGCGTGGGCGGGAACTACCGCGAGCTGGACGAGGAACTCGCCGCGGGTCTGGGAGGCCAGGGATGACCGCGCTCGCCAGCGTCGACTTCGGCCAGGTCGGCGACGCGTACAAGTGGACCCGCGACCAGGTCGACGCGGTCACCGCGCCGCTGCCCGACCTCAGCAACCCGGTCAGCGACGGCCTGGACGCCGGGCTCGACCACATCGTCAAGGCCGCGCTGGACGCCACCGGCCTGATGGACGTGCTGGAGAAGGTCACCGGCAACCTGGCCGGGCTCACCGCCGCCGCCCAGGAGTGGCAGGCCCAGGCCAAGGAGATGCACGCCGTCGCCGCCGATCTGCGGGCCGGCGCCGGACCGCTGGCCGAGGGCTGGCAGGGCGCCGCCTCCGCCTCGTTCGGCGCGTACCTGGGCCAGGTGGTCGAGGGCATCGACGCGACCGCCAAGGACATGGAGCAGGTCGCGCAGATCATCAGCCAGGCCGCGGCCGAGTGCAAGCTCGCCGAGGACCTGATCATCGGCATCATCCGGGAGGCGATCGAGACCCTGATCGTCAGCCTGGCCGCCATGGTGATCGTCGACATCGTCACGGTCGGCCTGGCCACCATCGTCGACGCGCTGGTCGTCGAGGCCGAGATCGCGGTCTACATCGCCCGGGTCGAGCGGGTGTCGGTGAAGCTCGCCGAGGCGCTCCGCGACCTGATGCGGGCGGTCAAGGAACTGCGCACCGTCAACCGCACCTGGAAGGGCTTCAAGGACGCCAAGGCCGCGGCCAAGGTGGTCCGCAAGATCGGCAAGAAGCCCTGGAAGGCCGGCCTCGGCGTGCTGAAGAACCCCGACAACCTGCCGATGGAGGCCCGCCTGCTGCACGCCGGCGCGGCGATCGGCGTCAAGGAGGTGTTCTCCACGATCAAGGGCGGCATCAAGGCGCCGATCGCGCTCGGCCTCGGCGCGGGCGGCCCCGCGAGCGTGCTGACCGACGCGCTCAAGGACGACGGGAACGTCGACGCCCTCACCGGAGCCCTCGACGGCCCCGGCAAGCAGCAGCCCTACCGGGTGCCCAAGAACCGCATCGAGGAGGCGTTCGGATGAGCCTGCCCCACGGCGGCGCCCCGCCGATCCACGAACCGAGCCGCTACGGCGGCGGCTCCTACCTGGCGCTGGCCGCACCGCTGCTGGCCCCCGGCGAGCAGGTCCGCGGCATCGTCGACGCCGACCTCGGCGACCTGATCCGCCGCGTCCCGCGCAAGTACCGCAGCCGGAACCTCGCGCTCGGCACCGAGCTCGCGCTCGGCGCCGTCAGCACCGCCTTCGACCTGATCGGCTCCTTCGCGGAGGTGGTCGAGGACTGCACCTGGGGCCTGATCCGCAGCCTCCGCCGACTGGTGCGCGGCCGCGGCCTGACCGGCGGCTGGACGAGCCAGGCCGGACGGTTCGTCATCACCGTGCGCGCCGGCGGCCACTGGGACGGAGGCTACTCCAACGACGACGTCCTGCTGGTCCTCACCGACCGGCGGATCCTGCTCGCCCACGAGTCCCGCGGCGCCCTCACCGCCCTCGGCGACCTGCCCTACCCGCAGCTGCGCCGGATCGAGAACCGCCACACCTGGCTCTCCAACCGGGTCGACCTGCACTTCGCGGACGGCTCGCTGGCCGCCCTGGAGGTCTCCTCCACCGAGACCGCCGCACTCCAGGCCCTCGGGCCGCGCTGACACGCCGGCCGGCGCCGGCACCCCGCCGTGACGGGGTGTCAGCGCCGGACCGCGTCCAGCGCCAGCAGCGCCACGTGCAGCGACAGGCACGACTCGACCTGGTCCAGGTCGACGCCCAGGATCCGCTCCACCTTGTGCAGCCGGTCGTAGAACGACGGCCGCGACAGGTGCGCGGCGTCCGCCGCCGCCGACTTGTTGCGGCCCTGCTCCAGGTAGATCCGCAGCATCTGCACCAACTGCCCGCCGTGCTCGGCGTCGTACGCCAGCAGCGGGCCCAGCTCGCGCTCCACGTAGGTCTGCAGCCGCTCGTCGTCGCGCAGCAGGTGCAGCAGACCGCGCAGCCGCACGTCCGGAAGCCGGTAGTAGGCGGCGGCCCGGCCGCCGGGGGAGTCGTGCAGCGCCGCGTCCGCGACCTGGGTCGCCTCCAGCAGGGTGCGGCGGGCGTCGCGCACCGAACCCACCGAGGAGCCGACCGCTATCACCGGCGCCGCCGCCGCGCCGTCCCGCGCCGACTCCGCGACCAGCCGCCGCAGCGTCGCCGCGAAGGTCTCCAGCGCGGTGTGCTCGTCCTGCTGCGCGCCCAGCGTGATCAGCACCCCCACGCCCTCGTCGTCCAACGCGCCGACCAGCGCCGACAGTCGGCTGGTACGGATCGCGGTGGCCGCCAGCTCGGTGAAGTCGCGCAGCCGGGCCTGCGCCTCCAGCGCAGCCGGCAGCGGACCCTGACGCTGCCTCAGCACCACGCCCACCAGCCGCCGCCCCTCCAACGGCACCCCCAGCGCCTGCGCGCGCAGCGCCACCTCGGACACCGTCAGCGCGTGGGTGAGGATCCCGGACAGCAGCGTGCGGTGGGTCTGCCGCTCCAGCGACTCCCGGTCGCGCACCACCAGCCGGTTCAGCGCCAGCGTCGCCGCGCCGCGCTCCAGCAGCATCGCGTGCGGGTGCGGCACGTCCGGCGGCAGCGGGACCGGCTCGTCCACCAGCACCAGCCGGCCCCAGTCCTGCCCGCGCGCGCCGACCGCCGTCACCAGCCAGCCCGACCGCGGGTCGTAGCCGGTGCGGCCCGCCGGGTGCACCCCGCGCGAGCGGCGCTCCCAGTCCTCCAGCAGCTCCACCTCGCCGTGCCCCGCGGTCTCGTGCGCCAGCACCTGGTGCGCCAGGTTCTCCAGCACCACCGGCGCGCCCGCCATCCGGCCCACCTGCCGGACCACCTCGGCCGGCTCGGCGCCCTCGATCGCCAGCTCGTTGAAGACCTGGTGCACCGCCTCCGACACCCGCAGCTGCTCCAGCTGCGCGTTCACCACCAGCGCGTGCACCGCCTCGGTCACCGCGACGAACTTCAGCTCCCGGCGCAGCACGACCAGCGGCAGGTTGTGCCGCTCCGCGGCCGCGACCAGCGCCCGGGGCAGCGAGTCGAAGTAGCGCCGGCCGAACTCGATCACCAGCCCGGCCACCCCGACCTCGTCCAGCTCGCGCACGTACCGGGCCAGGCCGTCGCGGTCCTCCGGCAGCGCGATGCCGGTGGACAGCACCAGCTCCCCGCCGCGCAGCACCCCCGCCACGTCCGGCAGCTCGCTGACGTGCACCCAGCGCACCGGGCGCTCCAGCGCGCCGGCGCCCGCCACCACCTGGGGCAGACCCCGGCGCATCACGTCGAGGTCGAGCACACGGGCGACGGTGGGGAGCATCGCGGGTACCTCCGGGGGTTCTCAGGGTGTCAGGGCAATCATGCAGGTCCGCGACGCTGTGTCGCCCATTCGCAGCCTTGCAGCGTGTAAGCCGCTGCACATGCGCCCTGGCGGAGTGACCCTTGCCCGGGGCACCCCGTCCGAGGCATCGTCGGCCGGGTCGAGTAGGCAATGGAGGCAACTCATGGACCTGACCACCTTCAGCGACGGCGCGCAGTACATCGCGGGCCGGCTCACCCGGGGCTCCGGTGGCGGCGACCCCTTCACGGTGGTCAACCCCGCCGACGGCTCCACCGTCCTGGAGGTCGAGCTCGCCACCACCGCCGACGTCGACGCCGCCGTCGCCGCCGCGCGTGCCGCGCTGCCCGAGTGGTCCCGGGCCACCCCCGGCGCCCGCGCGGAGGCGCTGAACCGGCTGGCCGGCATCCTCGGCGACCAGGCCGGCCAGCTCGCCCGGGTGGAGACCGCGCAGACCGGCAAGCCGATCAAGCTGTCCACCGAGTTCGACGTCCCCGGCACGGTCGACAACACCGCCTTCTTCGCCGGCGCCGCCCGCAACCTGGAGGGCAAGGCCGCCGGCGAGTACAGCGGCGACCACACCTCGTACGTACGCCGCGAGGCGATCGGCGTGATCGGCTCCATCGCGCCGTGGAACTACCCGCTGCAGATGGCCGCCTGGAAGATCCTCCCGGCGATCGCCGCCGGCAACACGATCGTCCTCAAGCCCGCCGAGCTGACCCCGCTCACCGCGCTGATGTTCGCCCGCGCCTGCACCGCGGCCGGCATCCCCGACGGCGTGGTCAACGTGGTCACCGGCGCCGGCCGCACCGCCGGCGAGCACCTGATCGGCCACCCCGACGTCGCCATGGTCTCCTTCACCGGCTCCACCGCCGTCGGCCGGCGGGTCGCGGAGATCGCCACCGCCACCGTCAAGCGCACCCACCTGGAACTCGGCGGCAAGGCCCCGTTCGTGGTCTTCGATGACGCCGACCTGGACGCCGCCGTGCACGGCGCGGTCGCCGCCTCGCTGATCAACAGCGGCCAGGACTGCACCGCCGCGACCCGCGCCTACGTCCAGCGCCCGCTCTACGACGCCTTCGTGGCCGGTGTCGCCGAGCTCTACCGGGCGATCCGCCTCGGCGACCCGCTCAACCCGCAGACCGACCTCGGCCCGCTGGTCTCCTTCGCCCACCGCGACCGGGTGGCCGGCTTCGTCGAGCGCGCCCGCTCCTACGCCACCGTGGTCACCGGCGGCCGCGCCGAAGGCAAGGGCCACGACGGCCACGACCTCTCGCTCGGCGCCTACCACCTGCCCACCCTGATCACCGGCGCCGCCCAGGACAGCGAGGTCGTCCAGGGCGAGATCTTCGGCCCGGTGCTGGTCGTCCTGCCCTTCGACGGCGACGAGGAGGGCCTGCGGCTGGCCAACGACACCCCGTACGGCCTGGCCGCCTCCGCCTGGACCCGCGACGTCCACCGCTCGCTGCGCGCCACCCGCGAGATCGCGGCGGGCTGCGTCTGGGTCAACGACCACATCCCGATCATCAGCGAGATGCCGCACGGCGGGTACAAGTCCTCCGGCTACGGCAAGGACATGTCGCAGTACTCGCTCGACGAGTACACCCAGGTCAAGCACGTCATGTTCGACACCACCGCGGTGGCCCGCAAGGACTGGCACCGGACGATCTTCGGCGACCGCTGACCGGTCGTCAGGCCGCCCCGTCGCGGCGATCCGTCGAGGCGATCCGTGTAAGAGACCACCCGCTCCTCGCTCTCCCGTGTGGCAGGCACCCCCGGCCCGCCACCCGGGAGAGACGAGGAACACCGGTGGACACCCCCCGCTACCCCAGCGCCCTGCACTGGCTGGCCGACGCCGCCCCGGACCCCGACGCCTGCCGCCGAACCTGGGAGCGCACCCGGTTCGGCCTCGCCCTGCTGCCCGCCGGCCGCCGCTGGGACGTGCTGCACGCCCCCGGCCGGATCGGCCGCCCCGCCGCCGCCCTGCTCGACCGGCTCGGCTGCGGACCCGTCCTGGAGGACCCCGCCGCCGACACCGTCGGCTTCCTCGTCCCGGTCGGCACCGCCGGACGCTGGATCGGCAGCGGCATCCGTTCCTCCGGCGACGGCACCTGGATCGCCGTCCCGCACCCCACCCGCCCCACCCGCGGCGCGCACTGGCTGGTCCCCCCGCACCGCACCGGCCGACTGGTCGACCCCGCCGCGCTGGAACTCGCCCTGCACGACGCCGCCGCCCGCCTGCGCACCCACGGCTGACCGCCCGGACGCACCGGCGGCGCACCCGCCGCCGACCGCCCACGCGCGCAAGACTGTCCCCATGGACACCAGCACCGCCGCCCCCGGACCGCCCGGCGCGCCCGAGCAGCCGGGACTGCCCGGCACCGCACCGCCGCCGCCGCCCACCGTGGACCGCGCCCGGCTGCTCACCGACGCCCAGCCCTACTGCCTGCAGCACGCCCTCGCCCTGGCCGGCCCCGAAGCCCTCCGCCTGCACGGCCTCCCGGTCGGCCGCGCCGCCCGCACCGCCGACCTGCAGCTGATCACCGCCGAGGGCCCGCCGCTCGCCGACCTCGCCGGCGGACTCGCCGAAGCCCTGCGCGCCGCCGGCCACCTCGTCCGGGAAGCGCCCGGCACCGCCCGCCGCGCCCAGCTCACCGTCACCGCCGGCCCCACCGCCCTCGGCCTCGAACTGCGCCGCGAACCGCTGCACCACCCGCCGATCCTCCCCGCGGGCGCGCCCGTCCCCGTCACCGAGCTGACGGACACCGCCGCGCTCGCCGTCCTCACCCTGTGCGAACGCGCGCTGCCCGCCGACCTGTTCGCCCTGTACGCGCTCACCACCCGGTTCCGCGAGGGCGAACTCCTCGCCCTGGCCAGCGCGTTCGACGAGGAGTTCACCGCCCGCACGCTCGCCGACCGGCTGGAGACCGCCGCCGCGCTGCTCCCGCCCTGGGCCCCGGAGCCCCGGCAGTGGGCCGAGGCCTGGGCGCAGGACCTGCGGCTCGACCTGCTGGAGACCACCGAACTCGCCGACGGCCTGCACGACCCGTACCTGGACGCGCTCGACGAGGAACCGCCCGCCGACGACCTGTAAGGGTGAATCTCGGTTCCCCGTCAGGGTGCTCGTTGAGGAGGGCCCTCGGCCCGCGCAGACTGGAGGAGAGCGCGGGATGTCCGTGGACCATCGGAGGCAGAGACCCTTGAGCAAGCACATCAAGCACTGGATCGGTGGCCAGTACGTCGCCACCGCCGGAACCGCGCCCCGCCGCGGCGACATCCACGACCCGGCCACCGGCCAGGTCACCGGTCAGGTCGACTTCGCCGAGATCACGGAGGTCGACCAGGCGGTCGCCGCCGCCGCCCAGGCGTTCGGCACCTGGCGCAACGCCTCGATCGCCAAGCGCACCCAGGTCCTGTTCAACTTCCGCGAGCTGTTCAACGCCCGCAAGGACGAGCTGGCCGCGATCATCGTCGCCGAGCACGGCAAGGTGCACTCCGACGCCCTCGGCGAGCTGGCCCGCGGCCAGGAGGTCGTCGAGTACGCCTGCGGCATCCCGCAGCTGATCAAGGGCGGCTTCACCGAGCAGGCCTCCACCGGCATCGACGTCTACTCGATCCGCCAGCCGCTCGGCCCGGTCGCCATCATCTCGCCGTTCAACTTCCCGGCCATGGTGCCGATGTGGTTCTTCCCGATCGCCATCGCGGCCGGCAACACGGTCGTCCTCAAGCCCTCCGAGAAGGACCCGTCCGCCGCCAACTTCATCGCCGAGCTGTGGAAGGAGGCCGGCCTCCCGGACGGCGTCTTCAACGTCGTGCACGGCGACAAGGTCTCCGTCGACCGCCTGCTGGAGCACCCCGACGTCAAGTCGGTCTCCTTCGTCGGCTCCACCCCGATCGCCCGCTACGTGTACGAGAACGGCACCCGCTACGGCAAGCGCGTGCAGGCCCTCGGCGGCGCCAAGAACCACATGCTGGTCCTCCCCGACGCCGACCTCGACCTGGCCGCCGACGCCGCCATCAACGCCGGCTTCGGCGCGGCCGGCGAGCGCTGCATGGCGATCTCCGTCCTGGTCGCCGTCGACCCGATCGGCGACGAGCTGGTCGAGAAGATCAAGCAGCGGATGGCCGCCCTCAAGGTCGGCCCCGGCTGCAACGGTGACTCCGAGATGGGCCCGCTGGTCACCGGCCAGCACCGCGACAAGGTCACCTCCTACCTGGAGTCCGGCGTCGCCGACGGCGCCGAGCTCACCGTGGACGGCCGGAAGCACCCGATCGCCGCCGAGGACGCCACCGGCGCTCCCACCGCCGACGGCTACTGGCTCGGCCCCACCCTCTTCGACCACGTCAAGCCGGGCATGTCCGTCTACAACGACGAGATCTTCGGCCCCGTCCTCTCCGTGGTCCGCGTCCCCTCCTACGACGAGGGCCTGGAGCTGATCAACGCCAACCCCTACGGCAACGGCACCGCCATCTTCACCAACGACGGCGGCGCGGCCCGGCGCTTCCAGAACGAGGTCGAGGTCGGCATGGTCGGCATCAACGTGCCGATCCCGGTCCCCGTCGCCTACTACTCCTTCGGCGGCTGGAAGGCCTCGCTCTTCGGCGACAGCCACGCCTACGGCCCCGACGGCGTCCAGTTCTTCACCCGCGGCAAGGCCGTCACCCAGCGCTGGCTCGACCCCTCGCACGGTGGCATCAACCTGGGCTTCCCCACCAACAGCTGACACCACCGCGACACCCGCCGGACGGCCGGCCCCACTCCCCGGGGCCGGCCGTCCGGCCGTTCCCGCGCCCGGGGCCCCCGCGCGGCGGCCCCGTCAAACGGTCCCGTTGCTCCGGACCTGCCGGCGCACCGTCGCGGTGACCGCCCGCGACACCACCGGACCGAGCCCGTCCACCACCTCGACCAGCACCCCCAGCCCGTCCAACGCGGCGAACGCCCCCGCCGCACCCTCCGGGTCCACCCCCTCGTACAGCTCCAGACCGATGAACGCCGCGGTCACCGCCCGCGCCAGCCCCGGCAGGTCGAGGAACTCCGCCATCAGGTGCCCGGTGAACAGCCGCACCAGCACGGCCTCGATCTCCACCGTCCACAGCCGCAGCCCCTCCGCCGTCACCTCGGCCAGCTGCGGATACCCCCGTGCCCCCGCCAGGAACTGGCCCAGCAGCGCCACGTTCCCGTCCGCCCGCTCCTGCGCGTGCAGCTCCTGACCGACCGTCAGCAACTCGCGCAGCGACCCCACCTCCGCCAGCCGCTCCCGGTACCGGCCGACCCGCGCCGCGGTCTCCCGGAGCGCCGCCGCCGCGAGCAGCCCCTCCACGGTCTTGAAGTGGTAGAACACCAGCGCCTGATTGGCCCCGATCTCCCCGGCAATGCTCCGCGCCGACACCCCCGAGATCCCGTGCCGCTTGAGCGCGCCGATGGCCGCGTCCATCAACCGCTCACGTGTGTCGCTCATGCGCCGCAGCGTAGCCCGCACCTCACATCCGGAAGGACTCGCGCACCGGCCGCACATGGCGCGGAACCCCCTCCGGCCCCACCCGCGGGTACTCCGCCGTGAACCACCCCTGGTACCCCAGCACCAGCCCCACCACCGGATTGGTCACCCGCACCCGGATCCGGAACCGCCCCTCCCGCTCGTCGAACCACTCGTGCAGGTCCGCCCGCCCCGTCAACGCCTCCGGCAGCGCGGGCGACCCCGCCAACTACGACACCCGCTGCGCCCCCGACGAGATCACCAGCCCGCCCCGCGCCGTCACCCCCACCCGCAGCTCCACCGCCAGGTGCTGGTGCGTCCCCAGGTAGTCGATCACCGTCCCCGCCCGCCCCGGCGCCGCCACCATCGTCGCGTCGAACCGCCGCGGCCGGACGAACTGGAAGGTCCGCACGAACGTCACCGTCTCCCGCCCGAACCCGTCCCGGTAGGCGTAGTTGGCGATGGTGAACGGCACGTCCCGCCCGTGCTCCGGGAACAGGATGTTGCGACGCGTCCCGAGTCGCAGGAACGGCGCCACCACGGCCGGCCCGCGTTCGACCCGCTCCATCCGACCCGTCCCGATGCACGCGATCCCGTCGGCACTGGAGAAACCGAACCGACGCTGCAACTCCGGGTGCAGCCTCGTGAACTCCTCCCCGAGCGCATCCCGGAAGATCGACCCGCTTGGAGCGGGCGAGACGGCGGACGCGGGCGGGGCGATCAGCGTGACAGTCATGGCAGCTCCAGGGAGTTCAGTAGACGAGGCGGCCGCGCGGCAGCACGACCGGTGGAATCCCGCCGCGGCCTGCGTCGGCAACGGCGAGCCGCGGGCGTGACGGGGGAGGGGGGAACCAGGACGGAGAGCAGGAGGACGGCGACACCGGCGGACAGCCCGAGGCCGACCCGGCCGGACGCCGCCACCGCCGTCCCCGCGGCGACGGCGGCGCCGATCCGCGCCGCGACCTCGCCCAGGCCGTGGACGAGCGCCCGCTCCGGCGACACCCCGCGCTCCGCCCATAGCCCGCACCACCCACCGGTCGCACCCGGCACCCCCCGGCCACCGCCAACCCCGGTAGTCGTAGCCGGTCACGAAGGTGACCCCCGGCACCCCCTCCACCCGCAGGTACCGCCAGTAGCCGGCCCCCTCCTGCAACGGCGACCACCCCGAGTCGGCCGCGAACCGCAAGGCACTGACCCGCGACCCGTCCGCCCGCTCCCGCTGAACCGACGTCACCCCCGTCCCGGTCAGCGCCGGCCCCCGCGACAACCCCAGCCGGTAGCGGAACCGCACCGGCTCGGCCGCACCGTCGACGTACTCGATGCGACTGAACCGCGCGTCCCAGCGCTGGTGCTGCCCCGGCTGCTGGGTGAGCTCCCAGACCAGCTCCGGATCGGCTCGGATCTGCACCTCCACATAGAGCGGCGCGGCCCTGCGGCGGCCCTGACGACGGCCTTGGCTTCGGCCTTGACGACGGCCCTGATGACGGCCCTGATCAGGCATGGATGTCCCCCTACCGGGCCGGTTTGAGCGAGTGCTCAACTCCGGCGGCGCCATCATGGCAGAGGTTTGAGCGATCGCTCAAGGGGCCTGGCGGGCAGGTGCGCGGCGAGCGTCGTTTGCACTCCACCGCCAATCGGCGTAGTGTTCACTAGTCGCTCGGCAGGGAGCACCGGACACGTTTCTTCGTGGACGGTCCCGGGGTGGCCAATCCTCGTGAACCACCAGTTGATCCGTACCGGGTCGCGTCTTTTCGCGTCTCCGTTCGTATTTGCTGTGCGCTTTTTCGGAGATTGCGGCCGATTCGCTTTTCGGAGCGGGGATCGGCTAGAGTTTGAAGCGTCGGACGGGCCGTCAGGTCGCAGAAGACGAAAGCGAGTCGGGAAAGAGCACGAGCTCGGATCTGATAAGCTGGGAACACGAAAGAACGAAGCGCCCGGAGGGCCGGTCGGAAGGCCGCCTGAAGGAAGTGTCCGTTCCTTGAGAACTCAACAGCGTGCCAAAAGTCAACGCCAGATATGTTGACATCCCCGGCCTCGA